>NZ_QXMN01000002.1:0-356569 GCF_003581445.1 Acidovorax cavernicola | reverse complement strand
CCAACGGCACGGCGTACGGCCTGTCGTCGTCGATCTGCACCAACCGGCTGGACTACATCACGCGCTTCATCCGCGAGCTGAACGTGGGCAGCGTGAACGTGCGCGAGGTGCCGGGCTATCGGCTCGAGCTCACGCCCTTCGGCGGCATCAAGGACTCGGGCCTGGGCTACAAGGAAGGCGTGCTCGAGGCGATGAAGAGCTTCACCAACACCAAGACCTATTCGCTGCCGTGGTGAATTCCGTGTCGTTCCCCGCCCATCCACTGGTCGCCGAGGCGGCGGTGGTGGGGCGCCTGCGTGCCAAGGAACCGATCGTGGACGGCTCGCAATGACTCCATCGACCACCGAACCAGCAGCGGCGGCGGCGCCTGCCGCCACTGTCCCGGTTCCGGACCTGAGCGACGGTGAAAGGACGGCACCGAATCCAAAGAATGACCTCGAGCCTTGTCTTGCAAAGAGACTTTTGTATCGGGACCTGGCCTTCGACGTCGCCGCGAAATGGATCCATAGGTACCAGAGACCGCCTTTGCGCGAGTGACTCGAGCGGCGCTCTCCGACGCGCACCCATCCATCCTCCACCACGCCATGAGGAGACACCACATGAAAGCATTCATTCGCGCCGGGCTGGCGTGTTTGTCAGTCGCGCTCGCAGGCCTTGCGAGTGCCGCCTCACTCGATGCGTTCGAGCGATCGCCGAATGCCGCGATCGCGGGCTACAACGTCGAGAATCTGACTCAGACCACGCCTGAAATGTGTGCCTCGGCCTGCCTCGGCGCGCCGCGCGCCACGTGGTGCGTGTCCTTCGACTTCCACAAGGTCAACCAGAGCTGCGACCTCAGCGACAAGCGCGCAGCCGACGTGGGCGGACTGAAGACCGACTATCCCGGCAATCCCTACGACCACTACAGCCTCAAGCCCGACCCGCTGAAGCCCTTCCTGCGCACGCCCGACGCGGCGATCAGTGGGCACAACACCGAGAGCCTGCAGGCCGTCACGCCCGGCGATTGCGCCAGCGCCTGCACCGATGCGAGTCGCTCCGGCTGGTGCAAATCCTTCGACTATCACAAGACCCCGCAGCGTTGTGACCTGAGTGACAAACGTGCCAGCGACGTGGGTGGGCTGAAGAGCGACTATCCCGGCAACCCCTACGACCACTATTCATTGATCGCCGGCGAGGGGATTCCCAACCCGGTACCGGGCAACAGGCACGTGCTGCTGATCGGCATCGACGGTCTGCGAGGCGATGCGATCCAGTGTCAGGGTTGTGTTCAGACGCCGGCGATGTCGGCATTGATCGCAGGCGGCGCCTTCCACGGCAATCTGCTGGCGGGCGGCACCAAACAGGCGACGGTGAGTGGTCCCGGCTGGTCGTCGGTATTTACCGGCTTCTGGGCCGACAAGCACGGCGTCACCTCGAACGACCCGAACCAGAAGCTGCTCAAGACCCATGTGTTCGACCTCATCAAGCAGGCCTGGCCCACGGCGACGACAGCGGTCGTGGGTGACTGGTTCAACATCACCCACAACCTGCGTCCCGCAAAGGCCGACTTCGTGGTCGCCAATGCGGCCAAGAACTCGCAGCAGGCCACCGACGCGGTCAATGGATGGTTGGGCTGGAAGAACCCGCCGACAGCGATCTTCTACTACCTGCACAACGTGGACGTCCACGCACCGAGCTACGACCCGTTCAATGCGAACTACCAGGGCAAGATCGCCGGCGAAGACCAGCAGATCGCGCAGGTGCTCGCTGCACTCACGGCGCGGCCGAACTATGCGAACGAGGAGTGGCTGATCGTCGTGACCTCGGACCACGGTGGCACGGGCAGTGGTCATGGCGGGCAGACGGCGGCGGAGCGGAGCACCTTGCTCATCCTGAACAACAACTATCTCAACCCACTGAAGGCCAGCTACTGTCAGGGCAACCTGAGTGCGACCGCGAAGCTGCAGGTGGATGGCGCGACGCCGCACATCCTGGACTTTCTGGGGTTGCCCAATGGCACCGAAGGACAGAAGCATTCGGCTTGCGGAAACTGACTGAAGACGCGCGCATCGGTATGTGCGGCGAACGACCGGTTCTGGCCGGTCACCCCGGGGCGCAGTCGTTCAACGTTCCGGCTCAGCAGCCCGTGCGCTGCAACCCATTGCTAGTCGCGCGCGCGTCGGTAGTGCGTGGCGACCGCACCGTTGCGCAGCGGCATCGCCGAGACCAGTTCAAGCCGTCGCGTGTGGGGCAGCCCGCTCTGGTACAGCGTCGGGCCATGACCGGCGATCCTGGGGTGAACGAGGAACTGGTATTCGTCGATCAGATCCAGCCGGTCCAGCTCGGTCGCGAGCTTGCCGCTGCCGAGGAGCACGCCGGCCGGGGTCGCGTCCTTGAGCTTTTGCAGGCCCGAGCGCAAGTCGCCGGCGATGTGATGGCTGTGGCTCCACGGGAAGTCCGTTCGCGTCGACGAAACGACGTACTTGGGCTTGTTCTCCAGCTTGACCGCCCATTCGCGCACGGCCGGCGGCGCCTCCACATCGCCGCGGGCGACCGCTGGCCAGTAGCTTTCCATCATCTCGTAGGTGACGCGGCCCCACAGCATCGCTCCAGCCTCGTCCATGAGGCGGGTGAAGAAGGCGTGCGTCTCGTCGTCGGCGATTCCCTCCTGGTGGTCGACGCAGCCGTCCAGGGTGACGTTGAGGCTGAAGGTCAGAAGTCCCATGCGAGTCTCCTCTGAGTGGGGCGGTCCGCTGGACTGCCGCTTGCCGAACTGGTCGTCAACAGGTCATGCCTGACGACGACACTTCACGAGGCTGCCGCGCAACCTTCAGGCTTGAACACCCGCGTGGTCGAAGCCGGGTACTTCTCGAGCTTGGCCGCCGGCCGCGATGGGCGCGGGAGCAACTCTCCGCCGCAGTTCGGGCATGTGCCTGCAAGGCGTTGGCTTGCGCAATCGCTGCAGAATGTGCATTCGAAAGAGCAGATGCGGGCATCGGCTGAATCGGGTGGCAGGTCTCGGTTGCAGCATTCACAGCCGGGGCGCATTTGGAGCATGGTGGAACCTCAGGGAGCGTCTTGTCCGCCGAGCTTAGACGAAGGTGGCTCGACGAGCCAATCAGGGCCGGTCAGCGGGCCGCCGTTCCAAGGGTGAGGCTCATCGGCTGGGCCATCAAGGCGGAGTGCTCCCGCAGCGGCTGCGCTGCGCCATCGGGCTGGAAGCCGCATGCGAGGTACAGGCGCATCGCCGGCGTGTCTGCGGCGGTGACGCCCAGGTGCACGCTGCGCGCGCCAACGCTCTCTGCCCAGGAGACGGCCTCGTGGAGCAAGGCCCGACCGGCGCCCATGCCTCGCGTGGCCGGGTCGACCCACATCTGGAACAGGTGGGCGGCAGCCGGTTCATCGTCGGACAACCTGCACCAGATCAGGCCGCAGGCGGTGTCGTGATCGAACGCAAGGAGCAAGCGATCCTTCGCGGAGGACGTCGTCTCGGCAACTCGAGAAGACCACATCGCATCGCTTCTCGTAGCCTCTGCTTCATGCGCGCTCCCGAAGGCGTCCGGGGAGTCAAGCAACGCGCGCAGGCGCAGGTCTCGATAGGTTTGCCACTCATCCGGTTTGGCGGGTCGCACAGAGATCAAGGAATCACTTTCAGTTTGAGAGTCACGGGATTGCTTTCACGATTCAGTGATCCTGCCGCAGGCGTCGGTCCATGCGCCACGCAACGATCGGCCCGATCACCATGCCCGCCAGGCAACTCCACAGGACGACATGGCTCTGGAGACCCAGCAGCCAGGTGAGGAGCGGGTATTGATCGGCCACGGCCTCCGAGAAAGTCCACCAATAGGAGGAGCCACGACTCGGGCCTGTGCGAAGTTGGGTGCCGTCGAGCAGGTGGGCGGCCAGCGGTGCGAGGCCCAGATAGGCAAACATCGCGGCCCAGGGGCCGAGCACGATGAGGCCCTGGGCGACATCGACGACACGGGATCGCATCGACTTACGGCGCATGCAGTTGCCGGCAGATCAGGTCCGCCGCTTCGCTCGGTTGCATCAGCGCCGAATCAATCACCAGGCGGCTCGTGCCCCAAGCCTCGTACTCATGCCGAAGCACGGACGCCCAACTTGGCAGCGCAAAGCCCGCGATGTCTGCTTCGCGACCCTCGACGCGCCGGCGATGTTCTGCGGTGTCGGAGCACACGACTTCCACTTCCACCAGCTTCGACCCCGTCTCGGCCGCCACGGCTTGCCACGCTTCGCGTGTGATCGCCAGCGGATTGACGCAATCGGCGACCACAGACATGTCCAGCGCCAGGTTGGACCGGGCCAGCGCGTAGGCCACCACATAGCCAGCCGGCCCTACGTCTTCAGTGCTGCCGCTCGCCGTTTTCAGCGCATGTTCGATGGCGTCGATACGCAGGTACGCGCAAGGGATGTGCGCCGCGAGTTCCCGCGCGATAGTGGTCTTGCCTGTGCCTGGCAGGCCGCTCAGGACAATCAGCGTTCGATGTTCCGAAGTCGTTCTCATGGAGGGGATGGCGTCAAGGAAGGGCCGTTCGTCATCGATCGTACCCATCGTCAGATCAGCGGCACCGTCGCTTCCTTCAGCACGCGCAGCACGAAGTGCGACTTGCTGTGGCGGATGCCGGGGATCTTGTAGAGCTTTTCGCGCAGCAGCCGCTCGTAGTCGCGCGTGTCGCGCACGGCGATGCGGATGTAGTAGTCGTAGTCGCCCGAGACGAGGTAGGCCTCCTGGATCTCGGGGATGGTGGCGAGGGTGCGGCCGAAGTCGTACAGGGTTTCGTCGGTGTGGCTTTCGAGCGTGACCTGCACGATCACGGAGTCGTGGTAGCCGAGCTTGGCCGGGTCGACGTCGACGGTGTAGCGCTTGATGACGCCCGAGGCCTCGAGTTTCTTGATGCGCGTCCAGCAGCTGGTGGGCGAGAGGCCGACCTCGTTGCCGATTTCCTGCAGGGTCTTGCGGGAGTCGAGCAGCAGCACGCGCAGGATCGCCAGATCGGTCTTGTCGAAAGATCCTTCGCTGTCGGTCGATGTTTGGCGATTGGTTTTCATGTTTCGGGCTTAAACGGCCAAAAGAAAGAAGCAAATTTTGCCTCAAGAGCGGAAGAATTGACGGCATGCGACTGCTCGACCTTCCCCCCACATCCTCGCCCTCCCTCTCGCCGGCCATGCCCGAGACCCCACCCCGTGTCCGCAACGGCGCCGAAGCGCTGCTCGACACGCTGGTCGAATGCGGTGTCGACACGATCTTCGGCTACCCCGGCGGCGCGGCCCTGCCGCTGTACGACGCGCTGCACGGCGAACCCCGGCTGCGCCATGTGCTGGTGCGCCACGAACAGGCCGCGGTGCATGCGGCCGAGGGCTATGCGCGCAGCACGGGCCGGGTCGGCGTGGTGCTCGTCACCTCGGGGCCGGGCGTGAGCAACACCATCACGGGACTGCTCGACGCGATGAGCGACTCGGTGCCGGTGCTGTGCATCAGCGGGCAGGTGGCGACGGCGGTGATCGGCACGCAGGCTTTCCAGGAGAGCGATGCCCTGGGCATGTCGCGCTCGGTGACCAAGTGGAACCGGCAGGTGCGCGCGGCCGACGACGTGCCTGCGCTGGTGCGGCGCGCGCTCGAGATCGCCACCTCCGGCCGCCCCGGCCCGGTGCTGCTCGACGTGCCGAAGGACATCCAGCTCAACCGCCTCACGCACGGCGCCGCGCCGGCACCGCTGCGCGCCTTGCGCACGGGCCGCGCGCCGCTGCCGCCGCGGGCGATGCTGCAGCGCGCGGCCGACCTGATCTCGACCGCACGCCGGCCCGTGCTCTACGGTGGCGGCGGGCTCATCAACTCGGGGCCGGCGGCCTGCGAGGCCTTCACGCAGCTGGTGCACCGGCTGCACGCACCGTGCACGCTCACGCTGATGGGGCTGGGCGCGTTCCCCGCGTCCGACCCGAAGTTCATCGGCATGCTGGGCATGCACGGCATGCTCGAAGCCAACCTCGCCATGCACGAGGCCGACCTGGTGGTGTGCGTGGGCGCGCGCTTCGACGACCGCGTGACAGGCAAGCTCGACGAGTTCTGCCCGCACGCCCGCAAGATCCACATCGACATCGACCCCGGCAGCATCAACAAGGTGGTGCACGTCGACGTGCCGATGGTGGGCGACTGCGGCGCCATCGTCGACGCCTTGCTGGGGCTGCTGCCCGAAACGTTTGCGCCCGAGCGGCTGGCGCCGTGGTGGGCGCGCATCGAGCGTTGGCGCGCCGAAGACTGCCTGGCCTTCACGCCGTCGGCAGAAGAGATCCTGCCGCAGCAGCTGATGTCGTCGCTGCAGCGTGCCAT
Source organism: Acidovorax cavernicola (assembly GCF_003581445.1). Taxonomy (NCBI): domain Bacteria; kingdom Pseudomonadati; phylum Pseudomonadota; class Betaproteobacteria; order Burkholderiales; family Comamonadaceae; genus Acidovorax; species Acidovorax cavernicola. Next base: position 350,241 of record NZ_QXMN01000002.1, on the reverse strand, counting down.
CGGCGGGCGCAACGCGATCGTCTCGACCGACGTGGGCCAGCACCAGATGTGGGCCGCGCAGTACCTGCGCTTCGACAGCCCGCGCCACTGGCTCACCTCGGGCGGTGCCGGCACCATGGGCTACGGGTTGCCCGCGGCCATCGGCGCGCAGATCGGGCACCCCGATGCGCTCACGGTGTGCGTGAGCGGCGACGCGTCGGTGCTGATGAACATCCAGGAGCTGTCGACCGCGGTGCAACACCGTGCGGCCGTGAAGCTGGTGCTGAGCAACAACGGCTACATGGGCATGGTGCGCCAGTGGCAGGAGCTGAACCACGGCAACCGCCTGAGCCACAGCTGGAACGAGGCGCTGCCCGACTTCGTGGCGCTGGCCAAGGCCTTCGGCTGGGGCGCACGGCGCGTGTCCGATCCGGCCGAGCTGGAGGCTGCGCTGGCCGAGTGCCTGGCGAGCGAGGGGCCGTTCTTCCTCGACGTGCAGGTGGCGGCGCAGGAGAACTGCTTTCCGATGATGCCGTCGGGGTGTGGGCATCACCGGGTGATGCTGGCAAAGGACCGGTGGTACGAGGAGGCCTGAGAAGCCAGCTCTTTCAGGAGTGCCCGTCCACCCGCATCTGGAACAGGAAGTAGGGCGGAATGCACGCCCCGCGTCCTTCGGGCTGGCCTTCGGCCTGCGCGCAGATGTAGTCCTCGCGGCAAGGCTTCTGCGCCGAGCAGCTGCGCAGATTGCCTGGCCGCGTGTGCTTGCTCAGGCAATCGCCAAACGGTTGCTTGGCCGCCAGGCACTGGTTGAAGTCGCTGAGGATGGCGATGCCGCCGCAGGTGCCGTTCGGGTCCTTCGGATCGCAGCGACCCGAGCACATGCCGCCGGGGAAGCCGACCGAAGTCTTCTCGCACACCGAGGCCGCGCCCTCGCAGGTCGTGGCGGCGGTGGCCGGGAGCTTCTGCGCGCGGTCGCGCCACGGGTCGGCCGATGCGGTGATGCGCGTGGGTTCGCAGCTGGCGCCGACGGTGGCTTTTTCGGGTGATGCGTTCGCGTCGTCTGGCGAGGCCAATGGGCGGAACGGGTCGGGCACCGGTGTCGACAACGCGGCGGTCACATAGCGTTCGCGCCGCGCCAGCTCATCCTGCAGATGCGGTGAGTGCGGCAGCGCGAGCGCGTTGCCGGTCGTGAAGGTGCGCGAGACGTTGCGCCGGTCCACGCCCAGCAGATGAAAGCCCGCGACCGCGCGGCTCTGGTGGCAGCCCGCGCAGCTCAGGTCGTCGAGCCTGCGCAGCACGGCCTGCGGTGACTGCAGCGTGCGGCTGCCGGGCACGGGCCGCCAGTCGCCGGGCGAGAACAGTTGTTCAAAAGGGCGGTTCGCCAGGCGTTCGAGGCCGCGCGGCGCGACGGACACGGACTCGGTCGCCAGGAAGCGATCAGGGATGCGCACCGTGGCGTTGTCGAGCGCGCGCAGCGTATCGGGCTGCTGCAGCCATTGCAGCAGCGCCTTGCGCAGCGGCGCGTCGGCCTTGAGCTTCGCGATGTCGGGCGTGTTCTCGAGCGGGCCCGCGTCGAAGCGCTGCGTGCCCGCGTTCCAGCGGAAGGCGCGCAGCAGGTATTCGGCATGGCCGCCGAGGTCGGGCCGCACGGCAGAGGGCCAGCGCACGCTCTGCAGGTTGGTGGTGATCTGTGCGATGCGGGCCTGTGCGAGCCGCTGCGGCGCCAGCGGGCCGTCGGCCGACACGAGCCAGCGGCCGAGGGCTTCGTCCTTCATGGACGCCTGCGGCGGCTGCCAGCGCCGTACGGCGCCGGCGCAGCTGCCGTCGGCATCGGGCGCATCGCCGCGCAGCTCGACCGCGACGGTCATCGGCAGGCGCGATTGCATCGCGGCCGAGCGGTAGGCCAACCGGTACACGAGCCGTGTCTCGCCGCAGGCGCCGGGCTGGAAGGGGCGGCGGTCCATCCGGTTGGCCACGCCGACCAGTTCGAAGAAGGCGTCGGGGCTGGCGAGCCAGCGCGCATCGAAGATCCGATGAGGGTAGCGCGCAATGCCGACACCGGCTTGCGGGTCGCGCCGTTGCAGCGCGACGAGGCTGCCCTTGAGCGGATCGGCGATCGATTGCCAGGCCGGCGAGCGCGCCAGCGCCTGGTTGGTGGCAATGCCGCTCGCCGCGGCCACGGGCACGTCGAACCAGCGGCCGAAGCCTGCGCCGGATTTCTCGGCAGCCTGCAGGGCGACGGGTGAGGTGACGAGCAGTACCGGGTCGGCCGCCTGAGCGGCCGGTGCAGCGAGGGCGGATGCGAGCGCGAGGCCGGCGGTCAGGAGGTGAAGTAGGCGTGGCACGCGGATGATTGTGCCGCCGCGATTCAGCCCGGCACCGCGAGCGCCATCTGCTGTCGCATGAGCCCGGCCACGGCCACGCCCTGCGGGTCGCCCAGCCGCTCCAGCGCGGCGATCACGCCCTTGCGGTCGTCTTCCGATCGGTCCTGGTTGAGCTTGAACTTGCCTTCGAGCGTGCGCACGGGAATCTCGACCGCCGCGATCATGTCCAGGCGCGGCGCCACGAAGTCGAAGGGCATGGCGTCGAAGTTCCAGTTGCCGCCCAGCGGCGTGTCGTACAGCGCCACGGTGCGGCGCAGCACGGCGTGGATGGCCATGCGTTCCTCGATCACGCGGGGCGTGCCGCGCGCGTGGATCGCGGTGTAGTTCCAGGTCGGGAAGGTGCTCTGCTTCACGTACCAGCTCGGCGTGACGAAGGCATGCGGCCCCTGGAAGATGGCCAGCGCTTCGGCGCCCGCGCGCAGCTCGTCGTACTGCGGGTTCTTCTTCGACAGATGCGTGGTGAGCAGGCCGGGACCGGCGTCCTGTGCGTCGAGCAGGAAGGGCAGGTGCGTGGCGCTCGCGCCATGCGGTCCCACGGTGACGAGCGTGCCGAAGCTCCAGGCGCGGATGCCGGCGTGCAGCGTCGCGAGGTCGTCTTCGATGTACGGCTTGGGCGTGTACATGGCGGGGCTTCAGCGCGCGGCCAGCGTGTGCATCCAGCGGGCGGCGTCGTCGAAGGCGTGGCCCGCCACGTCGGCGATGGACACGGCCTCGAGAAAGCCGTGGATGGTGCCGGGGTAGAGCACGTCGGTCACGGCCACGCCGGCTTCGCGCAACCGCGCGGCCATGAGCACGCTGTCGTCGTGCAGCGGATCGCACTCGGTGATCGCCAGGCACGCAGGCGGCAGGCCCTCGAGCCGGGCCGTGAGGCTGGCCAGGCGCGGGTCGCGAAAGTCCTCGGGCCGGCGCAGGTACAGGCCGTAGAACCACACCATCATGTGCAGCGACAGGCCGTACTCGCCCGCGCCGTAGCGCACCACCGACTCGCGGTACAGCTCGGTGCTGTAGGCGCCGTAGTTCAGCAGCATGCCCAGCGGCAGCGCCTCGCCGGCATCGCGCAGCACGAGGCAGGCGCCCACCGACAGGTTGGCGCCCGCTGAATCGCCGCCGATGAAGAGCTGCGCGGGGTCGATGTCGAGCGAGCCCGCATTCGCCGCGAGCCATCGCATCACGTCGACGCATTCGTCGTGCGGCTGCGGAAACTGCGCCTCGGGCGCCCGCGTGTAGTCGATGCCGATGACGGCGATGCCCGTGCGGCCCGCGTACTCGCGCATCACACGGTCGTGGGTGTCGAGGCTGAACAGCACGAAGCCGCCGCCGTGGATGTAGACCAGCGCGCCTTGCAGCGAGCGCGTCTGGGGGTAGTGCACGCGGATGCGCACATCGCCGTGGCGCGTGGGCACTTGCCGTTCGACCGTGCGCGCCATGGTCGGGCCGCCTTCGGTCCACGACGCACGCACTTTCTCGGCGTTGGCGCGACCTTCGGCGATCGGGATGGTGTGGCGCTTCGGGTAGCGACCACCCTCGGCCGCCATGAGGCGCATGAACTCGACGATCTGCGGATCGAGCGGCGGCGGGGCGGTGGGGTTCAGCCAGGTGGCGGGCAAGGAGGAGGCGGTCACGCAAACACTTTCTCTGAGGAGCTGTAGACAGGTTCGGCCAGCGAAGCCAACGGCCGTGGCGTGGCCGCGAGCAGCGCCTGCGTGTAGGCATGGCTCGGCTGGTCGAACACGGCGTCGCGCGGCCCTTGCTCGACGATGCGGCCGCGCTCCATCACGACGACGCGGTCGGCGATCTGCTCGACGGCCGCGAGGTCGTGGCTGATGAACAGGCACGCAAAGCCGTGGTGCGCCTGCAGGCTCTGGAAGAGCCGCAGCACCTGCGCCTGGATGGTCATGTCGAGCGCCGACACGGGCTCGTCCGCCACCACGAACGCCGGCCGGCGCACCAGCGCGCGCGCAATGGCCACGCGCTGGCGCTGGCCGCCCGAGAGTTCGTGCGGGTAGCGCGCGCCCAGGCCGTCCAGGCCCACTTCGTCGAGCGTTTCGTGCACGCGCTTCAGGCGCGCGGCGGCATCGAGCGCGGGCAGGTGGCGCAGCGGCTCGGCCACGATCTCCTGCACGCGCATGCGCGGGTCGAGCGACGAGAACGGGTCTTGAAACACCAGCTGGCAGGCGAGCCGGAAGCGGTGCAGCGCGGCGCGGTCGGCGCTGCGAATATCGTCGCCGCGAAACAAAATCTGCCCGGCGTGCGACGGCGCAAGCCGCAGGATGGCGCGGCCCAGCGTGGTCTTGCCCGAGCCGCTGCCGCCCACCAGCGCGACCATCTCGCCGGGGTGGATGTCCAGGTCGAGCCGGTCGATGACTGGCACCGGCGCATGGCGCTTGAAGAAGCCCGCGCGCGCGCCGGGGTAGCTCACGCACAGGCCACGCACCTGCACCAGCGGCTGCTGCGGCGCGGCCGGGGCGGGCTTCGCGGCCTGGCGGCGGGGCAGGGCGTCGACCAGCTTGCGGGTGTAGGGCTGCTTCGGGTCGACGAGGATCGCGGGCACGTCGCCGGTCTCCACGAGCTTGCCTTTCTCGAGCACGATGGCGCGCTGCGCATAGCGCCCGACCAGCCCGAGGTTGTGCGTGATGAGCAGCACGGCCGTGCCCTGGTCCTTCGCGAGGCCGACCATGAGGTCGAGCACTTCGCGCTGGCTCAGGGTGTCGAGCGCGGTGGTCGGCTCGTCGGCGATGAGCAGGCGCGGCTTGAGCAGCATCACGCTGGCCAGCATGATGCGCTGGCGCATGCCGCCCGAAAACTCGTGCGGGTAGGCGTGCATGCAGCGCTCGGGGTCGGCGATCTGCACGCGGCGCAGCATGTCGAGGCAGCGCGCGCGGATCTCCGTTGCCGACAGCGTCGTGTGCATGCGCAGGCCTTCAGCCATCTGCTCGCCGATGCGGTGCACCGGGTTCAGCGAGACCATCGGTTCCTGGAACACCATGCCGATGCCGGGCCCGCGGATGGGGCGCATGGCCTTCACGTCGCGGGTGCTCAGGTCTTCGCCGTCGAACACGATCTGCCCGCCGCTTTGCGCGATGCCGGGCGGCAGCAGCTGCAGGATGGCGCGCGCGGCCATGGTCTTGCCGCTGCCCGATTCGCCGACCACGGCCAGGAACTCGCCGGGGCGCACGTCGAACGAGAGGTCGTGCACCAGCGTCTGGGCGCCGCCGTGCAGGTCGATCTTCAAGTGCCGAACGGAAAGCACGGGCGGCGCGGAAGTAGAGGAATGGGTCATGACTTCTCCGTGCGCGGATCGAGCCGGTCGCGCAGCGATTCGCCCAAGAGGTTGATGCCCAGCAGCGTGAGCGCGATGCACAGCCCCGGCACCAGGCACAGCCACACGGCCGAGGCCATGTAGGGGCGCGCGCTCGAGAGCATGTTGCCCCAGGTGGGGGCGGGCGGCGGCACGCCCAGGCCGAGGAAGCTCAGGGCGCTTTCCGACAGCAGCACCCAGCCGAACATGCTGGTGGCCAGCACGGCGACGGGCGCCACGCAGTTGGGCAGGATGTGGCGCCACATGGTGTAGATCTCGCCGTTGCCGATCATGCGCGAGGCCTCGACGTATTCGCGCTCGCGCAGCGACAGCACGGTGCCGCGCACCACGCGCACCACCGAGGGCGCGTAGGCCATGCTCAGCGCCAGCACGATGCCCCACTGGTTGGCGCCCACGATCACCATCACGCCCAGCGCCAGCAGCAGGCCGGGAAAGGCCAGCAGCGTGTCGTTGAAGGCCATGAGCACGCGGTCGGTCCAGCCGCGCACGAAGCCGGCGAGCACGCCCACCACGAGGCCGATGGCGGTGGCCAGCGCCACGGTGAGCAATGCGATGAGGCAACTGGTGGACGCGGCGCGCATGGCGCGGCTGGCCACGTCGCGGCCGAACTCGTCGGTGCCCAGCCAGTGCGCGGCCGAGGGCGGCTGCAGCTTGCCGCGCAGGTCGATGCCCAGCGGGTTGTAGGGCGTCCACAGCGCAGCCACCAGTGCCAGCACCAGCAGCACGCCGATGAGCACGCCGCCCACGAGGGTATGGGTCTTGATCTTTTTCACTGCACCGACACCCGGGGATCGAAGAGGGGATAGCACATGTCCACGATCAGGTTGATGACCACGTAGATGCAGGCCGTGAACAGCAGGCAGCCCTGCAGCACCGGGTAGTCGCGCGCGAAGATCGCATCGATCATCAGGCGCCCCAGGCCGGGGAGGGTGAACACCGTTTCGAGCACCGCGATGCCGCTGAGCAGATGTCCCAGGATGAGGCCGATCATGGTGAGCGTGGGGTTGAAGGCGTTGGGCAGCACGTGGCGGCGCAGCACCTGCGACTCGGGCACGCCCTTGGCGCGCGCGTGCGTCACGTACTCCAGCCGCAGCACCTCGATGGTGCTGGCGCGCGACATGCGCGTGAGCACGCCGGTCTCGACCAGCACCAGCGTGACGATCGGCAGGATCACGTACAGCAGGCCCTGCGAGAAGTCTTCCGACATCGGCACATAGCCCACCACCGGCAGCCAGTGCAGGTACTGGCCGAAGAACATCAGGAGCAGCAGGCCGAGCCAGAAGCTGGGCACCGACAGCATCAGCGTGGCCGCGCCGATGATGGCCAGGTCGGTCGGCCGGTCCTTGCGCCAGGCGGCGACGAGGCCGGCGGGCACGGCGATCAGCGAGGCCAGCGCCACGGCGGTGAGCACGATCACGGCGCTCACGTGAAAGCGCTCCCAGATCAGCGGCAGCACCGCCAGTCCGTTGGTGGTCGACACGCCCAGGTCGCCGGCGAGCGCGTGGCGCAGCCACACGAGGTACTGGGTGACCAGGGGCTGGTCCAGCCCCATCTGCTGGCGTGCGAGTTCGAGCTGCGCGGGGTCGGCGCCTTCGCCGAGCATGAGCTGCACCGGGTCGCCCGGAATCAGCCGCATGAGCGTGAAGACGGCAATCGACACCAGCAGCAGCGTCGGGATCGTCATGGCGATCCGGCGCAGGAGGTAGGCAAGCATGGCGGCGGTGCCCCGTCAGCCGCGCGCGTCGAGCCGGACGTTCCAGAACCGGGGCTTGGCCGGCGCCCAGCCCTTGAAGCCCGTCACGCTCTTGCGCATGGCGGTGGCGTCGCTGGCGTTGAACAGCACGACCATCGGCACGTCTTGCAGCATCTGCTTGTGCAGCTCGTCGAACAGCACCTGGCGGCGCGCCTTGTCGCGCGAGACCATGCTCTCGGTGAGCCGTGTCTGCGCGGCGGCGTTGTCCCACACCTTGCGCGGCTGCGCGGCCTTGTCGCCAGTGACCATCTCGTAGTTGAGCGAGGGGTCGATGCGCGCCGAGTACACGAAAGCCATGCTCTGGTACTGGCCCTTGGTGTAGCGATCCAGCTGCGTGGCCCAGTCGAGCACTTCGAGCTCGACGTTGATGCCCGCCTCGGACGCCATGGCCTGCACCAGCACGGCGGCCGAGTACAGCGCCTCGTAGCGCTTGTTGGCCACGAGCTTGATCGGCTGGCCGCGGTAGCCGGCTTCGGCCAGCAGCTTCTTCGCGCCGGCGATGTCGCGCTTGTAGCCGCCGGCCTGCACGGCGCTGTAGAACGGGCTGGACGAGGGCACGACCGAGTTGTTGACGGCCGACAGGCCCTCGGTGACCGACTTGGCGATCTCGGGCGTGTCGAGCGCCAGTGCCAGCGCGCGGCGGATGCGTACGTCCTTCAGCAGCGGGTCGGTGGTCTGCAGCAGCAGCGCCACCATGGTCATCACCGGCGTGGTGTCGACACGTACGTCGCTGCGCCCGCGCATCTCGACCACGTCGGCGGGGCTGGGGCTGATGAAGGCGTCGATGCCGCCGCTGTACAGCGCCGCCTTGGCCGCGGCCGAGTCGGGGATGACGACGAAGCGCAGGTTCTCGATCTCGGCCTTCTTGCCGCCCGTGAGGCCGTCGCGCGGTTCGCTGCGCGAGCTGTAGCCGTCGAAGCGCGTGAGCTCGATGTACTGGCCGCGCTTCCACTCCTTGATCTTGTAGGGGCCGGTGCCCACGGGCTCCTTCCACTGGCCGTCGGCGCCGAGCGAGCTGCGGTGCACGATGGCGGCGCTGCCGCAGTCGGGGCGCGCCATCATGGTGAGGAACAGCGCGCTCGGGCGTTCCAGCTTGAAGACCACGGTCTTCGGCGTGGGCGCTTCCACCGCGAGCACCTTGGTCATGCCCTTGCCGTCGAACTCGGGCAGGCAGCGCCAGCCGCTGGTGGGCTTGAGGTAGCGCTGCCAGCTCCACACCACGTCGTCGGCCGTGAGCACCGCGCCGTTCTGGAACTTCACGCCGTCGCGCAGGGTGAAGGTGTAGGTCAGGCCGTCGGCCGAGGTGTCGATCTTGCTCGCGAGCATCGGGCCGATCGAGGTGTCCTCGCGCAGCGCGACCAGGCCCTCGACCACGTGGGTGAGCACGTTGTCGGTGTTGTCGTCGCGGTTGCCGCCGGGGTCGGTGGAGCGGATGTCGGAGTTGATCTGGATCCGCATCGTCTGGCCGGCACCGGCCGGGGTTTGGGCGAAGGCCGCGCTGGCAACCAGGCCGAGGCCGAAGGCCAGTGCGGCGGCGCGCGCAGCGGGAGGGGGAGACGGGGACTTGGGCAGGTTCATGGCAGCACTCCTGGCGAAAGCTGGGCGGGGCGGATCAGAGGGAATACTCGGTGAAGCGGTGCGCCTTGAAGGGCGCCGGCGCAATGCGCATCTTTCGTGCCGCGGGGTCCATGACGATGGTTGCCACGGTGGCCGACGAGGCGCCGCCGGGGCCCGCGCTCGGGCTGCGGCACACGGCGCGCGGCGCGCCGAAGCGGTCCTGCAGCGCGTCGAGCACGTCCTGCTCGGTGAGCAGGCCGGCTGCCCGCTTGTTGTGCAGCGCCTCGGTCACGCGGCGGTCGCGGTAGAGCGAGTCGGGCGTGGTCTCCAGGCTGCGGTCGACCACGCGCGCCAGCGCGGCCGGGGTCTTGAAGTGGTTGGCGTGCACCAGGATGCCGCCCTCGGGCTGCTGCCAGAACACCTGCTCGGGGCAGGTTTCCAGGCTCACGGCCTCGCCCTCGGCGTGCGTGACGATCATGTTGTTGGAGATCGAGCGCGCGCTGCGGCACACCACGCCCAGCGCGTTGGCGTACAGCGTCGACTGCAGGATGCCGCGTCGGATCAGCGCCAGCGGCACGCCTTGCTGCTTGCCGTCGTTGTCGGCCTTGATGAAGTTGCCCGTGACGGCGATGCCCGTGCTGTTGAGCCCCGCGCGCGCCAGCGTGCCGGCCTCGGCGAAGGTCAGCATGGCGGGGCCTTCGTCCGGCTGGATGCGCAGCACCACGCCGAGTTCGAGGCTTTCCACGCGCCAGTCCCAGTTCTGCGCATGGATGAGCTTGCCGTCGCGCGCGGCCGAGGGCATGACGACCACGCCGGTGCAGCCGTCGGGCGGCTCGGTGGCTTCGAGCTGCTGGAAGGCGTAGAGCATTTCGCTGCGCGCGTTGAGCGCCACGATGTCCTCGGCCGGCACGCCCGCGCCTTCGCCCACGCCCTCGATCTCGCGCAGCATGCCGGCGTCGAAGGCCTCGACCATCGGCATGAAGCGGCGCGCCAGCGCGCGCGTGCGCTCCCAGCTCAGGCCCACGCGCTCGAAGGCGGCGCGGTAGGTGCGCAGGCTCAGGTCGATGCGGTCGCCGGCCGCGCGGCCGTACTGGCGCCCGCGCTGCTGCGCGTCGCCTTCGATGTCGTAGAGGGGGAACGATTCGATGTCCATGGTCTGTCTTGTCTCCGGGGCTTGTCTTGTGTGTCTGTGCTTGCAGCGCGAGGCGGTCAGGCTGCCGTGTCGGTGGCTTGTGCGGTCTGCGCGATGGCGGCGCGCAGGCTGTCGATGATCTGGTCGATGTGCCGGCGCTCCAGCGTGAACGGCGGCGACAGCGCGATGGTGTCGCCGACCGAGCGCACCAGCACGCCGCTCTCGTCCAGGCAATGTTGCGCCACCGCCTGCGCATGCGTGCCGGGGCCCGAGGCCCAGCCCTGCAGCTCGATGCCGGCCAGCAGGCCGACGTTGCGCACGTCGATCACGCCCGGCAGGCCGCGCAGGCTGTGCAGGCCGTCCTCGAAGTAGGGCGAGAGTTCGGCGGCGCGGGCGATGAGGCCGTCTTCGGTGTAGGCGTCGAGCGTGGCCATGGCGGCGGCGCAGGCCAGCGGATGGCCCGAGTAGGTGTAGCCGTGCGACAGCTCGACGGCGCTCACGTTGCCCTGCATGAAGGCGTCGTGCACCGCGCCGCGCATGAGCACCGCGCCCATCGGCACGGCGCCGTTGGTCAGGCCCTTGGCGGTGGTGATGAGGTCGGGCGTCACGCCGAACAGGTCGGACGCGAAGTTGCGGCCCACGCGCCCGAAGCCGGTGATGACCTCGTCGAAGATCAGCAGGATGCCGTGCTTGTCGCAGATCTCGCGCAGGCGCTTCAGGTAGCCGCGCGGCGGCGGCAGCACGCCGGTGGAGCCGGCCACGGGCTCGACGATCACGGCGGCGATGGTGGAGGCGTCGTGCAGTGAGACCAGCGCTTCGAGCGCATCGGCCTTGTCGATGCCGTGCGGCGGCTCGCCGCGCGAGAAGGCGTTGCGCGCCAGGTCCAGCGTGTGCGGCAGGTGGTCCACGCCGTTGAGCAGCGGCCCGAAGGTGCTGCGCTGGCGCCCGATGCCGCCCACCGAGATGCCGCCGAAGCCGACGCCGTGGTACGAGCGCTCGCGCCCGATGAGGCGGTAGCGGCCCGCGTCGCCGCGCGCCCGGTGGTAGGCCACCGCGATCTTCAGCGCGGTGTCGACCGACTCCGAGCCCGAGTTGGTGAAGAACACGTGGTCCATGCCGGCCGGCGCCATCTGCGCCAGGCGCTGGGCCAGCTTGAAGGCGGCGGGGTGGCCGATCTGGAAGTTGGAGGCGTAGTCGAGCACGTCGATCTGCGCCTTCATGGCCGCGCTGACCCGCGGGTTGCGATGCCCGGCGTTCACGCACCACAGGCCGGCGATGGCGTCGAGCACGCGGCGGCCATCGGCCAGGTCGTAGTGCAGGCCCTCGCCGGCGACGATGAGGCGCGGCGATTGCTTGAACTTGCGGTTGGGCGTGAAGGGCATCCAGAACGCGTCGAGCGATGCCGGTTGCGATGTCAGGGTATCGGCGGAAGCCACGGTGTTTTTCTCCTTGGGGAAACGACCCGTCGTCCGGGTCGGCGTGGGGCCGATCTTGAAATCCAAATTGTATTTTTGGCGTGAGATGTACATGGTTTTTTGGGGCCAAAAATACAAAAGACCCGCGATGATCGGCACCCAGCCCGTGTTTCCGGAGACCCATGGATGGCCCCGCAGCAGCAGATGCAGATGGACAAGTCGATCCCGCCGCTCACCCAGCGCGTGAGCCGCTACATCCTCGACCAGGCCCTGGCCGGCGGCTACGAGAACGGCCGCCACATGACCGAGACCGACCTGGCCGGCCGGCTCGGCATTTCGCGCACGCCGGTGCGCGCCGCGCTGCGCCTGCTGCACGAGCGTGAATTGCTGGCGCACGTGCCCAACCGTGGCTACACGCTGGTGGCCGACCGCGAGGCGCTCGACCGTGCCCGGCGCGAGATGCCGGAAGACGAGGAGAAGACGCTCTACTACCGCCTGCTGCGCGACCGCCTCGCGGGCAAGCTGCCGACGCGCGTCAACGAACTCGAGCTGGCCCAGACCTACGGCGTGCCGCGCCCGCTGTTGCGCAACGTGATGACCACGCTGCTGCAGGACGGCGTGCTGCGCGGTCGTCACTACCAGCGCTGGGAGTTCACCGAAACCCTCGACTCGGTCGAGAGCGAACGCGAGAGCTACCGCTTTCGCCTGGTGGTGGAGTGCGCGGCGCTGCGCGAGCCCGGTTTTCGCATCGAGCACGAGCGGCTGCTGGCCTGCCGCGAACAGCAGCAGACCTTGCTGGCGCACGCCTCGCGCCATTCGTGGATGGAGTTCTTCGAAGCCAACGCGCAGTTCCACGAGCTGCTGGCCAGCGCCTCGGGCAATCGCTTCATCCTCGATGCGGTGAAGCAGCAGAACCGGCTGCGCCGCATCTCCGACCTCTCGGACTACCCGCTCGTGAACATCGACCTGCTGCGCAAGTCGTGCCGCGAGCACCTGCAGATCCTCGACGCGGTCGAGGAGAACAAGCTCGAAGTCGCAGCGAAACACATGCACGCCCACCTGAGCCGGGCGAGCGACATCCTGGAGCGCCGCGTGATGGGCGATCTGGATGCGCTCGGCGATTGAGTCTCTCCATCCTTATGACTACCAACGAAACGACGGCACCCGATGCCGCGCTGGCCGCCGGCTGGAGCGATGGCTTTCCCACGGCCGGCACCGCCGTGCAGCGCCCGCGCGATCGATCGATCTTCCAGGCTCCCGAAAACCGCTGGGCCTTCGCGCACCTGCGTGAGCTGCAGCCGACGCGCAACGTGTCGCGCGGCACCGGCCCGGTGTCGGTGCTGCCGCGCGCCGAACGGCCCGAGCTCGACACGCTGGCCTTCACCTTGCCCGCTGACGGTTCGCGCACCGACTGGCGCAGCGCGCTTGCGACGATCTGCGCCGACGGCGCGGTGGTGCTGCATCGCGGGCGCATCGTGTACGAGCGCTATTTTGGCGCGCTCGACGAACACGGGCAGCACATGGCGATGTCGGTCACCAAGTCGGTCGTCGGCACGGTCGGCGCGATGCTCGCGGCCGAGGGCGCGCTCGACGAGCATGCGCAGGTGCGGCATTACATCCCCGAGCTGGCGACGAGCGCCTTCGGCCACGCCACCGTGCGCCAGGTGATGGACATGACGACCGGCATCGACTACTCGGAGGACTACACCGACCCCGATGCCGGCGTGTGGAAGCACGCGCGCGCTGGCGAGCTGCTGCCGCGCCCCGCGGGCTATGCGGGCCCCGAGGGCTATCGCCAGTTTCTGCAGACTGTGCAGGGGCAGGGCACGCACGGCGAGGCCTTTGCCTACCGCACCGTCAACACCGACGTGCTGGGCTGGCTCATCAGCCGCGTGACGGGCCAGCCGCTCGCGCGGGTGCTGGGCGAGCGCATCTGGTCGCGCCTGGGCGCCGAGCAGGATGCCGCCTTTGCCGTGGACGGGCAGGGCGCCGAGTTCGCAGGTGGCGGCCTGTGCACCGGCCTGCGCGATCTCGCGCGGCTGGGCGAGATGATGCGGCTGGGCGGCGCCTTCAACGGTGCGCAGATCGTGCCGGAAGCTGTGGTGGCCGACATCCGCCGCGGCGCCGACCCGGCGCGCTTCGCGCTCGCGGGCTACACGCGGCTGGCCGGATGGAGCTATCGCAACATGTGGTGGGTGGCGCACGACGCGCGCCGCACCTTCACCGCGCAGGGCATCCACGGCCAGGCGCTGCACATCGACCCCGAGGCCGAGATGGTGGTGGCGCGTTTTGCCTCGCACCCGATGGCCGCCAACGCGCACCTGCCGACCTCGATGCCCGCCTTTCGCGCGCTGGCCGAGCACCTGATGCGCGGCTGATTTCCTTTCTTCCTTCTTCTTTCTCTCATTTCTTCTTCATGCTCACCCAAGTCACGACCAACGCGAGCTTGCAGGCCCGCAAGAACGCCGCCTGCGCACAAGGCATCGGCACGCTCACGCCGCACTTCACCGCCCGTGCCGAGAACGCCGAGCTGTGGGACGTGGAGGGCCGGCGCTTCGTCGACTTCGCGAGCGGCATCGCCACGCTCGCCACCGGCCACCGCCACCCGCGCATCGTCGCGGCCGTGCGCGCGCAGCTCGACGACTTTCACCACACCTGCTTCCACGTCACGCCATACGAGGAATACGTGGCGCTGTGCGAGCAGCTGAACCGTCTCGTCCCCGGGCCCAGCGCCAAGAAGAGCGCGCTCTTCACGACCGGCGCCGAGGCCGTCGAGAACGCGATGAAGGTGGCGCGCGCCGCCACCGGCCGCAGCGGCGTGGTGGCGTTCTCGGGCGCCTTCCACGGCCGCACCTTCATGGGCATGGCGCTCACCGGCAAGGTCGCGCCGTACAAGGCGGGCTTCGGCCCGATGCCGGGCGATGTGTGGCATGTGCCGTTTCCGGCCGCGCCGCTGGGCGTGACGGTGGACGACAGCATCGCGGCGTTGGACCGTCTGTTCAAGACCGACGTCGACCCGCAGCGCGTGGCGGCGATCGTCATCGAGCTGGTGCAGGGCGAGGGCGGTTTCTACGTGGCGCCGCCCGAACTCATGGAGCACCTGCGCGCGGAATGCGACCGCCACGGCATCCTGTTGGTCGTCGACGAGATCCAGACCGGCTTCGGTCGCACCGGCAAGCTGTTCGCGCTCGAGCACTACGGCATCGAGGCCGACCTGGTCACCACCGCCAAGAGCCTGGCCGGCGGCTTTCCGTTGTCGGCGCTCACGGGCCGCGCTGAACACATGGACGCCACGCGCGTCGGCAGCCTCGGCGGCACCTACGCGGGCAATCCGCTCGCGGTGGCTGCGGCGCTGGAGACGATGCGCGTGATCGAGGACGAAGGGCTGGTCGCGCGCGCCCGCATGCTCGGCGAGCAGCTGACGGCGTGCCTGTCAGCGTTGCGCACCGAGGTGCCGCGCATCTGCGATGTGCGCGGCCTGGGCGCGATGGTGGCAGTGGAGTTTCGCGATCCGCACAGCGGCGAGCCCGATGCCGAGTTCACGAAGCGCGTGCACGCGGCCGGCCTTGAACGCGGCCTGCTGCTGCTGACCTGCGGCGTGCATGGCAACGTCGTGCGATTCCTGTTCCCGCTCACGATTCCCGAGGCGGTGTTCGAAGAGGGGTTGGGGCTGCTGGCCGATTCCGTGCGTGCGGCCAACGTCTAGATGGCCTGCAGGACACGATCGGTGCCCACGGTTGAACCGCGCCGCCTGCATGGCCCTCTTGCGGGTCATGCGGGCTGATCGCGCGACGTCGCCTCAGTCGCCTCAGACTTCCGTCACGAACTGGTCACGCGGCCGGCGCACCTTGGTGAGGTTGACCAGCCAGTCTTCCTCCGCCACGCGGTAGCCCAGGGGCAGGATGGCGACGCTGCGCAGGCCGCGTGCGCGCAGGCCCAGGATGTCGTCGAGCGCCGCGGGGTCGAAGCCTTCCATGGGCGTGCTGTCCACTTCTTCGTGCGCCGCTGCAATCAGTGCCGCGGCCAGCCCGATGTAGGCCTGGCGGGCCGCATGCGCGAAGTTGACTTCGCTGCCGCGCTGCGGATAGCTGCCGAGCAGCATGGCGCGGTAGTTCTCCCAGCCTTCGTTCTTCATGCCGCGCACGGTGTTGGTCAGGTCGAACATGTGGTTGATGCGCTCGGGCGTGTAGTCGTCCCAGGCAGCGAAGACGAGCAGGTGCGAGCTATCGACGATCTGGCCCTGATTCCACGCGATGGGCTTGATGCGTTCACGAACCGCTGCGTCGGTCACCACGAAGATCTCGAACGGCTGAAGGCCGCTGGACGTCGGCGCCAGGCGGGCGGCCTCGAGGATGCGCTCCAGCTTTTCCTTCGGGACCTTGCGCGTTGGGTCCATTTTCTTGGTCGCATAGCGCCACTGCAGGGTGTCGAGCAGCTTGGTTGCGTTGGGTTCGTCGATGGCGGGTTGGGTAGAAGAATTGGACATGGATCGTTGCGTCTGATGGAAGGTTGGGCGCGCACATCGGGCCTGCTCCGGATTTTCCCGGCCTTTGAACGGGGCGCTGGGCGCGCCGAAGTGCTACTCAGTTTCCGCAGTGGAAACAATCGTGGCCTGGCCAGTGCCCGCTCAGGCCACCTTCGCCGTCACCTTCTGGATCATCTGGCCCGTTCAGCGGCGCGGCGCGATGCCGAGCGTGCGGCAGAAGTCGTAGAAGTCTTCGAGCTGCAGCGACTTGTCGAACACCGCATCGACACCCGCCGACAGCGCGCCTTCGCGCACTTCGGAGGTCGCGTGGTTCATGAACACCACGGTGCGTTGCACAGGCGACTTGCGTTCCTTCAGGTGGTTGGCCACGGTCAGGCCGTTGCCTTGCGCGAGGAACACGTCGATCACGGCGGCGTCCCAGGCGTCGGGATTCGCGTCGAGCCAGTCGATGGCTTCATCGCAGGTGCTGGCGGTGGCAACGACTTCGCATCCGGAGAATTCCCGCAGTCCATCGGTCAGGGTGGTGGCGATCAGGGGGTTGTCTTCTATGAGGTAGATGCGGGTCATCGGTGCGGTGCCTGGAAATGAAATGCAATGCGACGGCTTGTCTGCGCTTGTGACGCGGGTGGGCCGGGCTGGTTCATTGTCATGAGGCAGGCGTGGGGCGGAGTCGGACAACGCCGCCACATGGCGTCGCTCGCGCACGCGAAGCGCTGGTTTGTGAATTTGTGCATTGCATCACTGGCGTACAAGACGCAGATGCGGTGCGTGCCTATCGTGCGGGGCTTCTCTCACTCCGTTGCCACAGGTTTCCGATGCCGCCTTCTTCCTTCGCTCCGCCATTCACCGCTTCGGGCCGCAGCGCGCTCGTGCAGGCGCCGCCGTGGCACTACGCCGGGTGGCTGGTCAACGTGGGTTTCAGTTTCGATGCCGCGCGTGGTGCGGCGCTGGTGCCGCCGGACGTAGGCACAGCGACCGGCACGGGCTGCGTGCATTTCGCCGACTGGCAATCCTGCGGCGAAGACGGCCGCGAGATGCTCGACCCGGTGTACGCGCAGTACCGCGAGACCATCGTCGTGCTCGAGATCGAGCCGGCGCGCGGCGACACCTCGCGCCGCTGCTTCTACTGCCCGCTGATCTATGTCGACCAGGACATCTCGATGCTGCGCGGCTGGCTGCAAGGCTGGCCCAAGAAGATCGGCCAGACCTGGCTGACGCGCAGCCTGCCGCTGACCCATCCGGCGCCGCGCCGATGGCTGCAGGCAGCCGGCTCGGTGCGAGCCTCAGCGTGAAGGAGCGGCGACTGGTGGATGCCACGGTCGCGCTGTCGGGTGCACCGAGCGGCCCACTCGGTTTCCTGGCCGCGCCGACCATCGGCGCTATCGGCTGGCCCGACCTGACGCAGGCGGGCAGCGTGGCGGTGCCGCGCCACCTGCGCGCGGACATCACGGACCGTGTCGAGACAGGGTGGGTGCAAGCCGAGGCCACGCTGCGTTTCCACGAGCACCCGGTCGAGGAGCTTGCGTTGCTGGGCCCGGTGCAGGCGACGCAGGCCAGCGCGGGCTGGATGGGGCTCACGGTGCGCGGCGCGATTGCGGTGTGAGGCGGCCGCCGCCGGTGGGCCGCTACGCTACCCTCGGCGGGCCATGACGCTTCCTGTTCCGACGACCTCGCATGTGATCGGCCTGCCGCTGGACGACGGCACGCCGGTCGAGGTGATGTTCGCGGGCGACCCCAAGGCGCACTTCGCGTTGCACTGGCACGCGGAGTGGAGCGTGGGCGCGATCCTCGAAGGCCGCTGCGAGTTCGTCTGCGCGGGCGCGCCCCGTTCGGCGCAGGCGGGCGAGCTGGTGCTGATGCCGCTGTTCGCGCTGCACACGGCCGGCGTGAGCGCGCAGGGCTTTCGCATGGTGATGCTGTACGTGCCGCACGCCTGGGTGGCGGCGCGCAGGGGCTGGCCGGCGGATCGGCGCGGGGCGCTGCGGCACAGCGTGTGGCGTGACGAGGCGACTGTCGATGCGCTCGCGCAGGCGGCGTCGGCGGCCGACGGTGCGCGGGTCGGCGCGCTGCTCGACGGCATCTTGCATACGCAGACGACCGGCCCGCTCGTGGCGGTCGCACGCATGGCGGGCGATGCGCGCGTCGAGGCCGTGTGCGACCTGCTCGCGACCGAAGACGCCTGCCGAATCGAACCGGCGTCGCTGGCCGATCGACTGGGCGTGTCGCGCGAGCATTTCCATCGCCTGTTCCGCGCGGCGGTCGGCATGGCGCCGGCCCAGTACGCGCGGCTGGCGCGCATCGGCCGTGCCAAGGTGCTGCTGCGGGACGGCTGCGCGCCGGCCGAGGTCGCAGCGCAATGCGGCTTTGCCGACCAGGCGCATTTCTCGCGCTGGTTTCGCCGCTGCTTCGGCGTGACGCCGGGGAACTACCGGGCGCGCTAGGGCGGCAATGCGTGCGACGCGATGCCCACCTCATCAGTGCCAGGAATCAAGACGACTTGCCGCGTCCACTTTCGATCATCAAGTCGACGACGCCCACGCCTGCGACAGCTCCGATGGCAGAAGCCACAGGTGTTGGTGAGGGCGGCGTGTTCACTCAATTCAGTGCTGCACGGATGTTCAGGACTGACGATGTGGGCCCTGCCAGCGCTGCTCGCGGACCCGTGAGCTTTGTGCCGGTGCTCTGCATCCGGCTCAAGAGCGAATCGACGCTCGGCGTCGGACCGAACTTTTGCCGAAGCACGGCAAATGCAGCAGCAACCTGCGGTGTCGCGAATGACGTGCCCCAGACGTAGAAGGAGCCGAACCCGTCCCAGGGCGCCAGCACATAGTCGAGGTTGCTTCTGTTGCCGTGGCCCACCGGGGCAAAGAGTGCCACTCGCGGCGAGATGTTCGTGTAGTCCGTGGGCGTCGACGCCGCCAAGACACCGGAGGCGCCCACGGGGATGACATGGTTTCCGCAGGTCCATGAGCCCGTTCCGTTGACGGCACTGTTGCCTGCGGCCATGACCACAGCCACACCCTTGGCGCGGAGCTCGCCTGCCACCGCGTTGATGCGCGCGCCGTCCGAAGCAGCGTTGCCGCAAGGCGGATCGCCGGCGATCGAACTGCCGCTCGCAGAGATGCTGACCGCGGCGATGGGTTGGCGGCTCTTGTAGCGCGGCGCGAGGACGCCGTTCACGTACCAGAGCGCATTGACGACGGAATCAATCGGCCATCCCTGGGTCGGTGCATCGACACCCGTCCCCCCGCCCACCTTGATGACGATGACATTCGCGCCCGGGGCGGCGCCTGTGTAGAAGGTCTGCACGTTGCTTTCCCAGCGGGGAGTCTGCTGGCCTGCGATGATTCCTGCAGTGGCAGTTCCGTGATAGTGGTGGCAATAGCCCAGCTGTCCCGTTCCGGAGTTCGTCGCCCTGCATGCATTGACGGGAGAGTCCGAGGGATAGGAGGACTTGGGCAATGACAAGAAATAGTATTCCGTGCGCACGCCACTGAGCATCGAAGATATCGGGGCGCTTGTTCTGTCGCAAAGCGTGGGCCATAGCGCTCCTGGCTTGGCGCCAAAGCAGGCCTCCTCGAGGATCTTGGATTGTCCGGCAGCCGTCATGAAAGCGGGGTGGTCCGGCCTGAACGCGCCGTCGATGACGACAACGGTTTGCCCGGTTCCGTCAAACACCTTGCCTGCCGCGTCGGTGTATTTTCCGGCGAGGCTTCCTCCCAGATTGACCGGAATCGTCGCCGATGCGGGCCAGTTGGGGCCGGCAAGAGTCGTTGATGCAAAGAGAGTCAATGCGCAAGAAATGCCTGCATTGACCAGACCGCGAGTGCTGGAGATTCTTGGCGTCATGCCTGAGGAAAGGTTGGGAAAGTGAAGGGGCACCGCACCACGCCTTTGTCTTCGTCATTGACCACAATGTGCAGGAGACTGCGTCGTTGATCATGGGCACGACGCATCGGAGGCACCTTTGCAATCGGCGCAAAGGAAAGGCGGGAGCAGCCGACGAGAAAGCTGCGCACGCGATAGGGTTCATCGGAGAACCAGGAACCAAATGCCGCCTTGCTTTCGCCTTCGAATTATTGGACGCAGAAGACAGTGCCGAGGCTGAGTGGGATTATTTTCAGATGAGTTCCCTGTGCCAATAGAGAACTTTCTTCGAGGTTCTGCTCAAGGCGCTCAAGTGGTGTGTTGTAGGGCGTCTGGGCTGTGGCTGATGGCTAGCGGCGTGTCTTGGTTTTCGTCGGAGGCCGGGTTGCTGGCGCCGCGCTGGCGACCGTCGCTTCCGTCGGCACGAAACCGCAGCCGCGCAGCACGAAATCGACCACCTCGCGCGCGATGTGTTCGGTGTCGAACTTCTCGCCGGCCTTGAGCCGCATCATGTAGCGCGTCTGGAACTCGAAATCCGCGAAGTGCTGGGTGATGGACCAGATGTTCATCATCAGCAGCAGCGGATCGAGTGGCCGCAGCAGGCCCTGTTCGATCCATGTCTCGAGCTGCTGGATCGCGCTGCCGACCTTCAGGCGCGAGGCCGACAGCAGCGTCTGCAGCACGGGGGCGCCGCTGGTCATCTCGTTGGCGAAGATCTTCGACAACTGCGGATGGGTGAAGGAAAAATCCAGCTTGCGGCGCACGTAGCGCTCGATCACCACCGCGGGCGCGTCGTCGTTGCCGTCGGTGAACGAGGCGCGGCTCCATTCCTCGATCACGTGCTGCAGGATCTCGGTGTAGAGCGCTTCCTTGCTCTCGATGTAGTAGTGCAGCCGCGCCTTCGACATGCCGGCGCGTTCGGCGATGCCCTGGGTGCTGGTGCCGCGCAGGCCATGGAGCGCGAACTCCTCGGTGGCGGCTTGCCAGATGGCATCGTTCACGGCGTCGCGGCTGGTCTTCGTCTGGGTCACACATGCTCCGGTGCCCGGGAGGGGCAGGGGAGCGATGGTAGCGCCCCGTTGGTTCGGCCGCGGTGCGCTCACAGGTCGAGCACGAGGAGCGGACCGCGGGGCAACGAGCAGCAGATCATCATGCTGGCGTTGGCGGTGCGCTCGGCGGACGAGAGGATGCTGTCGCGGTGCTCGACCTCGCCTTCGAGCACCGGCGTCTCGCAGGCACCGCAGATGCCTTGCTCGCAGGACGAGGGGGCGTCGATGCCTTGCGCGCGCAGTGCGGCGAGCACGCTCTGGCCCGGCGCCAGCACGACCTCGCGGTTCTGTCGTTGCAGGCGGATGGTGCAGGGCGCGTTGGTGGAGGTTGACGGCTCGGGCGCGCGTGGTGCGAAGTGCTCGACATGCACTTGGGTCGGCGAGCGGCCGACCGTGGCGGCTTCGAACGCGGCGAGCATCGGCGCCGGGCCGCAGCAATAGAAGTGCGCTTCGGGCGCGGCGCGCTCGACGATGCCCGCGAGGTCCAGCGACCGGCCGGGGTGCTCGTCGTCGAAGAAGCAGTGAACCTGCGGGAGCTGCAGGAGTTCGTCGGCGAGCGCCGCATCGGCGCGCGAACGCGCGGCGTAGTGCAGTTCCCACGAAGCGCCTTCGGCAATGAGCTGCCGCACCATCGACCACACCGGTGTGATGCCGATGCCCCCGGCGATCAGCACCGAATGCGGTGCCTGCGGCGCAAGCGCGAAGAGATTGCGCGGAGCGCTCACATGTAGCGTGTCGTTCAGCCGCAGCTCGCCGCACAGGTGGCGCGATCCGCCCCGGCTCGCGGGATCGCGCTTGACGCCGATCACCTGCGTGCCCGGCGCGGTCGACAGGCCCGCGAGCAGCGAGTACTGCCGCACCAGACCGCCGGGCAGTTCGACATCGATGTGCGCGCCGGGCGCTGCATCGGGCAGCGCGACGCCGTCGCCGCGCCGCAGCTCTAGCAGGTGGATGTCGCGCGCCAGCACGCGCATCGCATGCACCCGTACGGGGACGCGCGCGGTCGCTGCAGAAGAAGTGGCGAGGGTCATGGCGATGCGCGTTCAGCCCTGCGAGGGCTTGCGGAAGAAATTGCCGGCCTCGATGCGGATCAGCGCGTGGTCGGGGTCGAAGATCGTGCCCGCCGGGTCCTGGCCGGCCTGCACCGCGCGGATCTGCTGGCCCAGCGTGCGCCGCAGCATCGAGACGCCGCGGTCGCTGCCCGCGAGGTTTTCTTCCGAGTGGAAGGTGATCGGGCCCTGGCTCACCTGGGCTTCCCAGTCGCCGGGGAAGGCCTGACGCTCCTCGGGCGTCATCTGCGACCAGGGACGCAGGTTGGGGCTGCGCGGCAGGCGGTCGACGTCCTGCGGCACCTTCATCACGAAGCACAGGCGCAGCGAGGTGTCGTCCACCGGCACCACCCAGCCGATGCCGGAGGAGGGGCCTTCGGCGAGCTGCACGTTGGGCACGATGCGCACGTGCGGGAACAGCGCCTGCGTGACGCGGTCCATCTCGCGGCCGTCGTCGAGCTTGCGGTAGGCGGTGTAGCGCATGCCGGCATCGGCGTACTCCCAGTTCACCTCGGGCATGACGCCCATCTCGGGCACGAACTGCACGCCGCTGAAGCTGGTGTGCAGGATGGGGATGTGGAACGGGTCCATCACGTTCTCCCACTCCTGCAGCCAGTTGCAGGGCACGATCTCGACGTCGTCGTCGCCGCCCGCGTAGAGGCTGGAGTGCGACACCAGCAGCTTCTGGCCTTCGGGCACATCTTCGAGCACATCCCAGCGCGGCAGCACCGGCATGCGAGCGGGCGGCCCCATGTAGACCCAGATCAGGCCGTAGCGCTCCTGCAGCGGATACCAGGGCTGGCGCACCCTGTCCTTGTGCAGTCCGCCGCAGGGTTCGCAGGGCTGGTCCAGGCATTCGCCTTCCACGCTGAACAGCCAGCCGTGGTAGCAGCAGCGGATGCCCTCGGCCTCGACGCGCCCGTAGAACAGCGAGCTGCCGCGGTGCGCACAGCGCGGGTAGAGCAGGCCGGGGCGACCGCTGCGGTCGCGAAACAGGATCAGGTCTTCGCCGAGGATGCGGATCTGCGACGGCGTGGTGGTGGCGCGCGCCGACAGCGTGAGCGGCTGCCAGTAGCGGCGCATGAACTCGCCGCAAGGCGTGCCGGGGCCGACCTCGGTCAGCTCGGCATTGTGATGAGGCTTGGGGCGGCCGTAGGCCACGCCGTGAAAGGCGATGGGGGCTTCCTGCATGGGGCGGTCTCCTGGTGTTCTTTTGAAGCTGACCAATCGGTCAAGATATTTGGCAAGTTGCGGATTGAACTCGGAAACACGGAGGTTTGCAATAAGCGTTGATCTGCGCTTTCCTGAAATTCATCATTTGGTTTGACCGATCGGTAAATTTCAAATAGAAACGCGCACTGACTCGGCCGCCACAGGCGAGCATCGACAACAACCCGAACCCACCGGAGACAAACCATGCAGACCCCGCGCTTCTCGACGCGCCGCCGGCGCCTTCTGACGCTCGCGCCCGCGACCTCCCTTCTTCTGGCGAGCGGACTGGCGCGCGCCCAGCAGCCGCTGGACAAGGTGACGCTGGCGCTCAACTGGAAGGCGCAGGCCAGCCAGGGCGGCTTCTTCCAGGCCCAGGCCGACGGCACCTACCGCCGCCACGGGCTCGATGTGCAATTGCTGCAGGGTGGGCCGCAGGTCAACAACCGCACGATGCTGCCGGCCGGCAAGGTCGAATTCCTGCTGACCGGCGGGCTGCTCACCGCGCTGGAGACCACGCGCTCGAAGATCCCGACGGTGATCGTGGCCTCGTTCTTCCAGAAGGACCCGACAGGGCTGATTGCGCATGCCGGGCGCTACAAGGACTTCGCCGAGCTGAAGAAGGCGGGCACCGTGTTCATCGCCAAGTCGAACCAGTTCGGCTTCTGGCAGTGGCTCAAGGCCGAGCACGGTTTTCGCGACGAGCAGCTGCGCCCCTACACCTACAGCCTCGCGCCCTTCCTGGCCGACAAGGCCTCGGTGCAGCAGGCCTTCGCCACGGCCGAGCCGCTGTATGCGACGGAGCAGGGCTTCGCGACCGATGTCTTCCTGCTGGCCGACCAGGGCTACAACACCTACGGCAACATGATCGAGACGCGGCGCGACCTCGTCGAGAAGAACCCGGACCTGGTGCGCCGCTTCGTCGACGCGTCGATCATCGGCTGGACCAATTTCCTCTACGGCGACCGCACGCCCGCGATGCAGCTCATCAAGCAGCTCAACCCCGACCTGAACGACGCCAAGCTGATGGCGGAGTTCGAGAAGGTGAAGAGCCTGGGCCTGGTCGATTCGGGCGAGGCGCTGAAGGTCGGCATCGGCGCCACGCAGGTCGCGCGCATCCAGGATTTCGCGGCGCGCATGATCAAGTCGGGCATCTACAAGCCCGGCGAGGTCGATCCGCTGGCGGTGGCGACCGAGCAGTTCGTCAACCGCAAGGTGGGCATGGACCTGAAGGCGCAGTTGCAGGCCAAGCGGTAGGGCCGTCGTTCAGCGCGGGCACGTCCAAAAAGGTCGCGTGAGAAAATGCGCGCCCGAGAGCTGCCCTGCGTATGACCGACAAGCCATTGAATCTGAAAGAAAAAACCATCTCCGTCGCGCCCATGATGGACTGGACGGACCGCCATTGCCGGTTTTTCCATCGCCTCATGACGCGCCACGCGCTGCTCTACACGGAGATGGTGACGACCGGGGCGTTGATCCACGGCGACGTGCCGCGGCACCTTCGCTTTCATGCCGAAGAGCATCCGGTTGCGCTGCAACTCGGCGGCAGCGAGCCGCACGATCTGGCGCATTGCGCGAAGCTCGGTGAAGAGTGGGGCTACGACGAGATCAACCTCAACTGCGGCTGCCCGAGCGAGCGCGTGCAGCGCGGCGCCTTCGGGGCCTGCCTCATGAACGAGCCGCAGCTGGTGGCCGATTGCGTGAAGGCGATGGTCGACGTGGTCGATGTGCCGGTCACGGTCAAGCACCGCATCGGCATCGACAAGATCGAGAGCTACGAGTTCGTGCGCGACTTCGTCGGCGCGGTGAGCGAGGCGGGCTGCAACACCTTCATCGTCCACGCGCGCAATGCCTGGCTGCAGGGCCTGAGCCCGAAGCAGAACCGCGAGATCCCGCCGCTGCGCTATGCGCTCGTGCACCGGCTGAAGCACGACTTTCCGACGCTGCAGTTTTCCATCAACGGCGGCATCAACACCAACGCGCTGGTGCACGAGCACCTGCGGCTGCTCGACGGCGCCATGGTCGGCCGCGAGGCGTACCACAACCCCTGGTGGCTGGCCGAGTGGGATGCGGAGTTCTATGGCGATGCCCCCCAGACGCTCACGCGCGAGGACATCGAGGCGCGGATGTGCGACTACATGGTGCGCGAGGCGGCCGAGCACGGCACGAACTGGTGGTCGATCGCGCGCCATATGCTGGGCCTGCGCAACGGCCTGCCGGGCGCCCGCCGCTGGCGTCAGGTCTGGAGCGATCACCGCCTCAAGACCCGCCCGCCGCACGAAGTGATGGCGCTGGCGCACGAACCCGCTGCCCAGGCCGCTTGATGGCCTGATGGCCTCCGTCACCACCGACTTTGTAGACAGTAAACACAATTGGGCGAAGTTGACGCTCGATGAAACACAGTTTCATGACAATGCAACAACAAGTGTGATCCAAGCACCTGTTTTTGCTGAAGAATAAGGCGGGTCAGGGAAACAAGAAAAAGGTTCCGTCTTATGAGTGAAGCTGTAGGCAGCAGGGAAGAAGTCAGTGCGCTTGCCAGGGGGTTGTCGCTCCTGAAAGTCATCGGGATGTCTTCGGCACCCGTCGGAAATCGGGAGCTGGCCGACACCACCGGCATTCCCAAGGCCACGGTGTCGCGTCTCACGGCGACGCTGGTGGGTGCGGGATACCTGCGGCAATCGCAGGACAGCGAGCGTTTCAGCCTCGGGCCGGTGCTGCTCGACATGAGCAGTCGCTACCTGCGCAATTTCGATCTGAGGGCGCTCGCGCGTCCCCATCTGGGCAACCTGGCCGAGCTGTCGGGCGCCAGCATCCACATGGCGGTGCGCGACGACCTGGACATGCTCGTCATCGATTCGCTGCGGCCGCGCTCGGCGCTCATCAGCTCCCGCATCGATGTCGGCTCGCGCATGTCGATTGCCACCTCGGCCTCCGGGCGCGCCTACATCGGCGCCTTGCCCGCAGCCGAGCAGTCGGCACTGCTGGAGCAGATCCGGCTCGAGACCGGCGAGAACTGGCACGCGATCGAACCGCGCCTCATCGCCAGCCTCGAGGAATACGCCCGCCTGGGCTACTGCACCTCCTTCGGCGAATGGAACCCCCAGATCCACGCCCTGGGCTTCGCGCTCTCGGGCCCGCGCGGCGAACGCTACGGCGTGAGTTGCGGCGGCCCCGCCTACCTGCTGCCCCGTGAGGCCATGCTGACCCGCGTCGCCCCCCACATGCTGGACATCGCCCAGCGCATCGCCACCGAAGCCGGAACGCTCACGCTAGGTTGAGGGGGCGAGGCCGCGCCCAAAGGGCGCAGGCCCCTTCGCAAGACGCCGCGGAACCGGCTCCGCCGGGCCGCAGGCGTCGCCCCCGGAAAGGGGGGTGGCGAAGCGACACGAAGTGCGCGTAGCTTGGGGGTGAGCTCACTGCACGACACGAAGTGCGCGCAGCCTGGGGGTGAACTTTATCCAGCGGCTTCGAGGCCGTTGAGGAAGTGCTCGCGCATGCGGGTCATGGCGGTGGCGGCGTCGCGCGATTCGATGGCCGCCATCACCGCGCGGTGCTCCGCCAGCGATTCGGCGATGCGCCCCGCCTTCAGCAGCGAGTTGTGGCGGTTGAGCTTCATCACCTTGCGCAGGTCGGCCACCATCTGGTCGCGCCACTTGTTGTTGGCGATGGCCAGCAGGCTCATGTGGAAGCGCTCGTTCACCGCGAAGAAGTGCTCGCGGTCTTCCTTGCCCGGGGCCGCCGCGGCTTCCAGCTCGGCGTGCAGGGCCTTCAGTTCGGCGCGCTGGGCGTCGGTGGCGCGTTCGGCCACCACGCCGGCGGCGTCGCTCTCCAGCAGCGAGAGCAGGTGATACACGTCCGCCAGGTCCTGTTCCGACACCTCCGTCACGTAGGCGCCGCGCCGCACCTTCATCGTCACCAGGCCTTCGGCGGCCAGCACCTTCAGGGCCTCGCGCAGGGGGGTGCGGCTGATACCGTATTCCTCGGCCAGCTTGAGTTCGTCGATCCAGCTGCCCGGCTCCAGCTCGCGGCGGAAGATCCGCTGGCGCAGCAGTTCGGCCACCTCTTCGTAGAGGGCGCGGGGGGTCAGGGTGAGGGCGGACATGGGCTGAACTGTACTGCAAAAAACTTGTTTGAATTAATAATTACGAATGGAGTAGACTCCCGACCGGCTTGCAAATCCGTGCAAGCGAATTTGCGAACCCTGTCAGAACACCGCTTCGAGCGGCGCCTTCCATGAGCAGCACACCCGAACCCTCCTTCAAGCCGGCCGACCTCGAGGCCTGGGCCAAATCCGCCGCCAAATCGGCGCCCGGCGGCGATGTGAATGCGCTCAACTGGATCACGCCCGACGGCATCAGCGTCAAGCCGCTGTACACCGCGGCCGACCTGCAGGGCCTGAAGTACACCGACACGCTGCCCGGCTTCGAGCCCTACCTGCGCGGCCCGCAGGCCACCATGTACGCGGTGCGCCCCTGGACCATCCGCCAGTACGCCGGCTTCTCGACGGCCGAAGAATCGAATGCGTTCTATCGCAAGGCGCTGGCCGCCGGCGGGCAGGGCGTGAGCGTGGCCTTCGACCTGGCCACCCACCGCGGCTACGACAGCGACCATCCGCGCGTGACCGGCGACGTCGGCAAGGCCGGCGTGGCCATCGATTCGGTCGAGGACATGAAGGTCCTGTTCGACCAGATCCCGCTCGACAAGGTGAGCGTCTCCATGACCATGAACGGCGCCGTGCTGCCGGTGCTGGCCGGCTACGTGGTCGCGGCCGAAGAGCAGGGCGTGTCGCAGGACAAGCTCAGCGGAACCATCCAGAACGACATCCTCAAGGAGTTCATGGTCCGCAACACGTACATCTTTCCGCCCGAGCCGAGCATGCGGATCATCGGCGACATCATCGAGTACACGGCGAAGAACATGCCGAAGTTCAACTCGATCTCGATCAGCGGCTACCACATGCAGGAAGCCGGGGCCAATCAGGCACTGGAGCTGGCCTTCACGCTGGCCGACGGCAAGGAGTACGTGAAGACCGCCATCGCCAAGGGCATGGACGTGGACGACTTCGCCGGCCGCCTGAGCTTCTTCTGGGCCATCGGCATGAACTTCTATCTCGAAGTCGCCAAGATGCGCGCGGCGCGGCTGTTGTGGTGCCGCATCATGAAGGGCTTCGACGCGAAGAACCCCAAGAGCCTGATGCTGCGCACGCACTGCCAGACCTCGGGCTGGTCGCTCACCGAGCAGGACCCGTACAACAACGTGGTGCGCACCACCATCGAGGCCATGGCCGCGGTATTCGGCGGCACGCAGTCGCTGCACACCAACGCGCTCGACGAAGCCATCGCGCTGCCCACCGAGTTCAGCGCCCGCATCGCGCGCAACACGCAGCTCATCATCCAGGAAGAGACCCACATCACGAACGTGATCGACCCCTGGGCCGGCAGCTACATGATGGAGAAGCTCACGCAGGACATGGCCGACGCCGCCTGGGCCATCATCGAAGAGGTCGAGGCTATGGGCGGCATGACCAAGGCCGTCGACAGCGGCTGGGCCAAGCTCAAGATCGAGGCCGCCGCCGCCGAGAAGCAGGCGCGCATCGATTCGGGCAAGGACGTCATCGTGGGCGTCAACAAGTACAAGCTCAAGAACGAAGACGCGGTGGAGATTCTTTCCATCGACAACGTGAAGGTGCGCGACCAGCAGGTCGCCCGTCTGCAGAAGATCCGCGCCTCGCGCGACAACGCCAAGGTGCAGGCCGCGCTCGACGCGCTCACCCAGGCCGCCGAGAGCAACACCGGCAACCTGCTGGACCTGAGCATCCAGGCCGTGCGCCTGCGCGCCACCGTCGGCGAAATTTCCGACGCCCTCGAGAAGTCCTTCGGCCGCCATCGCGCTGACACGCAGAAGGTGACCGGTGTGTACGCAGCCGCCTACGACTCGGCCGAAGGCTGGGACAACCTCAAGACCGAGATCAACGCCTTCGCCGAAGAACAGGGCCGCCGACCGCGCGTGATGATCTCCAAGCTGGGTCAGGACGGGCACGACCGCGGCGCCAAGGTGGTTGCCACCGCGTTCGCCGACCTGGGCTTCGACGTCGACATGGGCCCGCTGTTCCAGACGCCCGAAGAGTGCGCGCGCCAGGCCATCGAGAACGACGTGCATGCCGTGGGCGTGAGCACGCTCGCCGCCGGCCACAAGACCCTGGTGCCCGCCATCATCGAAGAGCTGCGCAAGCAGGGCGCGGACGACATCATCGTTTTCGTGGGCGGCGTGATTCCGCGGCAGGACTACGAATTCCTGTACGAAGCGGGCGTCAAGGGCATCTACGGCCCGGGCACGCCCATTCCGGCCAGCGCCAAGGACGTGCTGGAACAGATCCGCGCGGCGGTCACGGCCTGACCGATCGAGGCGCGACGTGAGCGACCTGTTGCCGCGGCTGTCCCTGCAGCCGGTGGATTCCAATGACTTCGAGGACATGCTGGCCCTGCGCATCGACGCGATGCGCCCGAGCCTGGAGCGTGTCGGCCGTTTCGATGCCGCGCGTTCGCGCGAGCGCCTGAGCGCGGGCTTCGTGGTGCCCTTCATGCACCACATCGTGCTCGACGGCAGCCAGCGCGTGGGCTTCGTCACTCTCAAGCCCGAAGGCGCGGATGCGCTACGGCTGGACCATCTCTACCTGCGCACCGGCTTCCAGGGCCTGGGCATCGGCGAGTGGGTGATGGACTGGGCGCAGGCCCAGGCGCGCGAACAGCACCGCGACATCAAGCTCACCGCACTCGTGAAGAGCGACGCCAACCGGTTCTACCTGCGTCACGGCTTCGTGCTCGAAGGCGAGGAGGGCGTCGACCTGCACTACCGCTGGCGCTGCGCGGAGATGACGTGCTGAGCCCTGCCCACCAGGCCCTTGAACGAGCCATTGCCGACACCGACGGCATGGCGCAGCGGCGTGCCATCGCCAAGGCGATCACGTTGCTCGAATCGACGCGCGCCGATCATCGCGCGCAGGCCGACGAGCTGCTCACGGCCTTGCTGCCGCGCACCGGCGCATCGTTTCGCCTGGGCATCTCGGGCGTGCCCGGCGTGGGCAAGTCGACCTTCATCGAGACGCTGGGCCTGCTGCTGATCGGCAAGGGCCACCGCGTGGCCGTGCTCACCATCGATCCGTCGTCCACCGTCTCGGGCGGCTCCATCCTCGGCGACAAGACGCGCATGGAGCGCCTGTCGGTGCACGAGCGGGCCTACATACGCCCCAGCCCTTCGAGCGGCACGCTCGGCGGCGTGGCCGAGAAGACGCGAGAGGCCATGCTGGTATGCGAAGCCGCGGGCTACGACGTCGTGATCGTCGAGACCGTGGGCGTGGGCCAGAGCGAGACCGCCGTGGCCGGCATGACCGACATGTTCGTGCTGCTGCAGTTGCCCAACGCGGGCGACGACCTGCAGGCGATCAAGAAAGGCGTGATGGAGCTGGCCGACTTGGTCGCCATCAACAAGGCCGACATCGACCGCGACGCCGCCACCCGCGCGCAGGCCCAGATCACTTCGGCGCTGCGCCTGTTCGGTCACCAGGGCAACCCCGACCATGCGCACGCGGTGCACGACGCCCACAGCGGCGTGGAGCGCCGCTTCTGGCTGCCCAAGGTGCTGCAGCTGAGCGCACTCGCGGGCACCGGCGTCGATGCCTTCTGGGACGCCGTGCTCGAATTCAAGGCGCTGCAGACCGCCAACGGCAATCTCGCGAAGCGCCGCGAAAAACAGGCCACGGCGTGGATGTGGGAACGCATCGACGCCGGGCTCAAGCAGGCGTTTCGCCAGCATGCGCAGGTGCGCGAACTGCTGCCGCAGCTCACGCAACAGGTGGCGCAAGGCGGCCTGCCGGCCTCGGCGGCGGCGCGCCAGCTGCTCGCCGCGGCAGCCATCACCGCCCGGGTGTGACACGAATCCGGCACCGGCACCACAGACTCTCCCAGCAATCCAGAACCACAGCTTCGGAAGCACATCATGCAAGAACTGATCGAACAACTCGAAAAGAAGCGCGCCCAGGCGCGACTCGGCGGCGGGCAGAAGCGCATCGACGCACAGCACGCCAAGGGCAAGCTCACGGCGCGCGAACGCATCGAGCTGCTGCTCGACGACGGCACGTTTGAAGAGTGGGACATGTTCGTCGAGCACCGCTCGGTCGACTTCGGCATGGCCGAGCAGAAGATCCCCGGCGACGGCGTGGTCACCGGCTACGGCATGATCAACGGCCGCCTCGTGTTCGTGTTCAGCCAGGACTTCACGGTCTTCGGCGGCGCGCTCAGCGAAGCCCACGCCGAGAAGATCTGCAAGGTGATGGACCAGGCCATGAAGGTCGGCGCACCGGTCATCGGCCTGAACGATTCGGGCGGCGCCCGCATCCAGGAAGGCGTGGCGTCGCTGGGCGGCTATGCCGACGTGTTCCAGCGTAACGTGATGGCCTCGGGCGTGGTCCCGCAGATCAGCATGATCATGGGCCCGTGCGCCGGCGGCGCCGTGTACTCGCCCGCCATGACCGACTTCATCTTCATGGTGAAAGACAGCAGCTACATGTTCGTCACCGGCCCCGAGGTGGTGAAGACCGTGACGCACGAGAGCGTCACGGCCGAAGAGCTGGGCGGCGCCATCACCCACACCACGCGCAGCGGCGTGGCCGACATGGCGTTCGAGAACGACGTCGAGGCGCTGATGATGCTGCGCCGCCTGTACAACTACCTGCCGCTGAACAACCGCGAGAAGCCGCCGGTGCGCCTGGGCAACGACGGCCAGGGCGATCCGGCCGACCGCCCCGACTACTCGCTCGACACGCTGGTGCCCGACAACCCGAACAAGCCCTACGACATCAAGGAACTGATCCTGAAGGTGGTGGATGACGGCGACTTCTTCGAGCTGCAGCCCGACTACGCGAAGAACATCGTGATCGGCTTCGCGCGCATGGAAGGCCAGACGGTCGGCATCGTCGCCAACCAGCCGCTGGTGCTGGCCGGTTGCCTGGACATCAAGAGCAGCATCAAGGCCGCGCGCTTCGTGCGCTTCTGCGACGCCTTCAACATCCCCGTCATCACCTTCGTGGACGTGCCCGGCTTCATGCCCGGCACCGGCCAGGAGTACGGCGGCATCATCAAGCACGGCGCCAAGCTGCTGTACGCGTATGCGGAGTGCACGGTGCCCAAGATCACCGTCATCACGCGCAAGGCCTACGGCGGCGCGTACGACGTGATGGCCTCCAAGCACCTGCGCGGCGACGTCAACCTGGCTTGGCCGCGCGCCGAGATCGCCGTGATGGGCGCCAAGGGTGCGGTGGAAATCATCTTCCGCGAAGACAAGAACGACCCCGAGAAGCTCGCCGCACGCGAAGCCGAATACAAGGCCCGTTTCGCCAACCCGTACGTGGCGGGCGCACGCGGCTACATCGACGACGTGATCCTGCCGCACGAGACGCGCAAGCGCATCTGCCGCTCGCTGGTCATGCTGCGCGAGAAGAAGCTCGAGAACCCGTGGCGCAAGCACGGCAACATTCCCCTGTGAGCGCGGAGAAGAAGAACATGTTCAAGAAGATCCTGATTGCGAATCGCGGCGAGATCGCCTGCCGCGTCATCCAGACCGCCAAGAAGATGGGCATCCTTACGGTTGCCGTTTATTCCGACGCCGACAAGGAAGCCCGCCATGTCGAGTTGGCCGACGAAGCCGTGCACATCGGCGCCGCGCCCAGCCGCGAGAGCTATCTGCAGGCCGACCGCATCATCGCGGCCTGCAAGAAGACCGGCGCCGAGGCCGTGCATCCGGGCTACGGTTTCCTGTCGGAGAACGAAGCCTTCGCGCGCAAGGTCGAGGAAGAGGGCATCGCCTTCATCGGCCCGAAGCACTATTCGATCGCAGCCATGGGCGACAAGATCGCCTCGAAGAAGCTTGCGAACGAGGCCAAGGTCAACACCATCCCCGGCTGGAACGACGCCATCGAGACGGCCGAGCGTGCCGTCGAGATCGCCAAGGACATCGGCTACCCCGTGATGATCAAGGCCTCGGCCGGCGGCGGCGGCAAGGGCCTGCGCGTGGCCTTCAACGACAAGGAAGCCTTCGACGGCTTCACCTCGTGCCGCAACGAGGCGCGCAACTCCTTCGGCGACGACCGCGTCTTCATCGAGAAGTTCGTCGAGGAGCCGCGCCACATCGAAATCCAGGTGCTGGGCGATTCGCACGGCAACGTGATCTACCTGAACGAGCGCGAATGCTCGATCCAGCGCCGCCACCAGAAGGTGATCGAGGAGGCGCCGTCGCCCTTCATCAGCGAAGCGACGCGCAAGGCGATGGGCGAGCAGGCCGTGGCGCTGGCCAAGGCCGTGAAGTACCAGAGTGCGGGCACGGTGGAGTTCGTGGTCGGCAAGGACCAGAGCTTCTACTTCCTGGAGATGAACACGCGCCTGCAGGTGGAACACCCGGTGACCGAGTGCATCACCGGCCTGGACCTGGTCGAGCTGATGATCCGTGTGGCGGCCGGCGAGAAGCTGCCGCTGGCGCAGGCCGACGTGAAGCGCAACGGCTGGGCCATCGAATGCCGCATCAACGCCGAAGACCCGTTCCGCAACTTCCTGCCCTCGACCGGGCGCCTGGTGAAGTTCCAGCCGCCGGCCGAGACCATGTTCGCGAGCGACACCCAGCATCTGCACGGCGTGCGCGTGGACACCGGCGTGTACGACGGCGGCGAGATCCCGATGTACTACGACTCGATGATCGCCAAGCTCATCGTGCACGGCAAAGACCGCAATGAAGCCATCGCCCTCATGCGTGAGGCGCTGAACGGCTTCGTGATCCGCGGCATCAGCAGCAACATCCCGTTCCAGGCGGCGCTGCTGGCGCATCCGAAGTTCGTGGCGGGCGATTTCAACACCGGCTTCATCGCCGAGCACTACGGCAAGGGCTTCCATGCGGAAGACGTGCCGCACGCCGATCCGTCCTTCCTGGTCGCACTGGCGGCCTTCGTCAACCGCCGCTACCGTGCGCGTGCCTCGGGCATCAGCGGGCAACTCGCCGGCCATGGCGTGAAGGTGGGCGAGGAGTTCGTGGTGGTCGAGCTGGGCGCGGAAGGCAAGCATGTGCATCACGCCGTGTCGGTCAGCGACTTCCAGGACAAGACCGGCGCCAGCGCCGTCACCGTGGGCGACAAGCGCTACCAGATCGAAAGCGACTTTGCGCTGGGCGCGGTGCGCGTGCAGGGCACGGTCAACGGCCGCGCCTTCACGGCGCAGGTGGAGCGCGGCGCGGGCAAGAACCCGCTGGCGCTGCGCGTCTCGCACGATGGCACGCAGATCGAGACCATGGTGCTGTCGCCGCTGGGCGCGCGCCTGCTCGAGCTGATGCCCTACAAGGCGCCGCCGGACCTGAGCAAGTTCCTGATGTCGCCCATGCCCGGCCTGCTGGTCGAGGTGTCGGTGCAGCCGGGGCAGCAGGTCCAGGCCGGCGAGAAGCTGGCCGTGATCGAGGCCATGAAGATGGAAAACGTGCTGTTCGCCGCACAAGACGGTGTGGTGGGCAAGATCTCGGCGGCCAAGGGCGAATCGCTCGCCGTCGACCAAATCATTCTGGAGTTCAACTGATGGGTGCCAACGACCTGCAACAGGCGATCACGCTGCACCGCCCGGCCAAGGCCGTGGCGACGCCCCAGGGCCCCTGGTCCATCGAGGCAATCCAGGCGTTGCTCGACAAGCCGTTCATGGAACTGCTGTTCGAGGCGCAGACCGTGCATCGCCGGCATTTCCCCGAAGGCGACATCGAGCTGGCCACGCTGCTGTCGGTGAAGACCGGCGGCTGCCCCGAGAACTGCGGCTACTGCCCGCAGTCTGCCGAGTTCGACACCGGCGTGAAGGCGCAGAAGCTCATGGAGGTCGACGAGGTGGTGCGCGCCGCGCAGGCCGCCAAGGACGCCGGCGCCACGCGCTTCTGCATGGGCGCCGCCTGGCGTGCGCCCAAGGATCGTGACGTCGAGAAGGTGGCTGTGCTGGTCGAGGCCGTGAAGGGCCTGGGCATGCAGACCTGCGCCACGCTGGGCATGCTGGAGCCGCATCACGCGCAGCAGCTCAAGGCCGCGGGTCTGGACTACTACAACCACAACCTGGACACCGCGCCCGAGTACTACACCGACGTGGTCGACACGCGCACCTACCAGGACCGCCTGGACACGCTGGCCGCCGTGCGCGGTGCCGGCATCAGCGTGTGTTGCGGCGGCATCGTGGGCATGGGCGAGCAGCCGGTGCACCGCGCCGGGCTGATCGCGCAGCTGGCCAACATGAATCCGTACCCGGAGTCGGTGCCGATCAACAGCCTGGTGCGCGTGCCCGGCACGCCGCTGGCCGATTCGGAGCCGGTCGATCCCTTCGACTTCGTGCGCATGATCGCCGTGGCGCGCATCACCATGCCGACCGCGCGCGTGCGCCTGTCGGCCGGCCGCCAGCAGATGGGCGAGGCGGTGCAGGCCCTGTGCTTCATGGCCGGCGCCAACTCGATCTTCTACGGCGACAAGCTGCTGGTCACCGGCAACCCCGACGTGGACGCCGACGTGCAGCTGCTGCGCAAGCTGGGCCTGAACTCGCACCGCACGCAGGAGCAGGCGGAAGGCGGTTGCGCATGACCGGCTCCGTCACCGCGCGCCCGTTCAAGGTGCTGGGCATCCAGCAGATCGCCATCGGCGGCCCCGACAAGCTGCGCCTGCAGAAGCTGTGGGTCGACATGCTGGGCCTCGAGGTCACCGGCACCTTCCGCAGCGAACGCGAGAACGTCGACGAGGACATCTGCGCGATGGGCGTCGGCCCGTTCAAGGTCGAGGTCGACCTGATGCAGCCGCTAGACCCCGAGAAGAAGCCGGCCGTGCACACCACGCCGCTCAATCACGTGGGCCTGTGGATCGACGACCTGCCCAAGGCCGTCGAATGGCTGACCGCGCAAGGTGTGCGCTTCGCGCCCGGCGGCATCCGCAAGGGTGCGGCGGGCTTCGACATCTGCTTCCTGCACCCGAAGGCCAACGACGAGTTCCCGATCTCGGGCGAAGGCGTGCTGGTCGAGATGGTGCAGGCGCCGC
This sequence comes from Acidovorax cavernicola, assembly GCF_003581445.1. NCBI lineage: Bacteria > Pseudomonadati > Pseudomonadota > Betaproteobacteria > Burkholderiales > Comamonadaceae > Acidovorax > Acidovorax cavernicola. The sequence goes on along the minus strand of NZ_QXMN01000002.1, from coordinate 313,955 downwards.
CCGAGGTGGTGGCGGCCTTCGGCGCGCTCGCCGCCGCGCGTTAAGCCAGCGCCTTGCGCACCGGCGGCTTCACGTCGGCGCGCCGCGGCGGCAGCATCGGCTGGTGCTCGCGCGCCGGGTTCAGGATGATCGAGGCCGCGGTCTCGGTCAGGATGCAGAACTTGGCGAGCACCGCGTCCAGGTGCGGCACGTCGATCACCGCGATCTCCAGGATCCAGCTGTCCTCGCCGGTCACGTTGTAGGCATTGACGCATTCGGGCGTCTCCTGCACCAGCTTCGCCACCAGGTCGTAGTCGGCCCGCCCGACGCGGATGATCCCGCGAATGCCGTAGCCCAACCGCGTGAGGTTCACTGTCGCGCGGTAGCCGGTGATCACGCCGGCCGCCTCCAGCTTCTTCACGCGTTCGGTCACGGCCGGCTGGCTCAGGTGCACGCGGCGGCCCAGCTCGGCCATGCTCAGGCGGGCGTCGGCCTGCAGTTCGGCCAGGATGCGGGTGTCGTGGGCGTCCAGCGTGGGGGTCAAGGTGAAGTCCATGAAAGTCCTTTGAATCGACGGTGCAGTGCGGAAAGAACCATGGAATTTGCATGGTTGCCGGCCGGTTGCTTTCATACCATGACGGGCATTCGATACCAATACCAAGAAGAGACGCCCTCGATATGTCGACACTCGCATCGCCTGCACAAGCTGCGCCTGCCTCCTCGCGCCCCCGGCTGACACCGCTGCTGTGGCTCTGCCTGGCCGCCACCTGGGTGGTCTGGGGCTCGACCTACCTAGCCATCAAGTACGCGCTGATCAGTTTTCCGCCTTTCCTGCAGATGGGCTCGCGCTTCCTCGCCGCCGGCGTGCTGCTGGCCGTGTGGATGCGCTGGCGCGGCACGCCCTGGCCCACGCGCACGCAGTGGCGCAATGCGCTGGTCGTCGGCGCGTTGATGCTTGGCGGGGGCATGGGCGGCACGGCGCTGGCCGAGGTGTCGATCGGCTCCGGGCTGGTGGTGGCGTTCATTGCCGTCATTCCCTTGCTGATCGCGCTGCTCAACCTGATCTGGGGCGTGAAGCCGGCGCGACTCGAGGCGGCGGGCATCGCGCTCGGCCTGGTCGGCGTGCTGATGCTCACGCAGGGCAGCGGCTTCAAGGCTTCGCCCGAGGGGCTGGTGGCGATCTGCGTGGCCTGCGTATGCTGGTCGCTGGGCAGCGTGCTGAGCCAGCGCAGCCTGCCGCTGGCGCCCGGCGCGATGGGCTTCGCGAGCGAAATGCTGTGCGGCGGGGTCGTGCTGATGGCGCTGGCCGCGGTGTCCGGCGAAACGATGAGCTGGCCGCCGCAACCCGTGGCGCTGGGGGCGTGGGTCTACCTCGTGGTGTTCGGCTCGCTGATCGCCTTCAACGCCTACATGGTGCTGCTGGCGCAGGCGCCGGCGGGGCTGGCGGCGAGCTACACCTTCGTGAATCCGGTGATCGCGATGCTGCTGGGCGTGTGGATCGCCAACGAGGTCGTCACACGCTTCGAGTGGTACGCCGTGGGCGTGGTGCTGGCGGGCGTGTTGCTGTTGCTCTTCAAGCGCCCGAAGAAGGACTGAGTTCGGTGTCGCTCAGGCCGGGCGGCGCCAGAAGGCGAGGGTGGCTGCCAGCAGCCACATGCCGACGGCACAGCTGCGGTTGAGCATCTTGAGGCCGCGGCGCGAGAGCCAGCGCACCGCCTGCGTGCCGGCACCGGCATAGGCCAGCATCACGCAGGTATCGAGCACGACGAAGATCGCGCCCAGCACTAGGTACTGCATGCCCTGGGGCTTGGCGGTGTCGATGAACTGGGGCAGGAAGGCGGCGAAGAAGAGCACCGTCTTCGGATTCGACAACGCCACCATCAGGCTGCGCACCAGCGCAATGCGGCCGTGGGGCCGGACCTCGATGGTCGACTTGGCCAGCGCGGTACTCAAGTCGGTCGCCTCGCTGCGCCACAGCTTGATGCCGAGCCAGACCAGGTAAGCCACGCCCGCGACGCGGATTGCGTTGAACAGCCACTCGGAGGCCGCGAGCAGCGACCCCAGCCCGAGTGCCACGACCGCGATCAGCGTGACGCTGCCCAGCGAGGCGCCCGCGATGCCCCAGCTGGCGCGGCGCATGCCGCCGTCGATGCCGTTGGACAGCGCCAGCAGCATCGTCGGACCGGGAATCACCGCCAGGGCGAGTGAGGCGACGGCATAGATCAGCAGGGTGTCGAGGGTCATGGCTGCTTGGTGGGGTTGGCCGATTGGCGTTGTTCGGCGGCGGCGCGTGCGCGTGCGAGGGCGGCTTCGACGATGGAGCGCTTGCGCGTGTCGGCGGCTTGTGGCTCGGCGGCGGGGGGCGGTTCGGCCTCGCGCTTCGCGGTGTCGCGATGCGTGGCATGCAGCTTGTAGCGCTGCAATGCCGCTTCGGCCTGCGCCTGCGACCACGCCTGCCAGCCGCTGCGGCCGGGTGTTTCGACTTCGAGCGAGATGCAATCGACCGGGCAGACCGGAATGCACAGCTCGCAGCCCGTGCAATGCGCCTCGATCACCGTGTGCATGCGCTTGTTGATCCCGATGATCGCGTCGGTCGGGCAGGCGTCGAGGCAGAGCGTGCAGCCGATGCACCAGGCTTCGTCGATGACCGCCATGGCGCGCGGGCCTTCGGTGCCGAACTGCGGATCGAGCGGCAGCGCGGGGCGACTCGTGAGTTGCGCGAGGCGCTCGATGCCTTCAGCGCCGCCGGGCGGGCACTGGTTGATGTCCGCCTCGCCGTCGGCGACGGCTTGCGCGTAGCCCGCGCAATCGGGGTAGCCGCACCGTGTGCACTGCGTTTGAGGCAGTGCGTCGTGGATGCGTGCGGCCAGCCCGTTCACGGTGGGTGATGCGCGCGGCTCAGCGCGCAGCGCTGGCGCGGGGCTTCCTGGCGGCCGCCGGCTTCTTGGCCGCAGGCGCGGCCTTCACGGTGACGGCCTTCTTGGCGGCGGTCGGTGCCTTGCGGGCTGCCGCGACCTTCTGGCCCGGCTTGATGCGGTCTTCGGCTGGCAGTTCCTCGCGGGCACCGGCGCGACGCTGGGGCTCGTCGCTGGCGGCGATGAAGTTGCGCACCTTCGGATAGACCTGGTCGCGCCAGCGGCGTCCGCTGAAGATGCCGTAGTGGCCCGCGCCCTTGACCTCGAAGTGCTCGCGCTTCGCGTCGGCGATGCCGGTGCACAGGCTGTGCGCGGCCTCGGTCTGGCCCGAGCCGGAGATGTCGTCCAGCTCGCCTTCGACGGTGAGCAGGGCGGTGGCGTGGATGTCCTGGGGACGCACGCGCTCCACCTGGCCGGCGGGGCTCTTCACGTCCCACGTGCCGTTCACCAGGTCGAAATCCTGGAACACGGTGCGGATCGTCTCGAGGTAGTAGTCCGCGTCCATGTCGAGCACGGCGTTGTACTCGTCATAGAACTTGCGGTGGGCCTCGGCGCTGGCGTCGTCGCCCTTGATGAGGTCCTTGAAGTAGTCGTAGTGGCTGCTGGCGTGGCGGTCGGGGTTCATCGCCACGAAGCCGGTGTGCTGCAGGAAGCCCGGGTAGACCTTGCGGCCCGCGCCCGGGAAGCCTTGCGGCACACGGTAGATCACGTTGTTCTCGAACCACTCGAAGCTCTTGTTGGTCGCGAGGTTGTTGACCGCCGTGGGCGACTTGCGTGCGTCGATCGGGCCGCCCATCATGGTCATCGTCAGGGGCAGCGGCTCGCCGCGGCTGGCCATGAGCGACACGGCCGCCAGCACCGGCACGGTAGGCTGGCACACGCTCACCACGTGGCAGTTGCCGTATTCGGCCTGCAGGCGGCGGATGAACTCCTGCACGTAGTTGATGTAGTCGTCGAGGTGGAATTCACCCTCGGACAGCGGTACGAGGCGGGCATTCTTCCAGTCGGTGATGTAGACCTTGTGGTCCTGCAGCATGGTGCGCACGGTGTCGCGCAACAGCGTGGCGTAGTGGCCCGACAGCGGCGCCACGATCAGCACCACGGGCTGGCTCTTGAGCGTCTTGAGGATGTGCGGTTCGTCGGTGAAGCGCTTGAAGCGGCGCAGTTCGCAGAACGGCAGGTTGAGCTCGACCGCCTCCTGGATCACGACGTCTTCGCCGTCGACCTTGACGGACTTGATGTTGAACTCGGGCTTCTCGTAGTCCTTGCCCAGCCGGTACAGCAGGTCGTAGCCGGCGGCCATGCGCTGTGCCATCGGCAGTTGGCTCCAGACGGCGCCGGGGCCATAGAGCTTGGAGGCGGCCTGGGCGAAGTCCGAAAAGGGCTCCATCAGGGAACGCTGGGCTTCGTAGAGTTGATAGAGCATCGCGAGTCTTGGAGGTGAATGTTGCGGTGCAATATATCAGCGCATCCAGCCGCTTGCAGGGGGCCTAACCCTAGCCCGCCCGAACGGCCGGTCGGCCTTGGCACAAAGGTGTGGCAAATGTGAAGAAATCGTCAAAAAGACGATCTCTTCACGCGAACTGTCGCTCAGATGACCTTGGCAATCGACGCGCAGACGTAGTCGATGTTCTTGCTGTTGAGCGCGGCGACGCACATGCGGCCGGTGTCGGTGCCGTACACGCCGAATTCGTTGCGAAGGCGCACCATCTGGTCCTTGCTCAGGCCCGAGTAGCTGAACATGCCGATCTGGGTGGTGATGAAGCTCATGTCTTCCTTCACGCCGGCGGCCTTCAGGCCGTCGACCAGCTTCTGGCGCATGGCCTTGATGCGCACGCGCATCTCGCCCAGCTCTTTTTCCCACAGGGCGCGCAGCTCGGGGGTGCCGAGCACCGCGGCCACCACGGCGCCGCCGTGGATCGGCGGGTTGCTGTAGTTGGTGCGGATGGCGATCTTCAGTTGCGACAGCACGCGGCCGGCTTCTTCCTTGTTCTCGCACAGCACCGACAGGGCGCCGACGCGCTCGCCGTACAGGCTGAAGCTCTTGGAGAACGAGGTCGAGACGAAGAAGGTCAGGCCGGCGTCGACGAACTTGGCGACAGCCGCGCCGTCTTCCTTCAGGCCGTAGCCGAAGCCCTGGTAGGCCATGTCGAGGAAGGGCACCAGGCCCTTGGCCTTCACGGTGGCGACCACCTGGTCCCACTGCGCGGGGGTGATGTCGTAGCCGGTCGGGTTGTGGCAGCAGGCGTGCAGCACGACGATGGTGCCGGCCGGTGCCGCGTTCAGGGCGGCGAGCATGCCGTCGAAGTTGATGCCGCGCTGGGCGGCGTCGTAGTAGGGGTAGCTTTCGACCGTGAAGCCGGCGTTGGTGAACAGCGCGCGGTGGTTTTCCCAGCTCGGGTCGCTGATCAGCACCTTGGCGTTGGGGTTGAGCTTCTTCAGGAAGTCGGCGCCGACCTTCAGGCCGCCGGTGCCGCCGATGGCCTGGATCGTGGCCACGCGGCCCGTGGTGACGGGTTCGCTGTCGGTGCCGAAGACCAGGCCCTTGACCGCGTTGTCGTAGGCCACGATGCCGTCGATCGGCAGGTAGCCGCGGGCCGAGGGGGCCTTCATCATGTTCTGTTCGGCGGCCTGCACGCACTGGAGCAGGGGCAGCTTGCCGTTGTCGTCGTAATACACGCCGACGCCGAGATTGACCTTGTTGGGGTTGGTGTCGGCGGCAAATTGCTCGTTGAGGCCGAGGATCGGGTCGCGCGGCGCCATTTCGACCGCGGTGAACATAGACATGGAGAGGTCCTTTGGGATGAAAGCTTCGCTGGCAACCGGAGGAGGCTTTATCCTTTCCGGTTGCCTTGAATTTTACCGGCGCCACGCCACCTGTCGGGAACAGCCATGCCAGAGAACAACGAAGCCATAGCAGACCTGAAGAAACTCGACCCGATCGGGCCGGCGAAGCAGGGCGAATTCATCCGCTATCCCGACTCGCCGTTCGAGCTGTTCCAGCCCTATCCGCCGGCGGGCGACCAGCCCGGAGCCATCGACGGTCTGGTGGCCGGCGTACTCGACGGCGAGGTGTTCCAGACTCTGCTGGGCGTGACCGGCTCGGGCAAGACCTTCACCATGGCCAACGTGATCGCCCGGCTGGGCCGCCCAGCCATCGTGTTCGCGCCCAACAAGACGCTGGCGGCACAGCTCTACAGCGAGTTCCGCGAGTTCTTCCCGAAGAACGCCGTCGAGTACTTCGTGAGCTACTACGACTACTACCAGCCCGAGGCCTACGTGCCGCAGCGCGACCTGTTCATCGAGAAGGACAGCTCGATCAACGAGCACATCGAGCAGATGCGCCTGTCGGCCACCAAGAGCGTGCTGGAGCGGCGCGACACGGTCATCGTGGCCACGGTGAGCGCCATCTACGGCATCGGCACGCCCGAGGACTACATGGAGATGCGGCTGATCGCCCGCGTCGGCGACAAGGTCGGCCAGCGCGACCTGATCTCCCGGCTCATCCGCATGCAGTACACGCGCAACGAGCAGGACTTCGCGCGTGGCACGTTCCGGGTGCGGGGCGACACCATCGACGTGTTTCCGGCAGAGCACAGCGAGCTGGCCATCCGCTTCGAGCTGTTCGACGACGAGATCGAATCGCTGCAGCTGTTCGACCCGTTGACCGGGCGCATCCGCCAGAAGGTGCCGCGTTTCACCGTGTACCCGTCGAGCCACTACGTGACGCCGCGCGACAAGGTGCTGGCGGCCGTGGAAACCATCAAGATCGAGCTGGCCGGGCGCCTCAAGGAATTGACCGGCGCTGGAAAGCTGGTCGAGGCGCAGCGGCTGGAGCAGCGCACGCGCTTCGACCTGGAAATGCTGGCCGAGATCGGCCACTGCAAGGGCATCGAGAACTACACGCGGCATCTCTCCGGCGCGGAGCCCGGCGACCCGCCGCCCACGCTCACCGACTACATGCCGAAGGACGCGCTGATGTTCCTCGACGAGAGCCATCAGATGGTCGGCCAGCTCAGCGCCATGTACAACGGCGACCGGGCGCGCAAGGTCACGCTGGTCGAGTACGGCTTCCGGCTGCCGAGCGCGTTGGACAACCGGCCGCTCAAGCTCGAGGAGTTCGAGCAGCGGGTGCGCCAGTGCATTTTTGTGTCGGCCACGCCGGCGCAGTACGAGAAGGATCATGCGGGCAACGTCGTCGAGCAACTGGTGCGGCCCACCGGGCTGATCGACCCCGAAGTCGAGGTGCGCCCCGCCACGCACCAGGTGGACGATGTGCTGGGCGAGATCCGCGTGCGGGTCGAGAAGAACGAGCGCGTGCTCATCACCACGCTGACCAAGCGCATGGCCGAGCAGCTCACCGACTACCTGGGCGACAACGGCGTGAAGGTGCGCTATCTGCACAGCGACGTCGACACGGTGGAGCGGGTCGAGATCCTGCGCGACCTGCGGCTGGGCACCTTCGACGTGTTGGTGGGCATCAACCTGCTGCGGGAGGGGTTGGACATTCCAGAGGTGTCGCTGGTGGCGATCCTCGATGCGGACAAGGAAGGTTTCCTGCGCGCGGAGCGTTCGCTGATTCAGACCATCGGCCGGGCGGCGCGGAATCTGAACGGCAAGGCCATCCTCTATGCCGACCGGATGACCGACTCGATGAAGAAGGCCATCGGCGAGACCGAGCGACGCCGTGCCCGACAGATCGCCTACAACGAAGCGAACGGCATCACGCCGCGCAGCATCGTGAAGCAGGTGCGTGACCTGATCGACGGCGTCTACAGCGAGAAGAGCGGCAAGGAAGCGGCCAAGCTCGACCTGGAGCGCGCCAAGGTCGAGGACATGAGCGAGAAGGACATCGCGCGGGAAATCAAGCGCCTCGAAAAGCAGATGCTGGAGCATGCCCGCAACCTCGAATTCGAGAAGGCGGCCCGGGTGCGCGACCAGTTGGCGCTGCTGCGCGAGCAGGCATTCGGGGCTTCGGGCGGCGACAACATCGCCGGTCTGGCGTCCTGATTTTCTGGCTAGGCCATAAGTTCGCTTCCTTCAAGCGAACGGCGCTGGGGTTTACCCGAGCAGACCTCAGGGGCTTCTGCTATACTTGAGCGAAATACTCAACAACAACGAACTTCGCGATGAAGGACCGACTCCTACCGACTGGTTCACCAGCGTCGGGGTCGGGCAGGGCGGAGACGAAGTCACCGCGGCCCAAGGCTGTGGTGTCATTTCAACGGTAAGCACTTGAAGGAGCTTGCGATGCGTCTCACTACCAAAGGCCGTTTTGCGGTCACAGCAATGATCGATCTGGCGCTGCGTCAGAACACCGGTCCGGTCACGCTGGCTGCGATCAGCCAGCGGCAGCAGATTTCATTGTCGTACCTCGAACAGCTGTTCGGCAAACTGCGTCGTCATGAGCTGGTCGAGTCGACCCGCGGCCCTGGCGGCGGCTACAGCCTCGGACGCAAGGCGGCGGACATCACGGTCGCCGACATCATCGTGTCCGTCGACGAGCCGATCGATGCCACGCAGTGCGGTGGCAAGGAAAACTGCCTCGGTGAGCAGGGTCGCTGCATGACGCACGAACTCTGGGCCTCGCTGAACCAGCGCATGGTCGAGTTCCTCGACTCGGTCACGCTGCAGAAGCTGGTCGACGACCAGATTGCCAAGGGCGTGCAGATCGAGAACAAGCCGGTCGTCAAGCGCGCCATCTCGGCGCAGCCGGTGGTCAAGCCGATCCGCGTGAATGCACCGAACTCGGTGTTTGCCCTCGGCAACGTCTTCGCGAAGTCCTGACCTGAGTCCGGCGATGCCTGCGGGCATCGCCCTGAGTTTGCCCCGATCCCAGAACACAACCCCCACGCCAGCCCGAGCCAGCCATGGACGTCACTCCTCATTTCCCGATCTATCTCGACTACGGCGCCACCACGCCGGTCGACCCGCGTGTGGTCGACGCCATGATCCCCTGGTTGCGCGAACATTTCGGCAACCCGGCATCGCGCAGCCACGCCTGGGGCTGGGAAGCCGAAGAGGCGGTCGAGAAGGCCCGCGGTCAGGTGGCCGACCTGATCAACGCCGACCCGCGTGAGATCGTCTGGACCTCGGGCGCCACCGAGTCGATCAATCTGGCGCTCAAGGGAGCGGCCCACTTCTACAAAGGCAAGGGCAAGCACCTGATCACCCTGAAGACCGAGCACAAGGCCGTGCTCGACACCATGCGCGAACTCGAGCGCCAGGGCTTCGAAGTGACCTACCTCGATGTCGAGGAAAACGGTCTTGTCGACCTGGAGAAGTTCAAGGCGGCGATCCGTCCCGACACCATCCTGGCCAGCGTGCTGTTCGTGAACAACGAAATCGGCGTGATCCAGGACGTGGTCGCGCTGGGCAATGCCTGCCGCGAAAAGGGCGTGATCTTCCACGTCGACTCGGCACAGGCCACCGGCAAGGTCGAGATCGACATCACGAAGCTGCCCATCGACCTGATGAGCCTCGCCTCGCACAAGACCTACGGCCCCAAGGGCATCGGCGCCCTGTACGTGCGTCGCAAGCCGCGCATCCGCCTCGAAGCGCAGATGCACGGTGGCGGCCATGAGCGCGGCATGCGCTCGGGCACCTTGCCCACGCACCAGATCGTCGGCATGGGCGAGGCCTACCGCATCGCCAAGCTCGAGATGAAGGACGACATCGCCCATGCCGCGCGCCTGCAGAAGCGTCTGCTCGACGGCCTCAAGGATGTTGAACAGGTGTTCATCAACGGCGACCTCGAGCGCCGTGTGCCGCACAACCTGAACATGAGCTTCAACTATGTCGAAGGCGAGTCGCTGATCATGGGCATCAAGGGCCTGGCGGTGTCGTCGGGTTCGGCTTGCACCTCGGCCAGCCTGGAGCCCAGCTACGTGCTGCGCGCCCTGGGCCGCAGCGACGAGCTGGCCCACAGCAGCCTGCGCATGACGATCGGCCGCTTCACGACCGAAGAAGAGATCGACTACGCCATTTCGACCATCAAGCACAACGTCGCCAAGCTGCGCGAGCTGAGCCCGCTGTGGGAGATGTTCCAGGACGGCGTCGACATCAGCACGATCCAGTGGTCGGCCCACTGAAAAGAACAGCACAAGCGGCCAGCCCAAGGCTCCACGATTGAACAAAGTTTGAGAGGTACACCATGGCATATTCATCCAAGGTCATCGACCACTACGAAAACCCCCGCAACGTCGGCTCCTTCGAAAAGGGCGACGACTCTGTCGGCACCGGCATGGTCGGCGCACCGGCCTGCGGCGACGTGATGAAGCTTCAGATCAAGGTCAACCCCGAAACCGGCGTGATCGAAGACGCACGCTTCAAGACCTACGGTTGCGGTTCGGCCATCGCTTCCTCGTCGCTCGTGACCGAATGGGTCAAGGGCAAGACGCTCGACGAAGCGGCGGCCCTCAAGAACGCCCAGATCGCCGAAGAACTGGCGCTGCCGCCGGTCAAGATCCACTGCTCGATCCTCGCGGAAGACGCCATCAAGGCGGCCGTGAGCGACTACAAGGCGAAGCACGGCGTCAAGACCGAGCCGGCCGCCGAAGCTGCTGTTCACTGAAATGGCCGTCACGCTGACCGAAGCCGCTGCGCGTCACGTCACCCGCTACCTTGGCAAACGAGGCAAGGGCGTGGGCGTTCGGCTGGGCGTGAAGACCACCGGTTGTTCCGGTCTGGCCTACAAGCTCGAGTACGTGGACGAGTTGTCACCTGAGGACGTGGTATTCGAAGACCACGGCGTGAAAGTGCTGGTCGATCCGAAGAGTCTGGCCTACATCGACGGCACGCAGCTCGACTTCGTGCGCGAAGGCCTGAACGAAGGCTTCAAGTTCATCAACCCGAACGAACGCGACCGCTGCGGCTGCGGCGAAAGTTTTCGCATCTGATGCGTCGTCGCTGACTGCGACCACGGCCGCCACCATGTCATGTGCTGGCGGCTTTTTCATGCCATGAACCTCAACGACACCGACTTCGAACTGTTCGCCGTCCCGGCGACCTTCGCGCAGGATCGCGCCGCGCTCGATGCACGCTGGAAAGAGCTGCAGCGCGAGGCGCACCCCGATCGCTTTGCCGCGCAGGGCGCCGCGGCGCAGCGCGTGGCCATGCAGTGGTCGGTGCGAATCAACGAGGCTTATCAGCGGCTCAAGGACCCGATTCGTCGCGCAAGCTACATCTGCGAGTTGCACGGCGCGCCGCTGAACGCGGAGAACAACACGGCCATGCCGGGTGCCTTTCTCATGCAGCAGATGGAATGGCGCGAGGCGCTCGACGACGCCCGCGACGTCGCCGCTGTCGAGGCGCTGCAGGCGGATGTCGAAACCACGCGTGCCCGCGCACTTTCGTCGCTCGACTGGTTGATCGACGAGAAGGGTGACTACCCTGGTGCCGTGCAACAGGTGAGAGCCCTCATGTTCATTGAGCGCTTCGGGCAGGACGTCGAAGCGAAATTCGATCAGTTGGGACAATAGGCCCTTATGGCTCTTCTTCAGATTTCCGAACCCGGTCAGGCGCCCGATCCGCATCAGCGCCGCATTGCCGTGGGTATCGACCTCGGCACCACGCATTCGTTGGTGGCCTCCGTACGCAACGGCGTGGCCGAGTGCCTGCCCGATGACCAGGGCCGCGTGCTGCTGCCTTCGGCCGTGCGCTACCTTGACGGTGACCGTCGTCAGATCGGCTTCGACGCCGTGGCCGCGCGCGCGCAGGACCCCGCCAACACCATCACCTCGGTCAAGCGGCTCATGGGCCGCGGCCTGGCCGACATCGCGAACCGCGATGCCATGTCGTACCGCATCGGCGGCGATGACGGCGGCATGGTCAAGGTGCAGACCTCGGCCGGCGAGAAGTCGCCCGTCGAGATCAGCGCCGAGATCCTGGCCACGCTGCGCTACCGCGCGGAAGACACCTTCGACGACGAGCTCTACGGCGCCGTCATCACCGTGCCGGCGTACTTCGACGAAGGCCAGCGCCAGGCGACCAAGGACGCCGCGCAGCTCGCGGGCCTGAACGTGCTGCGCCTCATCAGCGAGCCAACCGCCGCAGCCATTGCCTACGGGCTCGACAACGCGAGCGAAGGCGTCTATGCGGTGTATGACCTGGGCGGCGGGACCTTCGACATCTCGATCCTGCGGCTCACGCAGGGCGTGTTCGAAGTGATCGCAACGGGCGGCGATTCGGCCCTGGGCGGCGACGACTATGACCACGCCATCGCCGACTTCGTGCTTGCGCAGACCGGCCGACAGGCCGGCAGCGACAACGACCGCGCGGCACTGCTTGTGGCCGCGCGTGCTGCGAAAGAGGCGCTGACCGATGCCGAATCGGTCCTCTTCAGCGCCGCGCTGACGGGCGGCAATGCCGAGTTCACGCTGACCCGAGCCCAGTTCTTTGCTGCCACGCAGGCGCTCACCGATCGCACCCTCGCCGCCGTCCGCAAGGCGTTGCGCGATGCGAAGCTCAAGCCTGAAGAGCTGCAGGGCATCGTGCTCGTGGGCGGCTCCACGCGCATGCCACAGATCCGCCGTGCCGTGGCCGACTATTTCGGTCGCGAACCGCTGGTCAACCTGAATCCCGACGAGGTCGTGGCGCTGGGCGCAGCCATTCAGGCCAACCAGCTGGCCGGCAACAACGGCGCGGGCGAACTGCTGCTGCTCGACGTGATCCCGCTGTCGCTCGGCATCGAGACGATGGGCGGTCTGGTCGAGCGCATCGTGCCGCGCAACCAGACCATCCCGACCGCGATGGCGCAGGACTTCACGACCTACCAGGACGGCCAGACCGCGCTGGCGCTGCACGTGGTGCAGGGCGAGCGCGACCTGGTGTCCGACTGCCGCAGCCTCGCACGCTTCACGCTGCGCGGCATCCCGCCGATGGCGGCCGGTGCGGCGCGCATCCGCGTGACCTTCACCGTCGACGCCGATGGCCTGCTGAGCGTGAGTGCGAAAGAGCAGGGCAGTGGCGTCGAAGCCAGCGTGGCGGTCAAGCCCTCGTACGGCCTGTCGGACGACCAGATCGCGACCATGCTGCAGGAGAGCTTCTCCACAGCCCAACAAGACATGCAGGCCCGCGCACTGGTGGAGTCCCGTGTCGATGCCGACCGCATGCTGCTGGCCACGCAGAGCGCGCTCGATGCCGATGGCGATCTGTTGAGTGGCGAAGAGCGCGCCGCCATTGACGCCTCGATGACACGACTGCGCGAAGCCGCCCGGAGCAGCAACGATGCAGCCGTCATCGAAGCCGCTACAAAGGCCCTGGCCAACGACACCGAGGCCTTTGCCGCCCAGCGCATGAACGCGGGCATTGCACGCGCGCTCGCCGGCCGCAAGGTCGAATCCCTGTAGACAGAACAATTTCATGCCCACGATCAAGATCTACCCGCATCCCGAGTACTGCCCGCAAGGCGCCGAGATCAGCGCGCCGGCCGGCACCTCGATCTGCGAGGCCCTGCTCGACAACGACATCAACATCGAGCACGCCTGCGAGATGAGCTGCGCCTGCACGACCTGCCACGTGATCGTGCGCGCGGGCCTCGATTCTCTCAACGAGGCCGAGGAAGGCGAAGAAGACCTGCTCGATCGTGCCTGGGGTCTCGAGCCACAGTCGCGCCTGAGCTGCCAGACCATTCTGGCGCAGGAGAATGTGACGATCGAGATTCCCAAGTACACGATCAACCACGCCAAGGAAAACCACTGATGTCGCGCCAGATCGTTCTCGATACCGAAACTACTGGCCTGTCCGCGGAGAACGGCGACCGCATCATCGAACTCGGTTGCGTGGAGCTGTTCGCCCGCAAGCTCACCGGCAACGACCTGCACATCTACTTCAACCCGGAGCGCGAGAGCCACGAGGACGCGCTCAAGGTCCACGGGCTGACCACCGACTTCCTGCGCGACAAGCCGAAGTTCGCCACGCTGGGCAAGGACATCATCGAGTACCTGCGCGACGCTGAACTCATCATTCACAACGCGGCCTTCGACGTCGGCTTTCTCAACAAGGAGTTCGAGCGCGCCGGCCTGCCGCCGCTCAAGACCTTCGTGAGCGAAGTGACCGACACGCTGGCCATGGCCAAGCTGGTCTACCCGGGCAAGCGCAATTCGCTCGACGCACTGTGCGACCGTTTTGGGGTCGACCGCTCGAACCGCACCTTCCACGGCGCCAAGCTCGACGCGCAGCTGCTCGCCGATGTCTACATCAATCTCACGCGCGGACAGGATGCGCTGCTGATCGATGTGGCGGCCAGCGAGCCCGCGCAGGGCACGACGGTCGTGGCCGTCGACCTGACCCAGTTCGAGCTGCCGGTGATTGCCGCGGCCGAGCATGAAATTGCTGCGCACGAGGCCGTGTTGTCGCAACTCGACAAATCTAGCGGTGGAAAAACGTTGTTTCGCCAAAACGGCTGAAAAGCTATGGCATAATCTGAGGCTTCGCACAACGCGATACGTGTTCAAGACACTGAACTCAAAAGCAGTGTCTCAGGGCGGTTAGCTCAGGGGTAGAGCACAGCATTCACACTGCTGGGGTCGGAGGTTCGAAGCCTCCACCGCCCACCATAAACCAACGATTTACGGCACCTTCGGGTGCCGTTTTCGTTTGTCCCACGCAAATCGCGCAGCCATCCAGAACGGGCCAGCCACCTCGGGGCGCTCAGAAGGACCGGCCCTCGCTGATGCGTTGCAGGTCGGCCTCCACCATCATCGCGCACAGCTGTTCCAGTGTCGTCCTGGCCTCCCAGCCCAGCGTTTTCCTGGCGTGGGACGGATCGCCGATGAGCAGTTCCACTTCCGCCGGGCGATAGAACTTCGGGTCGATCTTCACCAGCACCTTGCCGGTCTTGCGATCGATGGCAACTTCCCCCTGTGCCATCCCTTCGAATCGGAGTTCGTAGCCCGCGGCCCTGAACGCCATGTCGACGAACTCCCGCACGGTTTCCGTGCGGTGGGTGGCGAGCACGTAGTTGTCCGGTTTTTCGGCCTGCAGCATGCGCCACATGCCATCGACGTACTCCTTCGCATAGCCCCAGTCGCGCTTGGCATCCAGGTTGCCCAGCAGGAGCACGTCGAGCTTGCCCGACCTGATCCTCGCCGCCGCGTCGGTGACCTTGCGCGTCACGAACTCGCGGCCACGCAACGGGCTCTCGTGGTTGAAGAGGATGCCGCAGCAACCGAAGATGCCGTAGCTCTCCCGGTAGTTCATCGTCATCCAGTGGGCGAAGAGCTTGGAGACACCGTACGGGCTGCGCGGGTAGAAGGGCGTGTCTTCCTTCTGCGGAATGGCCTGGACCTTGCCGAACATCTCCGACGTCGATGCCTGGTAGTACTTGATCTTGCGGTCCGTGAGGCGGATCGCTTCGAGCAGGTGGAGGGTGCCCAGGCCGTTGGTGTGCGTGGTGGCTTCGGGCTGGTTGAAGCTCGCACCCACGAAACTCTGCGCTGCCAGGTTGTAGACCTCGTCGGGCTCCGCATCCCTGAGCAGCGTGAGCGAACTGCCCAGGTCCGTCAGGTCGTACTCCACGAGATGAAGCTCCGGATGGTCCTGGATGCCGAGCGACTCGATGCGCCAGAAGTTCACCGAACTGGTTCGGCGGAAGGTTCCGTAGACGGTGTAGCCCTTGTCCAGCAACAGCTCGGCCAGGTACGCCCCGTCCTGTCCGGTAATGCCAGTGACGACAGCACGTTTTTTCATGGCTTCAATCAGATGAAATGAAGGGGCGGCTCAGGCCGGCGCATCGACACTGCGTTCGACCGCGGGTTGCATCGCCGATGGCATCGCGAGCGCGTCGCGCCGCTCGGCCGCGGGGCAGCGGCCGTAGGTGTCGTCGAAGCGCACGATGTCGTCCTCGCCGAGGTAGCTGCCGGTCTGCACCTCGATCACTTCCAGCATGGTCTTGCCGGGGTTCTCCAGCCGATGGATGGTGCCCGAGGGCAGGTAGATCGACTCGTTCTCCCGCACCAGCAGGACTTCGCCGCCGCGCGTGGCCTTGGCCGTGCCCTTGACGACGATCCAGTGCTCGGCGCGGTGGTGGTGCATCTGCAGCGACAGCTTGCCGCCGGGCTTGACGGTCAGGTGCTTCACCTGGAAGCGCTCGCCCGTGTCGATGCTGTCGTAGGCGCCCCAGGGCCGCACCACGCGGCGATGCTCGGTGGCTTCGACCGTGCCCTCGCGCGCCAGCATGCGCACCACCTCGGCCACCTGTTCGGCACAGTCCGCGCCCGCGACCAGCACCGCGTCCGGCGTGTCCACGATGATCAGGTCCTCGGTGCCCAGCGCCACCACCGGCCGGTGCGGCGCATGGACAAAGGTGTTGCGCGAGTTCAGCACGCTGCCCATGCCGCTCACGCGGTTGTCGGCCTCATCGGCCGGGTGCAGTCGGGCCACCGCGTTCCAGCTGCCCACGTCGCTCCAGGCGCCCTCGAAGCGCACCACCGCGACGTCCGCGTGCTTTTCGAGCACCGCGTAGTCGATGCTCTCGCTGCGGCAGCCTTCGAAGATTTCGCAGTCCAGGCGCACGAAGCTGCCGTCGACCGACACTGCGGCGGTCGCGCGTTCGCAGGTGGCGAGGATGTCGGGCGCATGCGTGCGCAGTGCCGCGACCAGCGTGCGGGCCTGGACCAGGAAGATGCCCGCGTTCCAGCAGTAGTTGCCCTGCAGGATCAGCGTTTCGGCCACCGCCGCCGTCGGCTTCTCGACGAAGCGCGCCACGGCGCGGCTTGCGCCGTGGCCCGTGGCTTCGGCCGCCTCGATGTACCCGTAGGCCGTGCTCGGAAAACTGGGCGCGACGCCGAAGGTGACGATCTTGCCCGCCAGGGCCGCTTCCACGCCGCTGCGCATCGTGGCCGCGAACAGCGCCACGTCGGGAATGTGGTGGTCCGCGGGCGCAAAGAGCAGCAGGTCGTCGGGGTCGGCCAGCAGGGCCGCCGCGGCCATCGCGGCGGCCGTGTTGCGGGGCACGGGTTCGAGGATCTGGCGGCCCTGCGTCTGCGCGTTCTCGATCGCTTCGCGCACCAGGAACCGATGCTCTTCCGACGCGACGCAGGTGATCGTCCGGTTCAGGGTCGCGAGCCGTTCGAGCGTGAGGTGCAGCAGGCTCTTGTTGCCGACCAGCGGTGCGAACTGCTTGGGAAACGCCTTGCGCGACAGCGGCCACAGCCGCGTGCCGCTGCCGCCGCACAGGACCACGGGATGAATGGTGGGAGTGTTCATGGTGACTGGCCTTTGGGCAGTGGGGGAAGGATCGGATCGCTTCGAAGGCGTGCCGCTCAGATCAGGCCCGTGTGAACGGCGAAGTTCACCGCCTGGGCGCGGGAATGCACGTGCAGCTTCTTGTAGATGCTCTTGATGTGCACGTTGACCGTCTGGCCGGTGATGCCGAGCTTGGCGCCGATCTCCGCCGAGACGCAGCCCGACGCCACGTGGCGAAGAATCTGGCTCTCGCGCGGTGTCAGCGTGGCCCCGTGCGGCGGCGACGCGTCCCCGGCGGGCTGCGGCTGCTCGCGGGGCTCGTAGTTCAGGCGGTGCAGCAGGCGCCGTGCGAGCCGCGGCGTGATGACGGCGCCGCCGTTCACCACGTGCAGCACGGCATCGGCAAAGCTTTGCAGCCAGGCGTTCTTCAGCAGATAGCCCGTGGCGCCCAGCTCGAAGGCGCGCAGCACGTGGGCATCGTCCTCCAGCGACGAGATCACGATGATCTCGCCGTTGCCGTGGTGCCGGCGCGCCTCGGTGATCAGCTCGAAGCCCATGCCGTCGCTGAGCCGCAGGTCGACCATCAGCACGTCGAACGCGCGCGTGGCCAGCAGCTTGCGCCCCTCGCGGATGCTGTCGGCCTGGCCCTCGAGCTGGATGCGCAGGTCCGACAGCAACTCCTGGGCGATCACCCGGCGCATGTACTCGTCGTCGTCGATGAGCAGCACGCGCACCGGTGATTTTTCCTGGCCTGTCAGGAAGTCCGGCCACAGCCTTGCGGCGGGCGAGCACACGGAGGTGGCGGCGCCCTGGGGGCGCAGCGGCATCGCGGCGGAGGCGGGTTCGCCGGAAGTCATGAGCGTGTGGTCAACCATGATCTTGCCCCGGTTGGAGTGAGTGAGGGAGGGAGGCCGATGCGGTCCCGTCGGTGGCGCGGACGGGGAAGTCGGGCACCGGCTCGTCGAAGCCGCGCGGGTTCGCCAGCTGCCACCGCCAGCTGTCCGCGCACATCTGGTCCAGGCTTCGCCGCGCGCGCCAGCCGAGCCTGTCCTGGGCGTGCTGCACATCCGCCCAGTAGGCCGGGGCGTCGCCGGGACGGCGCGGCCCGATGTGCACCGCGATGCGGTGCCCGCACGCGCGCTCGAACGCTGCAATCACGTCGAGCACCGAGGCGCCGCGTCCCGTGCCCAGATTCACGGTCAGGAGGCCCCGATGGAGCGTGGCGTACCGCAGTGCCGCCACATGGCCTTCGGCCACGTCCATCACGTGCACGTAGTCGCGCACACCGGTGCCGTCGTGCGTCTCGTAGTCGTTGCCGTGCACGACGACGTGCCCTCGCTCGCCCACCGCGACCTGCGAGACATACGGCACCAGGTTGTCGGGCGGTCCCTGGGGGTGTTCGCCCAGCAGTCCGCTCTCGTGCGCGCCGATGGGGTTGAAGAAGCGCAGGCACGCGATGCCCCAGCGCGGATCGGAGCGCGAGAGGTCCGCGAGCATGCGCTCCACCATCACCTTGGAGCGCCCATAGGGGTTGACGGCCGCGTACGACGCGCTTTCCCGGATCGGCGAGCGCGCGATGTCGCCGTAGACCGTGGCCGAGGACGAGAAGATCAGCGTGCGCACGCCGGCGCGCTCCATGGCCTGCGCCAGCGCCAGGCTGCCCGCCACGTTGACGTCGTAGTAGCCGAGCGGATCGCTCACCGAGCGGCTGACCGCCTTCAGTCCCGCGAGGTGCAGCACCGCGTCGACCCCGTGCTCGGCGAACACGCGGTCGAGCACCGTCGCGTCGCGCACGTCGCCGCGCACGAGCTGCGGCTGCACGCCGCAGATGCGTCCCACGCGCTCCAGCGAACGCGGGTCGCTGTTGACCAGCGTGTCCAGCACCACCGGGCGGAAACCGGCCGCGATCAACGCCACGCAGGCGTGGCTTCCGACAAAGCCCGCGCCACCCGTCACCAGAATCTTTGAGAGGGTCATGGTTGGGACTCGTGGAGTGGGGACGGTGTGGTCGTGCCTCGGTCCGCGACGCAGCGAACCAGCTCCTGCTCGAAGCGCGACAGGATGGCGTTCTGGTCGAGTTCGGCCTGCGCGAACGCGCGGCCCGCCGCACCGAGCGCTTCGCGCAGGGCGGGCGAGTGCGCGAGTTGGGCGATCGCATTGGCCAGCGCGGCTGCATCGCCTGGCGGAACCACGAGGCCGCGCTGCGCCACGGCGTTGCCGAGTTCGGTGCCGGGGTGGGCCGTGGCGATCACGGCTTTTGCGCTGGCGAACATGCCGGCCAGCTTCGAGGGCATCACGAGGTCCGCGGCATCGGCGCGCTGCGGCAGCACGTGGACGTCGGCCATGCCCAGCAATTCGTTGAGCCGTTCAGCGGGCTGCAGGTCGAGAAAATGCACGCGCTCCAGGCCGGCACAGGCCGACATCAGCGGGTCGCGGCTCGGGCCGTTGCCGCAGATGACGAAGTGGATGTCCGGCTGGTCGGCGAGCAGGCCTGCCGCCTCGGCCAGCAACTCGATGCCCTGCTTGGTGCCCAGGCTGCCTGCATAGAGCACGACCACGGCGTCGCGCGGAATGCCCAGTTCGGTCCGGTAGCCGCCGGCTGCATTGGCCGTATCGGGCGTATCGGTCGTGGGGCGAATCGCCGAGACGTCCACCCAGTTCGGAAAGAGCACCAGCCGGCCTTCGCCGATGCCCTTGTCCCTGGCCTTGTCGAGCATGGCCGCGGAGATGCTCGACACGCGACTGAACCGCGACAGCAGCCATCGCTCGAGCGACAGCGCGACGCGCCGCACGCCCGCGCCGCGCAGGTGGCCCAGGCTGAACGCCGCATCGACTTCATGGTCCTGGATGTGCAGCCACGACTTGATGCCGAGCATCTTCGAGAAGAGCAGCGCCGCGGGCGCGCACAGAAGCGGCGGCTCCACGACGAACACGAGGTCGGGCTTCCAGCGCGCCTGCGCCAGCAGCAGCGGCATGCTCGACACCATGAACGAGAACAGGTGCGCCACGCGCGCCAGCGCACGAGGCTGCGCGGGCACCCACGTGGGCGCGCGCCAGACCGTGATGCCGTTGTGCTCGCTCTTGCGGTAGGCCCAGGCCGAATGCCCCTCGAACACCGCCCAGTGCGGAAAGAAGGGCGGCGCCGCGATCACGCGGACTTCGTGGCCCCTGGCATGGAGCCAGTCGGCCATTTCGCCGGAGTACTTGCCGATGCCGGCGAGCTCGGGCGCGAAGTTCATCGAGTACAGCAGGATCTTCACGGCGACCTCCGCATGGCCGGGCGCAGCAGGCGCACGATCGGAAAGAAGCCGAACAGCGCGCGCATGCGCAGCTCGTACAGCAGGAAGTCGGAAACGAAGGCGATGAAGAAGACGTAGTGCGGCTTGTCCGGAAAGAGCGAGATCACGACGCCATACGAGGCCATCCGCAGTGCGAACTCCAGCAGCGTCCACCACCCGAGCGAGCCCATCGTGGCGTTGAGCGAGAGCATCATTTCGTGATGGACCGTGTAGGTTCTCAGCAGGAAGTACGGCGCGATGCACACGAAGATGTCGCGCGCCTCGGGGCCGAGCTTCAGCAGCGGCGCGGCCACGGCCAGCAGCCCCGCCAGCGCCACGAAGAGCACGCAGCCGAGCAGGAACGAGTGCCGCGCCAGCCGCAGCCTCCCGGCCGTGAGGTTGGCTGCGTTGGCGTCCAGCATCGCCGGCGTCTTCGTGACGAGAAAGGCCTGCACGAACTGCGAGGGCGCCTCCGCGAGAAGGAAGGCCAGCTTGAACGCGCCCACGTAGCCCAGCGGCATGAAGAGCGCCACCAGCAGCAGGTCCGACTTGCGCAGCAGGAAGCTCAGCAGCGCATACACCGTGGCGCTCGCCTGCGAAGCGAGCGGCAGCACAGGCGGCCCGGCCGGCGGCGTCGCGCCGTTCGGGGGCAGGGTGATGGCTGCGCACACGAGCATCAAGGCCAGCAGGTTGATGGCGAGCAGGTGCGCCACGCCGATCTCCAGGCCGAGCGCGGCGAGCGTCGCCACGCCCAGCACCAGCACGGTCGCGCGCACGCCCGACTCCCAGTTGAGCAGGCCCGCATGGCCCAGGCCCCGGCGGTACGACAGGCGCAGGCTGTTGAAGGCGAAGACCGCCAGCGACAACACGACCAGCGCGAAGGGCGCGCCGGCCACCGGCAGGCGCTGCGCGCCCACGACGCCGGCCGCGAGCAGCGCGGCCAGCGGAAGCCCGATGGCCAGTGTGCGCAGCAGGTCGCCGCGGGTCACGCGGGGCGGCACGCTCGCGGCGTTGCGCGAGAACAGGAGCGAACTCCCCAGCGTGCCCACGACCAGCGCGACTTCCAGCACCGACTGGTAGATGGAGTATTCGCCGAAGCGCGCGGGCGCCACCTGGGCCGCGATCAGAAAGATCGCCAGGAAGCCCGACAGGTACACGTACAGCCGGGACGCGAGCGCCCCCAGGCCCAGGCGCTGCGCGATGCGGGCGCCGGGCAGGGCGGACCATGTGCCTGCGGACGGTTTCATGGCGTGCTCCCGTCCGCGGGGTGCTTCGCCGCCGGCGCCTGTGCGAAGCCCAGGGTGTCGGCCATTCGACGCGCGCGCGAGGCGATCCGGTGCGCGTTGTTCTTCGCCCTGCGCGCCATCTGCAATGCCCAGGTCAGCGCCGCGACCGTGTACACCCTGCGCTGCAGCGCCGGCTGCATCGCCATCTTGGCCGCGCCCTGGAAGTGCAGCGCGAGCACGCGCACCGTTTCGCCCGCCGGCGTCTGCAGGCAGGGGAGGCCTTCGACGAAGCTCAGACGCTTGGCGCCGCCGCGAACGCGGAACTCGCGCGCGAGGTGGTTGGTGCCGCCGTTGACGTTGTGGTCGATCACCTGCCCGTCGAGCACCCGGTTGATCGGCAGGGTGTTGCCCGTCGCTTGCGCCCACAGGCACAGCAGCGTCATGTCGGACACCCCGCCGCGCACGCTGCGAGCCGCGAAGCGCTCGGCAATGTCGCGCAGCTGGTGCAGGCCCGCGGGCGTGCTGTACATCCGGGCGATGCAGGCGACGAAGTCCCGCAGGCCGGCCGCCGTCCAGTAGCTCACGTGCGGGGAGATCTGGCACGGGTCCCAGCCGTGCGCAGGCAGGATGCTGGAGCCGCAGAAGTCGGCGCCGCCCGCCAGGCGCGCAATGTGCGCGCCGACGCCGCGAAACAGCAGCACGTCGCTGTCGATCAGCACGAAGGCGCGGCACTCGGGGTGCGCCGCCAGGTGGTTGGCCAGGAGAAAGTAGCGCCGGAAGCAGATCTTCTCGAACGCCGGCGTGTTGCTCGACAGGTGCACGTAGGCCTGGCAGAAGCGCTCGTACGCAGGCCCGGCGTCGGTGTCCGACAGGACGACCAGATGTTCCGCCGCCATGGCCGCGGATTCGCAGCACAGGCGCAGGGCCGTGTTCTGGCGGTCTTCCACAACGATGAAGGGGAGGGCGTGGTCCATGGTCGGGCGGGTGTCAACAGGGTGTGTCAGGGCCGCGGCGCGGTGGCGCTGCGCACCAGCGCGACGTGCGCGGGAAGAAAGTGGAAGTCGGCGTCCAGCGGCAGATCGAGGGTGAGCATTCCGCCCCTGGCGTTCGTCTGCGCGATCCAGCCGCGCAGCTGCGCCGCCGGGAAGCGCGGCGCGCTCGGCTGGGCCCAGGAGGCGCCCAGCGGCGTCAGCACATGCAGCCTGAGTTCGGACGGCGGCGAGGCCAGGCGTGCGGCGGGCTGCAGGTACTCGCCCGCCATGAGGTTCTGGCACGGCGCGCTCTTGAGGCTGAAGCGCGCCGCCCCCTCGCCGGCATTGAAGGCCAGCCACCGGGTGGGGGCGCCGCTGCGCGCGGCCGCGCAGAACCGCTCCCAGTCGCGCGTCGTCATGCCCGTCGTGTTGTAGACACCGTCGAACCACCAGCCCGTGGCGAGCGCGCCGTAGTGCTGCGACCAGCTCTCGATCACGGTCGACCAGGCGGCGATGAAGCGCGGCGGCGGTGGCTGCTGCTCGGAGACGTCGCCCAGGCATTCCATCAGGTAGCGGTCCCCTTGCGGTGCGCGGAACGGCAGGTAGAGGATCAGTGCGATGCCGTGGCGCCGCAGCGCGCGGCCGATCTCCAGCGGCAGGTCGCGGGGCGACCGGTGTGCGGCGCTGCGCGGGCACAGCGCTTCGAGCGCGGCATTCGGCGCGATGAACTGGCCGTTGTTCTGCCCGAGCGTGAGGATGAGATGGCTGGCGCGCATCTCGGCGAGCGCGTCGGCGAAGGCGTCGACGTCGAAGCGGCCGATGCCGGCGATGGACTGCGTGTCGGGCAGGTAATGCACCATCACGCCGAAGCCCTGCACACCCTGCGCGCCCTGCACGCCCTGTGTTTCCGGAAGTGCCGCGACGGCGGGCCCGGCCCAGGCGGCCAGGCCGGGCGCCAGCATCGCGAGCGCGCGAAGAAGGGGCAGGGCGCGGTTCGTCATGGCGTGGCCTGCGCAAGCGAAGCGCCGCCGCGCTTCAACGTGCAGTAGCGCGCGGCCACCGCACCCGGCGTGCAGGCCCGCGAGAGCGACCATGCGGGTCGTGCGCGCTCGTGCTCGGCCAGGTAGCGCTCGATGCCGCCGAGGCCGCAGAACTCGTTGCCGACGAAGAATGCGTAGCCTGCGAAGAGCTCCCGATGCACCGGAAGGTCTGACAGCAGCAGCGGCACGCCCAGCGTGGCCGCCTCGGCGGCCGAGAGGTTGAAGCCCTCGAACGTGGACAGCGAAACGAAGGCCGTCGCGCCCCGGTACAGCCGCAGGAGTTCCTTGCGCGACACCAGCCCCCGGTGCCGCACGCTGGCGCGAAACGCGGGCGCCATGGCCGAGACCATGCGCTCGACCTCGGCGGCGCCGTTGCCCGTGATGTCGAGGTAGTCGACCAAGCCCTGGCGCTTCATGCGCACGAAGAGCTTCAGGATGCCCTCGAAGTTCTTGTGCGGGTAGTAGTGGTAGGCCGCGATCAGGTAGCGCCCGCCGGACGTGGGCGAGCGGTCGGCGCTGTCGGAACCCGCGGTGCCGGCGCCCGCATCCACGGGATTGAAGATCACCGCGGCGTGCTCGCAACGCGCGAAGTGCCGCTCGAAATCTGCCTGGCTGCTGCGGCTGATGAAGACCACGTCGGCGGCGCTGCGTGCGACGCGGTGCAGGTTCCAGTCGAGCCAGAGGCGCTTTTGCGGCGTGAAGTATTGCGGGTACGACTTGTACTGGACGTCGTGCACCACCACGATCGAATCCCGATGGCGGCCGAAGGGCGCCAGCAGCGAGAAGGGCAGGAAGTAGTTCGGGAACAGCGAGAACACCCGCTCACCGTGCAGCCACCCGAGCGCAAGGTGGACGTTGTAGAGCAGGGTGTCGAGCAAGAAGCGGCTGATCTTCAGCCGCCGTGCGGCCGCGTAGAGGCGTGGATGGCGCTCG
Source organism: Acidovorax cavernicola (assembly GCF_003581445.1). Lineage (NCBI taxonomy): Bacteria > Pseudomonadati > Pseudomonadota > Betaproteobacteria > Burkholderiales > Comamonadaceae > Acidovorax > Acidovorax cavernicola. The sequence goes on along the minus strand of NZ_QXMN01000002.1, from coordinate 289,426 downwards.
CTGACCGGCTGCACGCGGTCGTCCGGCAGGCCGCGCATGCTCTGCAGCAGCACCTCGGACACGTTCAGCACCCCGCCCGCCGACGCGTTGAGGCGGATGGTGTCGTAGAAGAGGTAGGTGGCCATGGTCGCTCCCGTGCATGTGCGCTCTCATGCCGCCGGCAGGCCGGCGCGCGCCGGGCGGGCAGCCGGCCTGCGGAACCACGAAGCCAGGCTGCCGGCGACGACGGCCGCGACCAGCCCCGAGACGGCGAACGGTCCCCAGCCCAGGATCGGCCCGCGCAGGAACGGCACGTAGGCGGCCAGCAGCACCAGCGCACAGAAGTAGCCGGCCGTCAGCCTGCATTGCGGGGCGACGGCCCTGTCGACGAGGCGAAAGCCCATCGAGACCGCGAAGCCCAGCAGGGCCGGGCCCGCCAGGCCGAAGTCGAAGTACGCGGTGGTGAAGGGCGGCAGCGACAGGTTGCTCTGCGAGAAGTTGCCCAGCACGGCCGGCCAGCCGAGCGGGTCGAACTCCGGGAACATCTTCAGCGCGCGCGGCAGGACGAAGGAGAAGGCCGAGAGCAGGTAGCGTCCGTAGCCGAGGTCGGGAGACGGCGCGCGCTCCAGGATGCCCGCGACGACGAACATCGCGTCGAAGTCCGGGCTGAAGGGGTACACCGCCAGCTGCGCTCCCCACATGGCGTCCCTGGAGATCAGGTTCAGCACCGGGCCCAGGCCCGCGATGGCGCCGAAGATCATCGCAGCGAGCGTCCACCGGTGGCGGCGCCCCAGGGCGTGGATGAGCAGTGGAAGCAGCCCGATCAGGATGACCTGCCGGGCCGTGTTGACCGGATTCGCGGCAAAGGCGGCCAGCCCGAAGGCAAGGGCCGCGCCGCACCAGGCCGCCAGGGTGCGCTGTCGCAGGGCGTGGATCGCGAGCGCCACGAAGCACATCAGCACCACGAGCTTGGGCAGCGTGGAATAGACGATGTACTGGATCGGCGCGCTCTCTTCTTCGACAAGCACCCCACGCGCCACGAAGTTCATGTCGGGATGCAGGAAGAGCGCTGCGAACGCCACCTCCAGGCACGCCAGCAGCAGGAAGGGGTGGGAGACGCCGGCGCCGCGCGCGCGTGGCGCCAGCCGGGGCGCGGCCGGCGGCGCGGGCACGCCCAGCCGTGCGGCTTCCACCCCGGCCATGTACATCAGCAAGAGCATCAGTGCCTGCGTGTGCGCGGCCTGCCCGACGATGCCGACCTCCCAGAAGTCGACGTCGGCCGCGATCTGCATCGCCGGCGCCAGCGAGAAGTAGATGAGAACCGCCGTGTAGTGGATCAGCAGGAACACGCTGTCGGCGGCGTTGCCCAGCATCGACAGCTGCACCGCCGTCAGCACGAACACGACCCCGTAGCCCCAGACGGGATCGATGAGCCCGCACAGCGCGGCGCAGACGATGCCGCACCAGAAGACGAGGGTTCTCATGGCAAGGCCCGGTTCTTCAGGCGTGCGCGGCCTCTGCGGCGGTCCGCGGGGCCGCCTGGTAGTCCGCATAGGTGCGGCGCAGCCCTTCGGCCAGCGGCACCGTGGCCCGCCACCCGAAGCTGGCCGCGCGCGACACGTCCAGCAGCTTTCGCGGCGCGCCGTCGGGCTGTGCCAGGTCGTAGCGGATGCTGCCCTCGTAGCCCACGACCTCGCGGACGAGCTCCACCAGTTCGGCGATCGAGACATCCTCGCCCGTGCCGAGGTTGATGTGGCCGCGCATCGGGTCGGTGTGCTGGTCGTAGGCGGCGCGCGACAGGTTCATGACGTCCAGGCAGCCCTGGACCATGTCGTCCACGTACAGGAATTCGCGCCGCGCCCGGCCGCTGCCCCAGATCAGCACGCTCGGCGTGCGGCTGATCTTGGCCAGGTGAAAGCGCTGGATCAGCGCGGGCACCACGTGGCTGTTCTCCAGGTGGTAGTTGTCGCCGGGGCCGTAGAGGTTGCTCGGCATCACGCTGCGGAAGTCGACGCCGTGCGTGGCGCCGTACTGCCGGTTGTAGCTTTCGCAGAGCTTGATGCCCGCGATCTTGGCGATCGCGTAGGGCTCGTTGGTGGGCTCGAGCTTGCCGGTGAGCAGGGCCTCTTCGCGGATCGGCTGATCGGTCAGCCGCGGGTAGATGCAGCTCGAGCCGAGGAACAGCAGCCGCTTGACGTTGGCGAGAAAGGCCTGGTGCGTGATGTTCGCCGCGATCAGGAGGTTCTCGTAGATGAACTGCGCGGGGTAGGTCATGTTGGCGTGGATGCCGCCGACCTTGGCCGCCGCCACGTAGACCTGGTCCACAGGCTCGGTCGCGAAGAAGCGCGCGACGCTCGCCTGGTCGAGGAGGTCGAGTTCGGCGTGGCTGCGCGTCACGACCTCGTGGCCGAGCTCGCGCAGGCGCCTCGTGAGCGTCTGGCCCACCAACCCGCAATGACCTGCAACATAGATTCGCATGGCGTTCTTTCAGTGAAGGAATCGGTGACTCCGGGGTGGAAGAGATGCGGGTGGTCCGGTGTCAGCGCGAACCGCGCGCTCCCAGCACGACGCGAAAGGTCTTCAGCACGATCACGACGTCCCGCAGCAGGGAGAGCGTGGCGACGTACTCCGCGTCCATGGCCGCGCGGCGGCGGTAGCTCACTTCGTTGCGCCCGCTGATCTGCCACAGGCCCGTGATGCCCGGGCGCACCGCGCAGTAGTACGCCCAGTAGGGCCCGTACAGTTCCTTCTGTGCAAACATGCACGGGCGCGGACCGACCATGCTCATGTCGCCCTTGAGCACGTTCCAGAACTGCGGGAACTCGTCGATGCTGTAGCGGCGCAGGAAGGCGCCGAAGCGGGTGATCCGCGGATCGTGTTCGAGCTTCTGGAACTTCTCCCATTCGCGCCGGGCCGCGTCGTTCTCGCGCAGGTGCCTGGCCAGCACGGCCTCGGCGTTGGGCGCCATGCTGCGGAACTTGTAGAAGCGAAAGATCCGGCCGTCCTTGCCGTAGCGCGGCTGCACATAGATGGCAGGCGCGCCCGAGGTCAGCAGCACGCCGAGGGCGATCAGCGCGTAGGCCCAGCCCAGGAACAGGAAGAAGGAGCCCGCCATGAGGATGTCCATGGCGCGCTTGGCGACCTGCAGGAGCCGTGAGCCGCCCAGCGGCACGGGGCGGGTGGTGGTGCGGTGCGGCGTGCGCGAAAGGTGCGTGCTCATGATGTCGCGCGCTCCGGTTCGGCGTGGGGTGTGTGTCCCAGCGCGGGCGGATAGACGTTCGGATGCAGGCGGTAGGGGCCGTAGTCGTAGCCATATGCGCTGTGGCGTTGCCGCGCGTCCTGCGCGTTGAGCACCACGCCGTGGAACGACGCGCCCACGTGCGCCAGCCGCTTCGCACTTTCCACCAGGTCGCCCAGCTCGCTGTCGCCGGCGCGGGCCACGAGCATCAGGGTGCCCATGTCCGGCGCCATCGCCACGGTCTCGGTCGCCAGCAGGATGGGCGGCGCATCGACGACCACGACGTCATAGAGCGCGGACAGCGTCTCCAGCAGTCGCGTGAACGCGCTGGCGCCCAGCATCGTGGCCGGGTCGAGCGGCAGCTTGCCGGTGGTGATCACGTCCAGGTGCGGCAGCACCTGGGCGTGGACCGCCTGTGCGAGCGTGGCGGTGCCGGCGATCAGCTCGGACAGGCCGGCGGTGCCCTTCAGCCCGAACTGGCTTGCCAGCTTGCCGCAGCGCATGTCGGCGTCGACCAGCAGCACGCGCTTGCCGGAGGCCGCCAGCACGGCCGAGAAGTTGGCCGACAGGAAGGTCTTGCCCGCGCCCGGCGTGGCGCTGGTCAGCAGCATGCGGTTGTTCGGTGCCGCGGCCATCAGGAAGCCCAGCGTGGTGCGCAGCCTGCGCACGCCTTCGAGCGCCGGGTCTTCCGGATGCGAGGCCGCCAGCAGCTTGATCCCGGGTCTGCCGCTGCGGATGGCGCGATCGAGCGCGCCTTGCCGCGCGCTGAGCGCGATCGTGCTGTAGACGTTCAGGCCGGTGCGCATCTCGATCTCGTCGGGCGTGGCGACCGTGTTCCTGAGCACCTTGCGAAGGACCGCGGTGACCGCGCCCAGGAACAGCCCCACGGCCAGCGCCAGGGCCATCACGATCACGGCCTTGGGCCGCACCGGCTTCTCCGGCGACAGCGCCTGGTCGAGCACGCGCACGTTGCCGATCCGGCCTTCGCGGGCCAGGCGCATCTGCAGCGAGCTGTTCAGCAGCGACGCGTAGAGCTCCGTGTTGACCTTGATGTCGCGCTGCATGCGCAGCGAGTTCTGCTGCAGCATCGGCATGCGGCGGATGCGGTTGTCCACGCCGCCCAGCTCCTTGCGCAACGAGGCGATCTGCGCGTCGAGCGTGATCAGCATCGGGTGCTCGCTGGTGAAACGGCTCGCCAGGTCCAGGCGCTTTTGCCGCGCGTCGAGCAGCTTCGCCTGCAGGTCGACGTTCTGCGACAGCGCGTTGCGTGCCTCGTCGTCCAGGCTGATGGTCCCGTTCTGGTTGCGGTACTGGTTGTAGGTCTCTTCCGACCGTTCCAGTTGCTGCTTGAACTTGGGCAGCTCGGTGCCCAGGAAGTTCAGCGTGCGCTCGGCCTGCGCGGTCTTCTGGTCGATGTTCTGCCGCATGTACAGGCGCGCCACTTCGTTGAGCAGGTTCGCCAGGTGGTCGCGATCGTCGGTCTGCCAGCTCACATCGATCACGCTGGACTGCTTGCCCTTCTCGATCACGCGCAGCTCGCGCTGCAGCTCGAGCATGGTGAGCTGCGTGGAGCGCCGGGTCAGCTCGAAGGCGCCGCCGGGCAGGGCCTCGAACGAGGCCACCAGCAGGTGGACCGTTCCGCCCGGCACCGAACTGTCCATCGGCACGCCGACCTGGCCGTGCAGCGGGGTGTCGAGGTCGGGATGCGTCAGGGTGTAGCTGCCGCCCTTGCCGGCGGTCAGCAGGAACTTCTTGCCCTCGAAGGCCGGCGGCACGTCCATCTGCGCGACCGCGATCCGCTCGGTGCCCGACACATAGCCGCGCAGGCCGAGCAGACCCGGTCTGGACAGCGTCTTCGAATGCCGCGCGATGAAGGCACCCACGAGCGGGATGTAGTGCGGCCGCGCCGTGATGAACAGCTTGGTGTTCTCGATCGCCTGGCCGAGCACCATGCGCGACTTCAGGATCTCGGCCTCGCCCGACGTCGGCGTCTTCACGTTCACGCCGTTGACCGCGGCATCGCCCGCGCCGCCGGGCGAGCGTTCGGCATCCTCGAGCTGGATCAGCACGTTCGCTTCGTACACCCGCGGTCCGAAGAGCGCGTAGCCCGCGCCCAGCACCAGCACCGCGGCGGTGACCGAGGCGATCAGCCAGCGGTTGTCCAGCATGAGATCGACGTATTCCTTGAACCTCGAGTGCGGGGGCTCGGGTTCCGGGCCATACGGTGCGGGAAGCGGGGGGTACCAACGCGCATTCATGGGCTTCACCTTCTGTGTCGTGTTCGGGCCGGGGCGCCGCGCGGACCTACCTGCTGCGGGCGGTGTCGCGCGCGAGGTTGACCACCTGGGCGGCGGGAAGGATCAGGTTGGCGACCCGGTTCCACGAGACCAGCGGCACGCGGTCGACATAGACGACGTCGCGCGGGCGCAGCTCGAAGCGGTCGGCCAGCGCGAGCGCGGCCGGGTTCTTCGCGTTCAGGCTGAAGACCTGCGGCGTGTCGGGCGTCTGCGGCGAGTTGCGGATCACGTAGATCTGCCCGGGATCGGCCGTGAGCAGGTCGGGCCCGCCCGCATCGCCGAGGGCCTCGTTCAGGCTCATGCGGCCGTTGCGCATCAGCAGCGCCGAGGGCCGCAGGATCTCGCCCATCACGTAGATGCGGCTGTCGTCCCGGGCGCCGACGTACACGACGTCGCCGTTGCGCAGCGGAATGTTGTTGGCGTCGGCGCCGAAGCGCTTGAGCTGCATCAGGTCGATGACCACCGTGCGCTCGCCGCGTGTGAGCGCCACATGCGAACGGTCGCCCCCGAGGGTGATGCTGCCCGCCCGGTTGAGCGCCTCGGACAGCGTCATCGGGATGTCCGTGAAGATCTGCAGCCCGGGCGTGCGGACCTCGCCCTCGACATAGGCGCGCTGGCTGCGGAACGACTGGATGCGCACGCTGACCAGGGGCGCCTTGATGATCTTGCCGATGCGCGTCGCGATCAGCTCGGACGCACCGCTTTCGGTCAGCCCCTGCAGCCGGGTGCGGCCGATGTAGGGAAAGCTGATCTCTCCCGCGGCATCGACGATGAAGCCCGGTGCCACGGTGACGCCGGTCGGGTCGCTCTGCTGCGCGATCACCGCGCCCAGGTTGGGCTGCAGCTCGGGATTGTTGTAGACGGTGATGCCCACCACGTCCCCCGGCCCGATGGTGTAGGCCGCGGGCCGGCCGAACAGCGCCTTCACCTCGGGCGGGATGCCCGTGTTCCTGGCGAGCTGCGTGCGGATCAGCTCCGGCGTGATGGCTTCCACCCTGCCGGTGCCGCCGTTCTTGCCGTCGCCCGACTGCAGCGGGCCCGGCGGGCCGAAGCCGGGTGCGCAGCCGCACAACCCGAGCGCCAGCAGCAGCGCCATGGCCCGCGACCGGAAGCGACCACCGGGAAAGGCGCGGGCGCCCTCGGTGGCGAGGAGGCGCTCGCCGCGCGGATTCGCTAGGTCGACGGATTTCATGAGTCTCTCCTTGGCTTCGGTTGTTGTTTCAGGGGGCGGCGAGCGTGGCCGGGATCGCGCGCGGGGTGCCTGCCGCCGGGCGGCTGTGCCGCTGCGGGCTGCTGGTGGCCAGGCAGTGCTCGGCGACCCAGTCGCCGACGGACTGCAGGAAGAGCTGCTGGCCCTTCACCGTGCAGACGGTGTGGTCCACGTCCCGCATGAACTCGTACTGCAGGCCTTGCATGAACGGTTCGCGGCACAGGGCGCCGAGCTGGTCGCGGTCGCGGTCGCGCACGTGCAGCGATCCGGAATACAGCAGCTGCACCGCCACCTCGCGTTCGACCAGCCGCTTCATGGTGGCTTCGAACCAGATCGCATTGACGTCGGGTGGCCGCCTGTCCGCGAAGTAGCCCGGCAGTGGCCTGGTCGCCGTGCTGCCGGGCAGATGGCGCAGGACCCAGCGCCGCGCCTTGCCGGGGAACGACGGGTGCATCGGCACCGCGAGCGCGCGGCGCACCGTGAGCTCCCAGCGCGTGCGCCGTTGGGGGAAGGCAAAGCCGTCGAACAGCGAGAGCGCGACCAGGCGTGCGTCCACCGCGGCCGCCGACATGGCGTGCTCCACGCCCGAGCACATGGCCACGACCGCGAACTGGCGGATGCCCAGCACGCCCTGCGCGAGGTCCATGGCGGCCTGCAGGCTGTGCACCGCGCGCGTCTGCAGGTCGGGCCCGGTGTCCAGCGCATCGCTGTCGCCGACGCCGCCCAGGTCGAAGCGCAGGCTGCTCACGCCGCGCGCGGCCAGGACGTGCGCCAGCTTCACGTTGATGCGGCGCGGCCCGACGCGGTGGTTCGCGCCCATGTTGAACATCAGGCATGCAACGGGGGCCGGCACCTGCTGCGCGGGGACGGTGAGCATGCCCATCAGTGCGTCGCCAGGGCCGAAGCGATGCGGGGTCTGCATCAGGTCATTCATGGATGGCTCCCTGCAGGCGGCTGAGCGCGTCGGCCGGAACCATCGCGCTGTGGGGAAAGGGGTCGGAGGTCCAGTCCAGCGGGTGGCTGAGGTAGGCCAGGCGCACCGGCATGTGACGCGACTGCTGCTCGGCCGCCCATTGCGCGGTGGGCGTGTCGTCGGGCGGGGCCAGCACCAGGGTGTCGTGCAGGGCCGTGAGCGGCAGCGATTGCGGCGTGAGGGCGCGCAGCTGCGCCTGCAGCGCCGGCGAGAGACGCACGCCCAGCGCCTCTTCGGGCAGCGCGTCCGGCTCCTGCGCGAGGCTGCGGCGCCACGACAGGTCGGGAATGCAGAAGGTCGTGTCGATCGCCGCGACATGCCGCTCGCGCAGCAGGCGCGCGTAGCCCCGCCCGTCGATCACCGGCTCCCAGAGCACCAGCCGGGCCGGGTCGCAGCGCCCGTTGCGCGCGGCCAGCACGGCCAGGGTGGCGCCCAGCCGCGCGCCGATCCACACGATGGCAGCATGGGGCGCATGCCGCCGCAACTCCTCGTGCGCCGAGCACAGGTCGCGGCGCCAGCCGTCGAGCTCACCCTCGCTCTCGTCGCCCGGCGAGTCGCCGGAGCCGTAGAAGTCGAAGCGCAGCGTGGCGATGCCGGCGCGCGCGAGGCGCTCCGCCAGCACCTTGAAGAAGCGATGGGTGCGCAGGCCCTCCTGGCCGAAGGGCGGGCACAGGAGCACGGCGGTGTGCTCGTCCCGGTCTCCGTCGGCGGCGTGGAATGCGCCGAAGACCTGGCGCGAGGCCGGTCCGAACATGAGCGGCGTGAAGAGGGTCATGCCACACCCCCTGCGCAGCGCGCCTCGGCCATCCCCTTGAGCGCGTTCCGGGGGCGCATGCGGCCGCCCTCGGAACCGGCCCCCGAGGCCTGGGCGCGGGCTTCCGTATGGCGCCATGTGGCGAGCGAGCCCACGCTGTCCGGCCGCGCGGGCGCCGGCCCCAGCTCCAGCACCAGGGTGCGGTCGGCCACCGGCACCTCGACGCGGCGGCGCTCGGGTGCCAGGCCCACCTCGAAGCTCTGCGGCGACACCAGCAGGCCCACGCCGATGGCCTTCAGGCAGGCTTCCTTGCGGGTCCAGCAGGTCAGGAAGGCGGGGTCACGTTCGTGCGCGGGCAGGGCGGCGAGCGCCTCCTGTTCGCGCGGCGTGAAATGCGCCGCCGCCAGGGCGGCCGCGTCCGGCATCGGGCGCAGCAGCTCGACGTCGGCGCCCAGCGGGCCGAGCCCGCCGATGGCGATCAATGCCAGGCCCTGGCTGTGGCTCAGCGAGAACTGGATGCGCGTGGGGCCCGACAGCGACGGCTTGCCGAAGGCACCGGTGACCAGGGTCAGCGCGGCGGGGTCCAGGCCCGTGTACGCGCACAGCGCCTGCCGCAGCGCGACATGGGCCGCCACGAAGCGTTGCCGGTCGAGGGGAAACCGCAGGCTCTCGGCACGCGCGCGCTCCTCCACCGACAGCACCTGAGCGGGCAGGGCATCGGTGAAGCGGTCCAGTTCGACGTACCGGCAGACCGGCGCGTCGACGGACAGGGCGTGAGCGTCGCCGGCCATGGTCATCCCTTGCGCAGCCAGCTGCCGAGCGCGCCGAGCAGCCCGCCGCGCGATGCGTGCGCGGCCGTGCCGGCGGCCAGGTCGGCGAGGTCCGGGGGGACACCGTGCGGCGTGCCGTGCGCCGAGGAGGCGATCTGCCCGAGGTTCTCGAACAGATAGCGGCGCGGCTCCACGTGGTGCCCCAGCGTCTGCGCCGCCTGCTGCACGGCGCGCAGCACCAGCAGCGAGTCGCCGCCGAGATCGAAGAAGTTGTCGCCGGCGCGGATTTCTTCGACGTCGATGCCGATCACGTCGGCCCAGATCTGGGCCAGTTGTGCGTGCTCGGGGCTGAGCAGGCCTTGCCTGGCCTCGCGCGCGTCCGCGGTGTCTGCGGCGCCGGCGGCGTTGGCGTCGCGGGCCTTGGCCGGCGCACCCCTGTCCGCATCGTCGGCCGCCAGCTTGCGCAGATAGCGTGCGCTGGCCGAGCCCTCGGTGCTGGCGATCTGCGCCAGCGTGGCCCGCGGGTGGTCGGCGACGCGGCCCAGGACTTCGAGGTAGCGCTCGCGCAACTGGGCGCCGGTCTCGCGCAGGTACACATCGGCGTTGTAGAGCAGGGCGCCCTCCAGGCCGTGCGGCTTGTCCATCAGCCACACGCCGACGTCGTCGGTGGCGCCGTGCTGCATCACGTGCACCTGGCGGGTCTGCAGGCTGCCGACGGTGCGCGCGCGTTCGCGTGCGTCCTGGAACGAGAACATCGCCTGGTAGGGCCCGGATGCCTTGATCTGCCGTGCATAGCCGGGCTCGGCCATCAGGCGCTCGAACGGCACCTGCTGGTTGTTCATCATCGACAGCAGCTCCTGCTTCACGTAGCGCATGAAATCGGGCAGCGGCAGCGACATGTCGACCGCGAGCGAGACCGGCAGCACGTTGTTGAAGAAGCCCATGACGTCTTCCGTCTCGGCCTGCTGGCGTCCGCGCACCGGGTTCGCGATGACGATGGCGTCGTTGCCTGTCGCCTGGGCCATGGTCAGCGCGTAGATGCCGAAGGTCAGCATGCTGAGCGTCACGTCCATGTCGCGCGCGGCCTCGCGCAGCCGCTGCGTGCTCTGCAGGTCGATGTGGATCCAGTGCGCGCCGCCCTGGCCGCTCTTGCCCGCGCGGCGCGGCATGTCGGTTCGGGGCGGGCGCACGGCCTTGGCGCCCGCGAGCCGGCCGCGCCAGAACGCGAGCTGCTCCTCGCAGGCCGGCTCGGTCAGCCACTTTTCCAGCCACTCGGCATAGTCGCCGTGGGTGGTGGCGAGCGCGGGCAGGTTGTGCGGACGGCCGCGTTCGGCGGCGTCGTAGAACGCACCCAGCTCGCGCTGCATCAGGTCGAAGGACCAGCCGTCCCAGATCAGGTGATGCGGCACGAACAGGAAGACGTGTTCGTTGTCGTCGAGTTGGAACAGGGTCGTGCGCATCATCGGCGCGCTGTGGATGTCCAGCGGCCGGTCTGCCAGCTCCTGCATCTGCTCGACCAGCTCGGCCTCGCGCTGGTCCGCCGGCAGGCCGCGCAGGTCGACCAGCGGCAGGGCGAATTCCACCGACTCAGCGATCGACTGGATCGGTCTTCCCGTGTTCTCGTCGAAGCCGATGCACGTGCGCAGCGAGGGTTGGCGGCGGATCATCTCGCGCAGCGCGCCTTCGAAGCGCGCGGCGTCGAGCCGGCCGGTGAGCCGCTGTGCCGAGGGCGCGTTGTAGACGGAGCGGCCCGCGTACAGCTGCTCCATGAAGCGGATGCGTTCCTGCGAGGGCGTGAGCGGCGCGCTGCGGCGATCGGGGTGGCAGGCAATGGGTGCCTGCAGGCCGACGCCCGCGCCCTGCAGGGCCTGGATGACCGCGGCCAGCTTCTCGGCCGTGGGCGCCTCGAACAGCGAGCGCAGCGGCAGCGTGACCTGGAACTCGCGGCTCAGCAGCGTGGTGAGCCGCGCGGCCAGCAGCGAGTGGCCGCCCATGGTGAAGAAGTTGTCGTGCATGTCCAGGCCCGGCAGGCTCAGCACCTTCTCCATGATCGCGAGCACCTTGCGCTCGTGCGCGTTGCGCGGACCGGCGCCGCGCCGCACCTCGTCGCGCGCCACCGCCTGCGGCGGCGGCAGCGAGACGCGGTCGACCTTGCCGTTGGCCAGCGTGGGCAGTGCGTCGAGCGTCACCACGTGCTGCGGCAGCATGAAGGCCGGCAGGTGCTTGCGCAGATGCACCATCAGCGCATCGAGGTCGAAGCCGGCGCCCGGGGTCAGCGCGAGGTAGGCCACCAGGCGCACGTCGCCGGGGTTGTCCTCGCGGGCCACGACCACGCTGCGCGAGACGCCGGCGACTTCGCAGCAGCGCACCTCGATCTCGCCGGGCTCGATGCGGTAGCCGCGCACCTTGACCTGGAAGTCGAGCCGCCCGAGATGGTCGAGCAGCCCGTCGTTGCGCCAGCGGCCGCGGTCGCCGGAGCGGTAGACCTTCTTCGTGGTGCCGAAGATGCGCACCGTGACGAAGCGTTCGGCGGTCAGCGCGGGGCGGTCGAGGTAGCCCAGCGCGACGCCTTCACCCGCGATGCAGATTTCGCCAGGCACGCCGATCGGGCAGGGCTGCAGGTCGGCGTCGAGGATCCAGATCTCGGTGTTGTCGACGGGCCTGCCGATCGAGATGCCGCGCGAAGGGATGTCTTCGGGGCGGACATGCCAGGCCGTGGCGTACACCGTCGTCTCGGTCGGGCCGTAGCCGTTCCACAGCCCTTCCATGCGCTCGCACAGCGCCAGCGCCATGCTCGGGCGCAGCGCTTCGCCGCCGGTCCAGCCGCGGAAGCCGGGCGTGCCGCCGGCCCACTGGGCATCCAGCAGGAGCTGCCACATGCCGGGCGTGGCCTGCAGCAGCGTGATCTGTTCGTCGTCCAGGGCCTGCGACAGGCGGTTGCCGTCCATGGCGACCTCGCGCTGCACCATCACGAGTTCGGCGCCTGCCGCCAGCGGCAGCAGCAGGTCGGGCACGGCCATGTCGAACGACAGGGTGGTGACGGCGGCGATGCGGTCGGCCGGGCCGATGCCCGATTCGCGCTGCATCCACTGCAGCAGGTGCGCCACGCCCCGGTGATGCGCGACGACGCCCTTGGGCAGGCCGGTCGAGCCGGAGGTGTAGATCACATAGGCGGCGTCTTCGGACCCCGGGTCGTCGCTGCTCGGCGGCAGGGCTTCGCCGGGCAGCTGGCGCCAGGCGGTGTCGCGATCGATCTCGAAGATCCGCTGGTCGGCGTCGGCGCGCCAGTCGCGGGGCGCCACCGCGATGTCGGACGAGGTCAGCATCAGGCCGAGGGTGGCGTCGCTGGCGTAGTGGTCCAGCCGCGCCTGCGGAAATGCCGTGTCCAGCGGCACGTAGGACGCGCCCGCCTTGAGGATGCCCAGCATGGCGACGACCATCTCCAGGCTGCGTTCGAGGCACAGCCCCACGCGCTGGCCGCGGCCCACGCCGCGCGCGCGCAACGCACGCGCCAGGCGGTTGGACAGCGCATCGAGTTCGCCGTAGCTGCAGCTGCGCGCGCCGTCGCGCACGGCAGGGCGGTGGGGTTGCAGCGGCACGCGCGTCACGAAGCCGGCGTGCGCCAGCGGCGCGCCGCGCAGCGGCACGCGCGCGGGTTGCAGCGCCAGCAGCGAACGTGCAGCGCTGGGCGACAGCACCTCGAGGGCGCCGATGGTTTCGTCGGGCTTGTGCGCGGCCGACTGCAGCACGCACTCGAACATGTCGAGCCAGCGCTGCACGCTCACGTCGTCGAACAGATCGGTGTTGTATTGCGCCTCGACCTGCAGGCTGCCGGCGTGCGGGCGCAGGTTCACGAACAGTTCGAAGTTCTCGTAGCGGCGGGCGATCGTGTCCTGCACCACGTCGAGCGTGGTGAACGCCTGCGCGCTGCTCGCCACGTCGGGGTCGACGTTGAAGGTCACGCTCACCAGCGGCAGCCGGCTCGGGTCGCGCTCGAGCGACAGCTGGCCCAGCAGCGCGCCATAGGTCAGGGCCTGGTGATCGAACCCGTCGAGCACGGTGGTGCTGCATTCGTCCATCAGGGCGTCGAAGCGCATGGCGGGATGCACGGCGATGCGCAGCGGCAGCAGGTTCACGCAATGGCCGACCAGGCCGGGCACGTCGTGCGCGAGCTGGCCCGAGGTCGGGATACCGACGACGATGTCCTCCTGGCCCGTGAGGCGGTGCAGCGTCGCGACGAAGCCGCTGAGCAGGCCCGTGAACAGGCTGACGCCGGCCTTGGTGCTCGCGATGCGCACGGCGCCGACCACGCGCCGGTCCAGCAGACGCTCGGCGCGGCGCGAGTTGAAGGTGCGGGCGGCCGGGCGGGGGCGGTCCAGCGGCAGATCGAGCACCGGCTGCGTGTTGCCGGGAAAGCGCTGCAGCCAGTAGTCGATGTGCGCCTGCATGTCGGGGCTCGCGGCCGCGACGGTTTCCTCGGCGGCGAAGTCCGAGAAGAGCGGCGCGGCCTTGAGCTTCAGCCCGACGCCGGTTTCCTCGGCATAGAGGTGGCCCAGCTGTTCCGTGATGACCGCCCACGACCAGCCGTCGCAGACCACGTGGTGCGCGGACATCACGAGTTCGTGCTCGGCATCGCCCAGACGGAACAGCACCGCGCGGAACAGTGGGCCGTGTTCGAGCGAGAACGGCGTGCACACCGCTTCGCCGTGGGCCGCCAGCAGCGCCTGCGCGAGGGCTTCCGGCGCGAGCCCGCTCAGGTCCTGCTGGCGCAGGTGATTCCCTCCCGCAGGGCTGACCAGCATGAAGGCGCCGTCCGGCGAGATCGTGGCGCGCAGCGCCTGGTGGCGTTCGAGCAGGCGGTCGGTGGCGCGCGCCATGGCCGGAACGTCCAGCATGCCGCGCAGGCGCAGCACGACTGACTCGTTGTAGGCCATCGAGGCCTCGGTGCTCATCGTGGCGCCGAGCCAGATTTCGCGCTGCGACTCGGTCGTCGCAATGATGCATTCGACGAGGCCACCGCTCGCGGTGGGCTTGAGTGCGGCGTTCATGCTGCGGCCTTTCCATGGATGTGTGGGTCGTGCGAGGCGGCGTTGTCGGGCCGGTACCAGAACGGCTGGCCGTCGATGTCGCGGGCCAGCACGCTGCCGTCTTCGGCGGGCTTGCGCGCATCGAAGCGGGTCGGGGCGGGAGCGCGGCGCGGCAGGAAGCCGGATTCCTGCATCTCGGTGACCGACTCCTTGAAGGCGCTCTGGATCGAGGCGATGTCCTCGGCGCTGTGCGCGCTCGTGAGGAAGCACGGGAAGTTGTCCAGGATGTGCACGCCGCGGCTGCGCATCATGGCGAACAGCAGGTCCTGCAGCGGGTGGTCTTCGAGCCAGCTCACGCGCCACAGCGACGCGAAATGGCAGATCTCCAGGGGCGCGCCCATTTCCCGGCACCAGCCCGAGAGTTCCGCCGCCATCGCGCTCGTGCGCGTGGTGAGCCCGGCCTGCAGCGCGGGCCCGGCTTCCTTCAGGTGCGTGAGCGAGGCCTTGGCTGCGGCGAGCGCGAGCGGATGGCGCACGAAGGTGCCGGCGAAGTAGGTGACGCCGACGCCCGGGATCGAATCGTCGCCGTACTGCCAGCCGCCGCCGTCGAGCGCGTCCATGAACTCGCGCTTGCCGGCGATCACGCCGACCGGAAAGCCGCCGCCGATCACCTTGCCGTAGGTGGCGAGGTCGGCGCGCACGCCGAACAGTTCCTGCGCGCCGCCCAGCGCGGTGCGAAAGCCGGTGATGACCTCGTCGAAGATGAGGCAGCAGCCGTTCTGCGCGGTGATGTCGCGCACGTCGTGCAGGAACTCGCGCGGCTGGAAGTCGGGGCGGCGGCTTTGCACCGGTTCGACCAGCACGGCCGCCAGGTCCGGGGCGTTGTCGCGGATGAACTCCAGCGCCTCGGGGGTGCCGTAGTCGAGCACGCGGATGTCGCCGAACATGCCGCTCATCACGCCGGGCGCGGCCGACAGGCCCTTGCCGCCCTTGCCGGCGCGCACCAGCACTTCGTCGAAGGTGCCGTGATACGAGCCCGTGAAGGCCACCACCGTGTTGCGCCCGGTGACGGTGCGCGCGATGCGCAGCGCCGCCATCACGGCCTCGGAGCCGGTGTTGCACAGGCCGGCGCGCTCGCTGCCCGTGAGTTCGCAGATGAGGCGGGTCACGTCGGCCGCGAGCGGATGCTGCGGCCCGATCTCGTAGCCCGCATCGAGCTGGCGCCGCACGGCGTCCTGCACGAAATCGGGTTGCCAGCCGAACAGGTTCAGCCCGAAGCCGTTGAGCGCGTCGATGTACTCGTTGCCGTCGAGGTCCCAGAGCCTGGAGCCCTTGGAGCGTTCGATCACGATCTGGTAGGTGATCTCCTTGGTCAGCGGACGAAAGCCGTTGACCACGCGCGGGTCCGCCATGTGGGCGCGGTTCTCCTCGGTGAAGCGCTTGCTCTTTGGCGTGCGTTCGACATAGCGCCGCACGAACGTGGCCAGCCGCGCCTTCTGCCGTGCGCTGGGTTCGGCGCTGCGCTGGGTGTGGATGCGGGCGATGGCACCGAAGGCCTTGTTGACGTCGTAGCGAAGCGGCGCTTCGGTGGGCGGCTGTGGCGCGGCGGGCACGGCCTCGACCGGCGCGGGCATCGCGGCCGCTGCGGGAACGGGCGCGCCGGACAGAAGCGCCAGTTGCTGGCGCATCAGCTCCATCTGCTGCGCGATCACCTGGTTCAGCAGACCGGCAGGTGGCGCGAGCCCTGCCGGTGGGGCCTGCATGGGCGCCTGCACGGCAGGCGCCATGGAGACGCCGGACGTGACGGGAGTGGCGGGCACGGCCGCCGGCTCGACCTCGGGCGGCAGGCTCTGCAGCAGGAATGCGGCCAGCGCATCGAAGCTGCGGTAGTTCTCCATCAACTGCCGGAAGCTCACTTCGACCTTGAAGCGTTTCTTGATCTGCGTGGCCGCCTGGGTCAGCGTGAGCGAGTCCATGCCGATCTCCGCGAACGGGGCGTGGCCCTCGGCCTGTGCCATGTCGATGCCCGAGATGTCCTCGAACAGGGCCCGCAATCGCGCGTCGACCGACGCCGCCTGGGTTGCGTTGGGAGTCAGGGGGGAAGGCGAAGGCGCTGCAGCGGTCACGATCGGCTCCAATGAAACAGGCAGGACAGCCAGGGCTGGCAGGGCGGGCGCAACGGCGGGCGAGATCGCCGGCGACACCGGTGCGGTGGGCGCGATGTCGACCCACAGACGCTTGCGCTCGAACGGGTAGGTGGGAAGGCACACGCGCCTGGCGCCGGCGCGCGGCGCCAGCGGGGCGAGATCGACCTCGGCGCCGCAGGTCCACAGGCGCGCGGCCGCCAGGCGCAGGGTCCGGGTCTCGTCGGCCGGCTCGCCGTGCAGCAGCGGCACCGCCGCGACAAGGCCTTGCACGCGGTGCTGGCGCACCAGCGCGGCCAGCGTGTTGTGGGGGCCGACTTCCACGAACACCGGATGGGTGGCCTGGTTCGCCGCACACTGCAGGGCAGGCGAGAAGCGCACGGTGCCGCGCAGGTGCTGCGCCCAGTAGGCCGGGCTGGTGGCCTGTGCACTCTCGAGCAGGCAGCCGGTGAATGTGGAGTAGATGGGGATCTGCGGCGCGTGCAGCGTCACCTGGCCCACGAGCGCCTCGAAGGGCGCCACCGCGGCGTCCATCATGGCGGAGTGAAAGGCGTGCGATGTCTGCAGCAGCCGGCAGGCGACGCCCTCGGCTTCGAGCGCGGCCTGGAGTTCGGCGACGGCCCCGGATGGGCCGGCGGCCACGCAGGCGCCGGGCGCGTTCTGTGCGGCGAGCGAGACCTGCGGCGAGGACGCGAGCCGCGCGGCCAACGCGTCCGCGCCGAGCCGCACCGACAGCATCGTTCCCGCGGGCTGTGCCTGCATGAGCGCGCCGCGGCGGGCAATGAGCCGGGCGGCGTCTTCCAGGCGCATCACGCCGGCGATCACGGCCGCGACGAACTCCCCGACGCTGTGGCCGATCAGCGCGTGCGGGCGCAGGCCCAGCGACAGCAGCCGCCGTGCGAGCGCGTACTCGAGCGTGAAGAGCGCGGGCTGCGTGACGGCCGTCGGTGCGAGCGCCTGCGGGTCGGCTGCGAACATGCGCTCGCGCAGGTCGAAGTCCAGCGCGTTATCGAAGGCGCGCAGGCAGTTGTCGAACGCGGCCGCGAACACCGGGTCGCCCGCATGCAGCGCCCGGCCCATGCCCGGGTACTGCGCCCCCTGGCCCGGGAACATCAGCACGGGCTGCGGCGCACGCTCGGCGATCCGGTCGCTCACGCGCCATGCCGCGTTCTCCGAGCGCAACGCCTCGATGGCCTGCGCCGCATCGCCGGCCACCACGGCGCGGCGGAAGGCATGGGCCTTGCGGCCGACGCACAGGGTGAACGCGGCGTCGCCCAGGCCGAGTCCGGGCTGTTCCTCCAGGTGCGTCGCCAGCTGCTGCGTCGCGACTGCCAGCGCGGCTTCCGAGCGGGCCGACAGCGCCAGCACGTGGACGCCCCGCTGCACGCCGGGCGCGGCGCATGCCTGCCGCGCGGGTGCTTCCTCGAGCACGACGTGCGCGTTGGTGCCCCCGACACCGAACGAGCTGACCCCCGCGCGGCGCGGCAGGTCGGCCCGTGGCCACGGCTGCAGCTGGTTGCTGACGTGGAACGGCGTGCGCGCAAAGTCGATCGCGGGGTT
The DNA here is from genome assembly GCF_003581445.1 of Acidovorax cavernicola. Lineage (NCBI taxonomy): Bacteria > Pseudomonadati > Pseudomonadota > Betaproteobacteria > Burkholderiales > Comamonadaceae > Acidovorax > Acidovorax cavernicola. Next base: position 271,474 of record NZ_QXMN01000002.1, on the reverse strand, counting down.
CGGCGCCGTGAAATGCGCGGTGGGGGGAATCAGTTCGTGGTGCAGCGACAGCGCCGTCTTGATGAGGCCGGCGGCGCCCGCGGCCGTGACCATGTGGCCCACGTTGCTCTTGAGCGAGCCCAGCGTGCAGTAGCCCCGCGCATCGGTGTGCTCCGCGTAGGCGACGGTCAGTGCCTCGACCTCGACCGGGTCGCCCATCGGCGTGGCGGTGCCGTGTGCTTCCACGTAGGAAATGCTGCGTGCGTCCACGTCTGCCGCTGCCAGCGCGGCGCGGATCACCGCGGCCTGGCCGTCCACGCTGGGCGCGGTGAAACTGGCCTTGGCGCCGCCGTCGTTGTTGACGCAGGCGCTGCGCAGCACGGCATAGATGGTGTCGCCGTCGGCCTGCGCGTCGGACAGCCGCTTGAGCAGCACCACGGCGGCGCCGTCGCTGAACACGGTGCCCTTGGCCTGCGCATCGAAGCTGCGCGTGTGGCCGTCGGGCGAGAGCATCGAGCCCTCGTTGTAGAGGTAGCCGCTGCGGGGCGGGCAGGTGACCGACGCGCCGCCCGCGAGCGCCATGTAGCACTGGCCCGTGCGCAGCGCGTGGAAGGCCTGCGCCACCGCGACCAGCGAGGTCGAGCATGCGGTGTTGACGGCCACGGCCGGACCGCGCAGGTTGAGCCGGTTGGCCACGCGGGTGGTGATGTAGTCCTTCTCGTTGGCCAGCATCACCTGGAACTCGCCGACGGCCTCCACGAGATCGGGCCGCGAGGCCACATGGCGCTGGAAGTAGGTGGCGTTGTACGTGCCCGCATACACGCCCACCGGACCCGGCGCTTCGTCGGGCACGTAGCCCGCGCGTTCCAGGCACTCCCAGCAGATCTCGAGGAACACGCGATGCTGCGGGTCCATGAGCGCGGCCTCCTTCGGGCCGAGGCCGAAGAAGGCGGCATCGAAGCCCTCGATGCCATCGATCACGCCGCGCGCCCGCACGTAGGCCGGGTCGCGGCGCAGGGATTCGCTGACGCCGGCGTCCAGGCTGGCGTCGTCGAAGAAGCTGACGGTGTCGCGCCCGGCCACGAGGTTGTCCCAGAACTGCTCCACATCGCTGGCGCCGGGGAAGCGGCCGGCGGTGGCGATGAGGGCGATCGGTTCCGGTGCGTCGGCCGCGGCGCGGGTCGCGTCTTTCCGTACGGGCAGGGCCTGTGGGGCCTCGTCGGCCGGCTGCAACTGCGCCGCGATGGCGCCCGGCGTCGGATGGCGGAAGAACAGGTTGGTCGACAGCGGCGGCGCGCCTTCGCGCTGCAGGTCCGCGAGCACCTGCAGCACCCGCAGCGAGCTGCCGCCCAGCTCGAAGAAGTTGTCGTTGCGCCCGGCCTTGTCGATGCCCAGGGCGCGTGCGAAGGCGTCGCACACCTGCTGTTCCAGCGCGTCGCGCGCCTGCTCGAAGGGCTGTGCGAGTTCGGGGCGCTCGCTCGCCGGTTCGGGCAGGGCCTGGCGGTCGAGCTTGCCGTTGGGTGTGACGGGGAGTTGCGCGAGCCAGACCTGCGCGGACGGAAGCATCGCCGCGGGCAGGCGGGCCGCCAGGTGCGCGCGCAGCGCGTCCCACGGGAGCTTCCGTGCGCGCGCCACCAGGTAGGCGACCAGACGCAACTGTCCGTCGCGACCGGGCCGCGCGATCACCGCGCAGGACTGCACCGCGGGATGCGCGAGGATCGCCGCCTCGACCTCGCCGGTCTCGATGCGATGGCCGTGGATCTTGACCTGGCCGTCGATGCGGCCGATGAACTCGAGGGTGCCGTCGGGCAGCCAGCGGGCGAGATCGCCGGTGCGGTAGAGCCGATCGCCGGGCGCGCCGAAAGGATCGGGCACGAAGCGCGCGGCCGTGAGTTCGGGTTGCCCCAGGTACCCGCGCGCCAGGCCGTGTCCGCCGATGCACAGTTCGCCCACGAGTCCGCTGGGAAGCAGTGCCAGCGTCGGGCTCAGCACGCGCAGCACGGTGTCCTTGATCGGGCGCCCGAGCGGCACCGAGCGCAGGCCCGCCGCGACAGCGGCGCGCTCGATGCGATGGGTGGCCGCGAAGGTCGTGCACTCGGTCGGCCCGTAGCCATTGCTGAGCGTGAGCCCGGGGAGAGCGTCGAGCGCGCGTCGCACATGGGGTACCGACAGCGCCTCGCCGCCGGTGAACAGGTGAGCCAGGCCCGCGAGGTGCTGCGGATCGCCGTCGACCACGGCGTTGAAGAGCGAGGCCGTGAGCCAGGCCGTGTGTACCTCGTGGCGGGCGATGGTGTGTGCGAGGCCGGCGCCGGTGGGTACCCGTTCGTCGTGGATCACGCAGCGCCCGCCGTTCAGCAACGGTCCCCAGACTTCGAGCGTCGAGGCGTCGAAGGCGAGTGGCGCCGCATGCAGCATCGCGCGCCCGGGGGCGAGCTCGATGTAGTCGACATCGACCACCAGCCGCAGGATGGCGCGATGGCTGATCTCGATGCCCTTGGGTACGCCCGTCGAGCCCGAGGTGTACATGAGGTACGCGAGCGACTCGCCGTCGATGGCGGGCGGCGTCCACGGTGCACGGCCCGACGGGTCTTCAGTCCCATCGATCCGCACGACGGTGCGGTTGGCCGGCACGAGCGGGGCCAGCGCCTCGGTCGTCACGACCTGGGTCGCGCCAGCCTGGTCGAGCATGTGGGCGACCCGATCAGGCGGAAAGTCGGTCGGCACCGGCACGTAGGCCGCGCCCGCCTTGAGGATGCCGAGCATGGCGACGACGGCGGCCATCGAACGCTCGAACACCATCCCGACGTTGTCGCCCGCCCGCACGCCCGACTGCTGCAGGCGCCATGCGAGCCGGTCGCTGCGCGCGTCGAGTTCGCCGTAGCACATCGTTTCGTCGCCTGCCACCAGCGCCACCGCGCCGGGCGTGGCCGCGGCCCGGCGAATGAACACGGCGGGCACGGTGAGCGAAAGGTCGGGCGCGGCGGGCGACGTGGCCCATGCGGCGAGCTGGTCGGCGCGGTCGGCGTCGGGCAGGGCGCGGATGCTGTCGAGCGCCGCGTCGGGACGCGCCAGCAGATCGGCGGCGGTGTCGGCGATGGCTGCGAGCAGGCGGTTGGCGCAGGGCGCGTCCATCAGGCGCGCGTCGACGTCCAGGTGCAGGCTGGCGGGGTGCTCCGCCCGGACTTCGAGCCGCAGGTGCGACGGGGTCTCGCAGGCACGGTGCATGGCCCGCCGGTCGAGGTCGAGCTGGGTCAGCCACGCGCGCGCGGTGCCGGACGGGGGCATCGGCAGGGCCGCACCCAGCCAGCGCGATTGCAGCAGCAGCCACGCGCCTTCGAACAGCGTGTCCGGCAGGTACCCCGTGGCACCCAGCGACGCGAGCCATCGCTGCGCGAACCCGGCGTCGAGGGCCAGCGAGACGCCGAGCCGTTCGCCGGCCGCCGCGCGCGCGGACGGGGAGACGAAAAGATCGCCCAGCGCGGCCTCCGAGGCCACGGCGGCCTCGGATGACGAAGCAATTTGGGTTTCCATGCAATGATCCGGCGGCAGACTGTGAATGAAAAATACAATTAAGCGGACCTAATTGAATTCAATTGGATGTGGACCTTGATTTGTCGCGATCCTAGGAACTTGCCGAGTCGACTGTTTGGGTCTTTTCTGATTGTTTGCATTTGGATATAAATATTTCTGAATCGAACTACCTAAGTCAGGACTTTTGAGGTACCACGGACATTTGTGGGGGGCGGTTTGTCACCCATATTTGGAGCCTCAACGACACGTCGTTTCGAAATTTTTTCCACCCTTCCTCTCTCAGGCGATGGTTCTCGAAGTCTGAATTTCAATATTTCCAATATCAAACCAACGGTAATAAGACAAAAAATCAAAGATTGATAAGAGGTTTTTCGCAAATTGAGTCAGATCGATCGATCCGGCATTCAGCTGGGATCAGCTCAAATGGGGTAGATTTTTTTCTTGGATGAGAAGAATGATCTAAATTTAGATTAATTTCCTATTAATTTTTAATTCCTTGAAAATCGCGGAAAATTCAATAAAAAATGTTACCGATCCGAGTTTAAATTGATTGGGATTAAATTTTCACGACGCCTGGGGAAGATTGATGTCAAATTTAAATTGACCTTCTTCATGGAAAACAGCGACAAAAATGAGGTGCTTTCCCCTCTGTCAGCACGCGGAACCCTCGAGTGCCACACGGCAGTCGCCAGCGGAATTCGGACAAGCAGCTGCGTCGTGGCCCCGCATTGATCCCGGTCGATTTCCTTCGCGCCCGCCGGAAGGCCCGAACCGGCTCGGACATCGACGCATCGGGTCCGCCATTTCGTCCGGAATTCGCCGCCGGACCGTGACGGCGGTGCTTTGCGGGGATGGGTTTTCAGGTCGGACGGCTTGCTCTTTTTTCGACGCCGATGGGCCGCGCCGATGCATGGCCAGGGCGCACACGCAGCGGCCACCGGAACGCGTCCACCGCCATCGCTGTGTGGAGCTGGTCCGGGTCCCGCGTTCGCGCCGCACGGTCTCAGCCAGGCGCTTTGTCACACGCGCATGCACGCCGCGGCAGGGCGCATGGACTCCTCGCAAAAGGGCGCTTCGCTCATGTGCGAAGGCACGGCGATTCCTAGAATGGCCCTGCGATGCATCGCGAAATGTGAGTCTTCTCGTTGAAGTGTTGAAGTGTTGAAGCGTTGAATGGACGCTGAATGCCTCGGCGTGTGTTGAGTGATCTGTCGCTGGGGCGCCTGAGCGGAGGGCTGCTGTCGGTGCGCACCGACGACGCCTTCCGCCGCGGGCTGCTTGCAGGCGCGTGAAAGCGCGCTAGAACGAAGAGATGGAACGAAGGAGTGCAGCCATGGCCACCCAACCCGATCTTCCGTCTCCGATCACGCCCGACCTGCCGGTCGAGCCCGATGAAGGGCCGGAGCACGCGCCCGACGAGCCCACCGACCCCGAGCCGCCGCCCAGCGCGAGGTGAGAATCGCGCCCCTCGCGCCGCGCTAAGCTCGCGCGATGGATGAAATTGATTGCGCCGTCATCGGCGCCGGAGTGGTGGGGCTGGCCGTGGCGCGCGCATTGGCGCTCGCAGGCCGGGAGGTGCTGGTGCTGGAGTCCGAAGGGGCCATCGGCACGGGAACGAGTTCCCGCAACAGCGAGGTGATCCATGCGGGCATCTACTACCCGCAGGGCTCGCTGAAGGCGACGCTGTGCGTGGAAGGACGCGACGCTCTATATGGCTACGCGCAGGCGCGCGGCGTGCCGCACAGCCGCTGCGGCAAGCTCATCGTGGCAACGTCCGCCGAGCAGGTGGGCCAACTCGACATCATCCGCGCCAAGGCCGCGGCCAACGGGGTGGACGATCTGATGCTGCTCACAGCGCAGCAAGCTCTCGCGATGGAGCCGCAACTGCATTGCGTCGCCGCGCTGCATTCGCCGAGCACGGGCATCGTCGACAGCCATGCGCTGATGCTGAGCCTGCTGGGCGATCTCGAGAACGCGGGCGGCATGCTGGCGCTCAAGTCGCCCATCGAGCGCGCTGAATGCGTGGACGGCGCCATCGTGCTGAGGGCCGCCGACGGCACGGCGCTGCGCTGCCGCACCGTGGTCAATGCCGCGGGGTTGGGTGCGACGGCACTGGCGCGTCGTTTCGAAGGCATGCCGACATCGGTGGTGCCACGCGAATACTTCGCCAAGGGCAGCTACTTCACGCTCGCGGGCCGCGCGCCTTTCGGCCGGCTCATCTATCCCGTGCCGGAGCCGGGCGGGCTCGGCGTGCACCTGACGCTCGACCTCGGCGGGCAGGCCAAGTTCGGGCCCGATGTGCAATGGGTCGACGCGGCCGACGATCTCGTGGTCGACCCGGCACGCGGCGAGCGTTTCTACGACGAGGTGCGCAGGTACTGGCCGGCGCTGCCAGACGGCGCGCTGATCCCCGGCTATGCGGGCATGCGTCCGAAGATCTCGGGGCCGGATGCGCCCGCGGCCGACTTCATGATCTCGGGGCCGGCGGTGCACGGGGTGCCGGGGCTGGTGCATCTCTTCGGCATCGAGTCGCCGGGCCTCACCAGTTGCCTGGCCATCGGACGGCATGTCGCGGACCTGCTCGCTGAAGCCTGACGGCATGCGCACAGGCACAACTGCGCACATCTGTCGCGCATGAGGGGCTTTCGAGCCTGTAACATGACAGCACGCCATATGCTGGCGTGAAGCCGCCGGCGCGGTGCCGGTGTCATCACGGAGGAAAGATTCCAATGAGTGCATCCAACAATCTTGAAGCAGCAGCCGAAGACATCGCGAGCGACGTGCGCGGCGTGCTGGCCAGCAAGGACCTGGATTCGGTTCCCCACATCAAGGCGCTGCGCCAGCGCATCGACACCAAGCTCGCCATCGCGCGCGAACTGGCTTCCGAAAAGAGCAAGCTGGCCGCCAAGAAGGCGCGCCAGGCGGCCACCGCCACCAACAACTACGCCCACGACGAACCCTGGCAGATCGCCGGTGCCGCCCTGGCCGTCGGCGTGCTGGTGGGCCTGTTGCTTGGCCGCCGCTGACCGTCACTGCACCGGCCTGAGCGCGCACCGTCGTCTGTTCGTTGGCCGTCGCCACCCTGTGGCCGGCGAGGACGGAGGCGGCGCATGAAACTGCTGTCCCTGTTCGGGCTCGATCGCCGTATCCGCCGGTTGCGCATCGCCGCTGCCGAAGGTGCGCTGGCGGCCGAGGACCGGGTGCAGTTGCTGCGCATGGCCTGGGAGGACGAGAAGCAGCGCCTGAAGCTGAGCCTGGTCCTGATCGTCGCCGTGCTGGGGCTGACCACCGTCGCGGTGGCGCTGCTCTCGATGGCGGTGGTCGTGCACTACTGGGACACGCCGTACCGCATCACCGCCGCTTGGGTGGTGGCCGGTGTCTGGGTGGTGCTGTGGCTGGCGGCCGTCATCGGCCTGATGCGCAGCCTGAGCAACGCCTCCAGCAGCTTCATTCCGACCTTCCATGAGTTCGAACGCGACTGGGCCTGGGTCCAGGACCGTTTCAACCTCGGCAAGGATCCGGAGCTCGACGACGAAGCGCCGCGTCCGCCGCGCCCCGCCACGCGCGAAGAGTTGCTGGCCCGCATGGAGCGTCAGCGCGAGCGCATTGCCACCCTTCAAGGCGGCCGCGAAACGCAACCCGCGACAGGCGAGCCCGCCAACGAATCGGCTGCAGCCACGGCGCTGCGCATCGCGCGCGAGCATCCGGTGGCCGCCGGAGTTGTCGCCGCTGCCGCCGTGGCGGTGATCCGCCCGAAGCGGCTGCTGCGCTGGGCCTCGGTCATTGCGCCGGTGCTCTGGCGCATGCGCTGAGCCAGGCCGGCAGCAAGAGGAAAATCGGCTCAGGCCTTGCGGCGGTCCCGCTGCAGCGCCTGGGCCGTTTCGCGGACCAGCCCGGGGCCGCGATAGATGAGGCCGGTGTAGATCTGCACCACGTCCGCGCCCGCCGCGATCTTGGCCTTGGCATCCGCCGCACTCAGGATGCCGCCCACCCCGATGATCGGAAAGTCCTTGCCCAGTGCCGCGCGCAGTTGCGCGATCACCCGGTTGCTGGCTTCGCGCACCGGCGCGCCCGAAAGGCCGCCGGCTTCCTGGGCGTGGGGCAGGCCTGCCACCGCGTCGCGCGCGAGCGTGGTGTTGGTGGCGATCACGCCGTCCATGCCGTGGCGCTGCAGCGTGGCGGCGATCACCGCGACCTGTGCGTCGTCGAGGTCGGGCGCGATCTTCACGAACAGTGGCGCGCGCTTGCCGTGGCGCGTGGCCAGTGTTTCGCGCCGCTCGGCCACGGCGCCCAGCAGGGCGTCGAGCGCTTCGTCGCTCTGCAGCGAGCGCAGGTTGGCTGTGTTGGGGCTGGAGATGTTGATCGTCACGTAGTCCGCGTGCGGATAGACGCCATCCAGGCAGGCCAGGTAGTCGTCCACCGCGCGCTCGATCGGCGTGGCCGCGTTCTTGCCGATGTTCAGTCCGAGCAGCATGGGCGACTTGCCGCCGCCGGCCTGCTTGCGAAAGCGCGCCTTCTGCACGTTGGCCAGGAAGGCGTCGAGCCCTTCGTTGTTGAAGCCGAGCCGATTGATCAGCGCGTCGCGCTGCGGCAGGCGGAACATGCGCGGCTTCGGGTTGCCGGGCTGTCCTTTGGGTGTGACCGTGCCGACTTCGACGAAGCCGAAGCCCATCGCTGCGAAGGCATCGATGCAGCGCGCGTTCTTGTCGAGCCCGGCGGCCAGGCCGACGCGGTTGGGGAAATTCAGGCCGGCCAGCTGGATCGGGTCTTCGACACGCGCCGCCGCGTAGGCGCAGGCCAGCGGCGTGTTCTGGGTGCGGGCCAGCCCGTCGAGGGTGATTTCATGGGCATGCTCGGGGTCGAAACCGAACAGAAAAGGGCGGGCCAGGCCATAGAGCGAAGAGGGCAGCAGCAGGGGCATCGGATAATTCTCGACTTCAATGAGCCAAGGATTCTCCGCGATGACCGCACCCGCCTCCCCAACCCCTCTGTCCCAGGATGAACTCAAGGCCCAGGTCGGCCTCGCCGCGCTGGCCTACGTGGTCAAGGGCGAGATCGTCGGCGTGGGCACTGGCTCCACCGTCAACAAGTTCATCGACGCGCTGGCCACGATCAAGGACGAAATCAAGGGCGCGGTCTCCAGTTCGGTGGCTTCCACGGAGCGCCTGCGCGCACTGGGCATTCCGGTGTTCGACAGCAACGAGGTGGAAGAACTGGCCGTGTACATCGACGGCGCCGACGAGATCGACCACCAGGGCTACATGGTGAAGGGCGGCGGCGCGGCGCTCACGCGCGAGAAGATCGTCGCGGCTCAGTCGAAGCGCTTCGTCTGCATTGCCGACGCCTCCAAGCTGGTCGAGACGCTGGGCGCCTTTCCGCTGCCGGTGGAGGTGATCCCGATGGCGGCGCGGCGTGTGATGCGCCAGTTTGCCCGCCTGGGCGGCATCGCCCAGGTGCGCGAGAAGGACGGCCTGCCGCTGGTCACCGACAACGGCCAGCACATCGTCGACGTGACCGGCCTGCGGATCACCGACCCGCGCGCCTTCGAATCCGAAGTGAGCCAGTGGCCGGGCGTGGTGACGGTGGGCGTCTTCGCCCACCAGAAGGCCGACGTCTGCCTGCTGGGCACGGCTTCAGGTGTGAAGACGATGCAATTCGCCGGCTGAGCGCCGACGACAAGATAAGACTGGGGGTGAGGCCCCCGTCACTCCTAGAACTTGATGCCGGCCGGATTGTTCGGGCCCGGCGCGTTCGAGGGCGGCGCCGGTGCGGGGTTCGGGGGCTGCAGGGGCGTGTCGGTTGAACGGGGTGCTGCCGCAGCCGGCGCTTGCTGCGCAACGAGCGGCCGTGCCGGTGGCGGGCGATAGCCGGCGGGCAGGCTGTTGCTCTTGGGGTAGCCGGCCGCGTCGAGATAGCGCGACCATTCGACATCCGAGAAACCCTTGAGCTGCTGCGATCCGACGGTCAGCAGCGGCAGCGCGTTCTGCCCGCTCAGGCGCTGCAGGGCGTCGACGTCCTCGTTGCTCTTGATGGTGCGTTCCTCGAAGGGGATGCCGCGCGTGGTGAGCAGCGTGCGTGCTTCGTTGCAGGGGCCGCAGGCTTCGCCGCTGTACAGCGTGACGGGATAGCGCTGCACCACCTGCCGCAGTTCATACGGAAGCCCGGCATTGGTCGGCGCATTGATGCCGGCCGGTTGCGGCCCGCCCGTCGGCGCGTTGCTCACGACGGGGGGCTGATCCGAAAACGTGACCTTGCCGTTCTTGTCGACCTGGCGGTAGACCGGCTGCGCCAGCGCGCTGGCAGCCGAGAGCAGCACGACGGCCAGGCCGAGCAGGCGATGCGAGGGGAGTTTGTAAAAAGTCGGATACATCTCCCGAGTATCGCAAGCTTCAGCGCCGTATCAAGCGGGCTGCGCCTCGGCCATGCCCTGATGTCGCAGCAGCGCATCAAGCTGCGGCTCGCGGCCCCGGAATGCCTTGAACGAATCCATGGCGCTGCGGCTGCCGCCGGCCTCCAGGATGGCCTGGCGGTACTTGCGCCCGGTTTCGATGTTCGGCTCGCCGTCGGCGCCCACGGTTTCCTCGAAGGCTGCGTAGGCGTCGGCGCTCAGCACCTCGGCCCATTTGTAGCTGTAGTAGCCGGCCGCGTAGCCGCCCGAGAAGATGTGGCTGAAGGTGTTCGGCGTGCGGCTGAACGGCGGCGAAGGCATCACGGCCACTTCGGCGCGCACCTTGCCCAGCAGTTCCATCACGGCGCCCGGCTGGGCGGCGGCGGCCTGGTGCTCGGTGTGCAGCAGCATGTCGAACAGCGAGAACTCGATCTGGCGCAGCGTCTGCATGCCGCTCTGGAAGTTCTTCGCGGCGGTCATCTTGTCGAAGAGGGCGCGCGGCAGCGGCTCGCCGGTGTCGACGTGGGCCGTCATGTGCGCGAGCACATCCCACTCCCAGCAGAAGTTCTCCATGAACTGGCTCGGCAGCTCGACGGCATCCCACTCGACGCCGCTGATACCCGACACGTCGCGCTCGTTCACCTGCGTGAGCATGTGGTGCAGGCCGTGACCGAACTCGTGGAAGAGGGTGGTCACGTCATCGTGCGTGAGCAGCGGCGGCTTGCCGTCGACGCCGCTGGCGAAGTTGCACACCAGTTGCGCGACGGGCGTCTGCAGCACGCCGTCGTCCGGGCGCAGCCAGCGGGCGCGCACGTCGTCCATCCAGGCACCGCCGCGCTTGGCGGCGCGGGCGGACGGGTCCAGGTAGAACTGGCCGACCTTCTGGCCGGCCCGCTCGATGCGGTAGAACTCGACGCTCGGGTGCCACGTGGGCGCGCTGTCGCGGCGAATCGACACTTCGAACAGCGTCTCGACGATCTTGAACAGGCCCGCCATCACCTTCGGCGCCGGGAAGTACTGCTTCACCTCCTGTTCGCTGAAGGCGTAGCGTGCTTCCTTGAGTTTTTCGCCGATGTAGGTCCAGTCCCAGGCCTGTGGGTCGACGAGGTTCAGTTGCTCGGAAGCGAAGGCGCGCAGGTCGGCCAGGTCGCGCTCGCCGTAGGGCTTGGCCTTGGCGGCGAGATCGCGCAGGAACTTGACGACCTGCTCGGGCGATTCGGCCATCTTGGGCACGACCGAGAGTTCGCCGAAGTTCTTGTAGCCCAGCAGCTTCGACTCTTCCTCGCGCAGCGCGAGGATCTCGGTGATGAGCGCCGTGTTGTCGAACTTCGGATCGCCCAGTTCGCTGGCGCGCGTGACGTAGGCACGGTAGAGCGTTTCGCGCAGCGCGCTGCTCTTGGCGAACTGCATCACCGGCAGGTAGCACGGCATCTTGAGCGTGAGCTTGTAGCCGTCCTTGCCATCGGCCTCGGCGGCTGCGCGCGCGGCGCTCACCACGTCTTCGGGCACGCCGTCGAGTTCTCCCAGCTGTGCGTAGTGCGCGAAGGCGTCGGTGGCGTCGAGGGCGTTCTCGCTGAACTTCTGGCTCAGTTCGGCCTGGCGTTCCTGGATGTCGGCAAAGCGCTGCTTGGCCTCGCCCTGCAGCTCGGCGCCGCCGAGCACGAAGTTGCGCACGGCATTCTTGTGCGCCTGGCGCTGCTCGGGGTTGAGCGTGGACGGGTCGATGGCCTTGTACTTGGCGTACAGGCGCTCGTCGGAGCCCAGGCGGGTCCAGAACGCGGTGACGCGCGGCATGGCCTCGTTGTAGGCGGCGCGCAACTCGGGCGTGTCGGCCACGGCGTTGAGATGGCCGATGGCGCCCCAGGCGCGGCTGAAGCGTTCGGAGGCCACGTCGAGCACCTTGGAGATCGCGTTCCAGTCGGCCGGGAATTCGGGCGCCGTCACCGTCTGCAGCGCAGTCTCGGCATCGGCCAGCAGCGTGTCGACTGCGGGCGACACATGCTCTGGCCTGATGCGGTCGAACAGCGGGAGGTCGGTGAAGTCGAGGAGGGGGTTGTTCGTCATGGCCATGGAAATTACTTGGCGGCGCGTTCGGCCGCTTCAAGGGTGTTGACGAGCAACATGGCGCGGGTCATCGGGCCGACGCCGCCCGGCACGGGCGTGATCCAGCTGGCCACTTCCTTGACGCCGTCGAAATCGACGTCGCCGGCCAGCTTGCCGTCTGCCTTGCGGTTCATGCCCACGTCGATGACGACCGCGCCGGGCTTCACCATGTCGGCGGTCAGCAGGTCGAGCTTGCCCACGGCGGCGACGATCACATCGGCCTGACGCGTGATCGCGCCCAGGTCTTGCGTAGCGCTGTGGCAGATGGTCACGGTGGCGCTCTTGGCCAGCAGCATCATGGCCATCGGCTTGCCCACGATGTTGCTGCGGCCGATGACCACGGCGTGCTTGCCGCGCAGGTCGTAGCCGATGGATTCGAGCATCTTCATGCAGCCGTGCGGCGTGCAGGGCCAGAAGCCGGGGGCACCGGTCATCAGCGCGCCGGCGCTGGCGACGTGGAAGCCGTCGACGTCCTTGGCGGGCGAGATGGTCTCGATGACCTTCTGGCTGTCCATGTGCTTGGGCAGCGGCAGCTGCACCAGGATGCCGTGGACCTTCGGGTCGTCGTTGAGGGCGCGGATGCGCGCCAGCAGGTCGGCTTCGCTCAGGTCGGCAGGGTAGGTCTCGAGCGTGGCCTGCAGGCCGGTCTCGGTGCTGTCGTTGACCTTGTGCTTGGTGTAGACCTGGCTCGCCGGATCGCTGCCCACCAGGATGATGGACAGGGCCGGGTTCACGCCGCGGGCCTTCAGCGCCGCGGTGCGGCCGGACACCTCGGCGCGGATGGTTTTGGCGAGGGCGTTGCCGTCGATCAGTTGGGCGGTCATCGGTTTTGATTTTCCAAGTAAAAACGCCCGCTTGCGCAGGCGTGGGGGAGGTGCGTGGCTATCGCGGGGATAGCTGCGGCTCAGGAGGCCTTGGCCGTGGGAGCCGCTTGCCCGAGCGCGATCTTGAGCAGATCGGCCACGGTGTTGGCGTTGAGCTTTTCCATGATGTTGGCGCGGTGCGCCTCCACCGTCTTGATGCTGATGCCCAGGTCGTCGGCGATCTGCTTGTTCAGGCGGCCGGCGACGATGCGCTCGAGCACCTGTGCCTCGCGGCCCGTGAGCTTGGACAGCAGCGCGTCGCGGCTGGCCGATTGCTGGTGCTGGGTGAAGGCGCCGCGTGCGTGTTCGAGCATGCGCTCGACCAGCGACACCAGCTCTTCGTCGTTGAAGGGCTTCTGGATGAAATCCATCGCGCCCTTCTTCATGCTGTCGACTGCCATCGGCACGTCGCCGTGACCGGTGATGACCACGATCGGCAGCGGAGAACGCCGTTCGATCAGCCGATCCTGCAATTCGAGGCCGGTCATGCCGGCCATGCGGATATCGACGATCAGACAGGCGACTTCGCGCGGGTCGTATCGGGAGAGAAAGGATTCGGCGGATTCGAAACAGCGGACTCTGTAGTCCTTGCCTTCGAGCAGCCATTGCAGCGAATCGCGTACGGCTTCGTCGTCATCGACGACATAGACCGTGCCCTTCTTCGGAATCAAACTCATGCAGGTACCTTTGCCTCGTCGCTTGCTACGGAACTGATAGCGTCCAACACCGGAATCCAGAAGGAAAAACGGCATCCGATCACATCCGGGCCATTGTAGATGTTCTCCGCCTGCATCCGGCCGCGGTGCGACTCGACGATGGTGCGGCACAAGTTGAGCCCGATGCCCATGCCCTCGGGCTTGGTGGAGAAGAACGCCTCGTAGAGCCGGTCCATGACCTCGGGCGAGAGGCCCTTGCCCGTGTCCTGCACCGAGAACTCGATGGCATTGTGCCCCTCGATCACCTTGGGCAGCACGCGCAGCTCGACGCTGCGGCGCGCCAGCGGGCGGTCGGCGATGTCGATGGATTCGGCCGCGTTCTTCAGCAGATTGACCATCACCTGCTCGATGAGGATCGGGTCGACGCGCACCACAGGCAGCCGCGCGGCCACGTAGTGGTTCAGGCGCACATTGCGCCGGCGCAGCTCGATGCCCGCGAGTTCGACTGCCTCGCTCACCATCGTGGCGACATCGGCCGGCGTGCGATTGGGTTCGCTGCGTTTCACGAAGGAGCGGATGCGCTGGATGATCTGGCCCGCGCGCTGCGCCTGCTTCGAGGTCTTCTCGAGCGCGGCGAGCAGGGCGTCGTTGTCGATCGTCTGCCCCTTGATGCGCGACATCATCCCGTTGCAGTAGTTGGCGATGGCCGTGAGCGGCTGGTTGAGCTCATGCGCCACGCTGGAGGCCATCTCGCCCATGGTGATCAGGCGGCTCGCGGCCTGGGCCTTGTCGGCCTGCGCTGCGGCCTGTTCCTCGGCGTCGCGGCGCTGCGTGATGTCGGTGGCGATCACCAGCTGCGCCAGGCGCCCGTCAACCCAGGTCAGGTAGCGCGATCGCACCTCGAGCCACTTGCCCAGGTGCGGCACGAAGATCTCGTTGTTCGCGGTCTGGGCGGCGGTCAGCGTGTCGATGGGGAGGCCGGCGTAGGGGTCGACGTCGTCCAGGCCTTCGTCGTGCGCGTTCGACGGCGGCACGCCTGCCTGCGCCACCATGCCCAGGTGGCCCACGGTGTCGGAGCCGAACCAGAGGCGGTACAGCTTGTTGGCGAACAGCAGTTCCTCGCTGCCGATGGGCGCGACCGACACGGCGGCATCGAGCGCCTCGAGCACGGTGGTGAAGCGTTCGTACGAGGCGGACAGCTGCTCGCGGATGCGCGTGGGCTCGGTGATGTCGGTCATCGACGTCATCCAGCCGGTCTGGTGGCCGCGCGCGTCGATCAGCGGCGACACATAGAGGCGCGCATTGAAGACGCTGCCGTTCTTGCGCTTCACGCGCACCTGGAAGCCGCCGGGCAGGGCGCGCCCGTGCAGTTCTTCCTCGAGGCGCTCGTTCATCACCTCGCGGTCGGATTCGAGCCAGTACGGGAAGGGCGGCGTCTGGCCGACCAGTTCGTCCTCGCTCCAGCCCGTCATGGCGCAGAACGCGGCGTTCACGTAAGTGATGCGGCCTTGCAGGTCGAGCACGCGCATGCCGGTCAGCATGGAGTTTTCCATCGCGCGGCGGAAGTTGGTTTCGGCCACCAGCCGCTGCTGTGCCTGCAGTCGGCGCCGCGTGTGGCGCCAGGTGCCGATCAGCATCCAGCTGGTCATCACGCTGAGGGCGCACACGAGCCAGAAAAGGCCGTTGCCCACCACGCCCTGCGAGGTGCGGTAGGCCTGCGCGCGCAGCATCAGCGCATTGCCCACAGGCGAGACTGGCACTTCGTATTCGTTGGTGGCTTCGGTCCAGGGCAGCAGGCGGGTGCCGCTGTTCTTCAGCGGCGTGGTGTTGCCGGCGATCACGTTGCCCTTGGCGTCGAGCAGCGACACGGCATAGCGCGCCTGCACCTCGGAGGGCATGCCGTAGCGCAGCAGGCCGTCGATCGAGAACTCGCCGAGCACGACGCCCGCGAACAGGCCCTGGTCGAACAGCGGGATGTGCAGCTGCAGCATCGCGGCCGGCTCGCCGCCGGCCACGGGCTGCGAGTACACCGGCTGGCGCAGTTCGCGCGCCAGCGCGTAGTTGCTCTCGATGTCGCCGGGGCGCAGCACGTCGCCGATCAGGTGTTGCTGCGCCGGATGCACGCTGGGCGCGGCATACCCGGCCTTGAAGCGGCGGCGGTCGTCGATCCAGCTGATGGTCTGCAGCTCGGGGAACTGGCTCACCAGCGACTCGGCGCGGCTCGTGAACTCGACCGGGTCGATCTCGCGGTTGGAAGCATCGCGCGCGATGCGCATCAGTTGTTCCTGCCGCTCCAGCAGGCGCAGCCGCACGCGCTGCTGGGCGTACTCGACGTCGCGTCGCACCGACTCCTGCTCGCGCTCGACTTCCTCGGAGCGCAGGTACCAGAACGCCGACACGATGGCCGCGAGAAACAGCAGCACGGCCGCCATCGGCGCGAGCATGGCGACGGCGTCCTGCAGCACGGGTGTCTGCTTGCGCCACCACGTGCGCCACCAGGTCAGCGGCGAGGCTTTGACGGCACTGCGGGCGACCGCGAGCGGGGAGGAGAGGGGCATGGGCGGAGTTTAGGTGATGGCCCTCTTGGCAAAGAGGCCCTGCCGGGAACGTGCTTCCTTGAAATTTCATAATAAGAAAACAACAAGCACTATTTGAAATAGGGAAACTTCTATGCGAAACTCCGCCGAGCTCGGTGCCCAGCGCACTAAATTACAGCCACAGCCCTAATAGGAGAGACAAGCATGTCGGCAAACCCCGAGAACCTGTTCGGCTCGGCCGCAAACGATGCGGACGCCCAGGAGACGCGTGAATGGATGGATGCACTGTCTTCCGTCATCCAGAGCGAAGGGCCCGAGCGGGCGCACTTCCTGCTCGAACAACTGCTCGAACATGCGCGCCAGAACAGCGTCGACATGCCGTTCTCGGCCAACACCGGCTACGTGAACACCATCGAGCCCGGCGTCGAAGCCCGCAGCCCAGGCAATCTCGAGATCGAACAGCGCCTGCGTGCCTACATGCGCTGGAACGCCATGGCCATGGTGGTCAAGGCCAACCGCATCCACCCGCCCGAAGGCGGTGACCTGGGCGGCCACATCGGCTCCTTCGCCTCGCTGGCCAGCATGTTCGGCGCCGGCTTCAACCACTTCTGGCGCGCCGAGAGCGAGAACCACGGCGGCGACCTGCTGTACATCCAGGGCCACGTGTCGCCCGGCATCTATGCCCGCGCCTACCTCGAAGGCCGCCTCTCCGAAGACCAGCTGCTGAACTTCCGCCAGGAAGTCGACGGCAAGGGCCTGTCGAGCTATCCGCACCCCAAGCTGATGCCCGAGTTCTGGCAGTTCCCGACGGTGTCGATGGGCCTGGGCCCGCTGATGGCGATCTACCAGGCGCGCTTCCTGAAGTACCTGCATGCCCGCGGCATCGCCAACACCGAGAACCGCAAGGTGTGGGTGTTCTGCGGCGACGGCGAAATGGACGAAGTCGAATCGCTCGGCGCCATCGGCCTGGCCGCGCGCGAGAACCTCGACAACCTGATCTTCGTCATCAACTGCAACCTGCAACGCCTGGACGGCCCGGTGCGCGGCAACGGCAAGATCATCCAGGAGCTCGAAGGCGAATTCCGCGGCGCCGGCTGGAACGTCGTCAAGCTGATCTGGGGCAAGGGCTGGGACGCCCTGCTCGAGAAGGACCATGACGGCGCGCTGCGCAAGATCATGATGGAGTGCAACGACGGCGACTACCAGTCGTTCAAGGCCAACGACGGCGCCTACGTGCGCAAGCACTTCTTCGGCCGCGATCCGCGCACGCTGAAGATGGTCGAACACCTGAGCGACGACGAAGTGTGGGCGCTGCAACGCGGCGGCCACGACTCGCAGAAGGTGTACGCCGCCTTCCACGCGGCCCAGAACCACCAGGGCCAGCCCACGGTGCTGCTCGTCAAGACCGTCAAGGGCTTCGGCATGGGCAAGATCGGCGAGGGCAAGAACAACGTCCACCAGACGAAGAAGCTCAGCGACGAGGACATCATGACCTTCCGCGATCGCTTCAACATCCCGATTCCCGACAGCCAGATCGCCGACCTGCCGTTCTACAAGCCGGCCGACGACACCCCCGAGATGAAGTACCTGCACGAGCGCCGCAAGGCCCTCGGCGGCTACCTGCCGCATCGCCGCACCAAGGCTGAAGAGAGCTTCACGGTTCCCTCGCTCGACACCTTCAAGTCGGTGATGGAGCCCACGGCCGAAGGCCGCGAGATCTCGACCACCCAAGCCTACGTGCGCTTCCTCACGCAGCTGCTGCGCGACAAGGCCCTGGGCCCGCGCGTCGTGCCCATCCTGGTGGACGAGGCCCGCACCTTCGGCATGGAAGGCCTGTTCCGCCAGATCGGCATCTACAACCCGCACGGTCAGCAGTACACCCCGGTCGACAAGGACCAGGTCATGTACTACAAGGAAGACAAGGCCGGCCAGATCCTGCAAGAGGGCATCAACGAGGCCGGCGGCATGTCCAGCTGGATCGCTGCGGCCACGTCGTACAGCACGAACAACCGCATCATGGTGCCGTTCTACGTGTACTACTCGATGTTCGGCTTCCAGCGCATCGGCGACCTGGCCTGGGCGGCCGGCGACATGCAGGCCCGCGGCTTCCTGCTGGGTGGCACCTCGGGACGCACCACGCTGAACGGCGAAGGCCTGCAGCACGAAGACGGTCACAGCCACATCCTGGCCAACACCATCCCGAACTGCGTGAGCTACGACCCGACCTTCGCGCACGAAGTCGGCGTGATCCTGCACCACGGCCTCAAGCGCATGGTCGAGAAGCAGGACAACGTCTACTACTACCTGACGCTGCTGAACGAGAACTACGCGATGCCCGGCCTGCAGCCCGGCACCGAAGAGCAGATCATCAAGGGCATGTACCTGTCCAAGCAGGGTCCGGTGGTCAAGGCCGCCAAGGGCGCCAAGGAAGCGCCGACCGTGCAACTGCTGGGCAGTGGCACCATCCTGCGCGAGAGCTTTGCCGCGCAAGAACTGCTCGAGAAGGAGTGGGGCGTGTCGGCTTCGGTGTGGAGCTGCCCGAGCTTCAACGAGCTGACCCGCGACGGCCAGGACGCCGACCGCTGGAACCTGCTGCACCCCGACCAGACCCCGCGCGTGCCCTTCGTGGCCGAGCAGCTGGCTGCCTCGACCGGCCCGGTGATCGCGTCGACCGACTACATGAAGGCCTACGCCGAGCAGATCCGTCCCTTCGTGCCGAAGGGTCGTAACTACAAGGTGCTGGGCACCGACGGCTTCGGCCGCAGCGACTTCCGCTCCAAGCTGCGCGAGCACTTTGAAATCAATCGTCACTACATCGTGGTGGCTGCGCTCAAGGCGCTGAGCGAAGATGGCACCGTGCCGGTGGCCAAGGTGGTGGAAGCGATCAAGAAGTACGGCATCAATGTCGACAAGGTCAACCCGCTCTACGCTTGAACATCAACAACCAACGAACGAACGGCGCCTGACGGCGGGAGACAACGATATGGCAGCAGTGGAAGTGAAGGTGCCGGACATCGGCGATTTCGATGAAGTCGCGGTGATCGAGGTGCTCGTGAAGGTGGGTGACACGGTCAAGGCCGAACAGTCGCTCATCACGGTCGAATCGGACAAGGCGTCGATGGAAATCCCGTCGTCCACGGCCGGTGTGGTCAAGGAAGTGAAGGTCGCCGTGGGCGACAAGGTCAAGGAAGGCTCGGTGGTGCTGGTGGTCGAGGTCGAGGCCGAGGGCGCGGCTGCCGCTGCTCCGGCGCCGGCCGCAGCACCTGCTGCAGCGGCACCCGCCGCGGCAGCGCCTGCGCCGGCCGCTGCTGCACCTGCAGCCGCTCCGGCTGCCTCGGGCCCGGTCGAGATCAAGGTGCCGGACATCGGCGACTTCAAGGATGTGGCCGTCATCGAGCTGCTTGTGAAGGTGGGTGACACCGTCGCCGCCGAGCAGTCGCTGATCACGGTGGAGTCGGACAAGGCCTCGATGGAAATCCCGTCGTCGGCCGCCGGTGTGCTGAAGGAGCTCAAGGTCAAGGTGGGCGACACCGTCAACATCGGCGACCTGATCGCAGTGCTCGAAGGCGCTGCGGGTGCTGCCGCTCCGGCGCCTGCGCCGGCACAAGCCGCAGCTGCTGCGCCCGCCGCTGCAACCGCCAGCGCACCGGCACCTGCTGCCGCAGCGCCGGCCGCAGCCGCCCCGGCCCATCAGCCGACGTCGGCCCCCACCGGCAGCCTGCCGCATGCGTCGCCCTCGGTGCGCAAGTTCGCGCGCGAACTCGGCGTGCCGCTCGAAGAGGTCAAGGGTTCCGGCCTCAAGGGGCGCATCACGCAGGAAGACGTCCAGAACTTCACCAAGGCCGTGATGAGCGGCCAGGCCAGCACCAAGGCCTCGGCAGCCAAAGCGCCGGCCGGTGGCGGCGGCGCAGACGGCGCGGCGCTGGGCCTCATTCCGTGGCCCAAGGTCGACTTCACGAAGTTCGGCACGGTCGAGCGCAAGGACCTGTCGCGCATCAAGAAGCTCAGCGGCGCGAACCTGCACCGCAACTGGGTGATGATCCCGCACGTCACCAACAACGACGAAGCCGACATCACCGAGCTCGAAGCCTTCCGCGTCTCCACCAACAAGGAGAACGAGAAGTCGGGCATCAAGGTCACGATGCTGGCCTTCGTGATCAAGGCGGTGGTCGCGGCGCTGAAGAAATTCCCCGACTTCAACACCAGCCTGGACGGCGACCAGCTCGTCTACAAGCAGTACTACAACATCGGCTTTGCAGCCGACACGCCCAACGGGCTCGTGGTGCCGGTGCTGAAAGACGCCGACAAGAAGGGCATCCTGCAGATCAGCGCCGAGATGGGCGAACTGGCCAAGAAGGCGCGCGACGGCAAGCTCGGTTCGGCCGACATGCAGGGCGGCTGCTTCTCGATCAGCTCGCTCGGCGGCATCGGCGGCACGCACTTCACGCCCATCATCAACGCCCCCGAAGTGGCCATCCTCGGCCTCTCCAAGGGCCAGATGAAGCCGGTGTGGGACGGCAAGCAGTTCGTGCCGCGTCTCACGCTGCCGCTGTCGCTGTCGTACGACCACCGCGTGATCGACGGCGCCCTGGCTGCGCGTTTCAACGCCTACCTGGGCCAGGTGCTCGCGGACTACCGTCGCATCCTGCTATGACCACCGTAGTGGCCGTCCGCAAGGGTGGCCAGGTCACGATGGCGGCAGACTCGCTGGTGACCTTCGGCGACACGCGCATGTCGCACAACGCCGAAGCCAACCAGAAGATCTTCACCGTCGAGGATGCCGCGGGCCAGAGCCTGTTCGCGGTGGCGGGCGCCGCCGCGCACCAGCTGGTACTCCAGCATGCGCTGGCCGCCCAGCCGCGCGAGGCGCTGCAGTTCGGCAGCAAGCACGAGGTGTTTCACACCTTCACGCAGCTGCATCCGGTGCTGAAGGATTCGTTCTTCATGCAGACCAAGGAAGACGAGCACGAGCCCTACGAGTCGAGCCAGTTCACGATGCTGCTGGCCAACCCGAGCGGCATCTACGGCATCTACAGCTACCGCGAGGTGTTCGAGTTCAAGCAGTACTGGGCCATCGGCTCGGGACGCAGCTTCGCGCTCGGCGCCATGCACGCGGCCTATGACAACAAGTCGCGCAGCGCGCGCGACGTGGCGGAGGCGGGCATCGCCGCCGCCTGCGAATTCGATCGCAATTCGGCCCTGCCGGCCGACGTTCTCACACTCAAACTGAAAGTGTCCAAATGAGCGAACAACACATCAAGGTGCCGGACATCGGCGACTTCGACGAAGTCGCGGTGATCGAGGTGCTGGTCAACGTCGGTGACACGGTCAAGGCCGAGCAGTCGCTCATCACGGTCGAATCGGACAAGGCCTCGATGGAAATTCCGTCTTCGGCGGCTGGCGTGGTGAAGTCGCTGGCGGTGAAGGTGGGCGACAAGGTCAAGGAAGGCTCGGTCGTGCTCACGCTCGAAGTCGACGGGGCCGCCGCGCCTGCGCCGGCTGCTGCGGCGCCTGCACCTGCCGCGGCTGCTCCCGCGCCCAAGGCTGCTGCTGCTGCGCCGGCGCCCGTCGCAGCGGCGGTGGCTGTGTCCACCTACGGCGGCAAGGTCGATGTCGAGTGCGACGTGATCGTGCTTGGCGCCGGCCCCGGCGGCTACTCGGCTGCCTTCCGCGCGGCCGACCTCGGTCTCAAGGTGGTGCTGATCGAGCGCTACGCCACGCTCGGCGGCGTCTGCCTGAACGTGGGCTGCATCCCGTCGAAGGCGCTGCTGCATGTGGCCGCCGTCATGGACGAGGTGAAGCATTTCGCCGACCTCGGCGTGGACTTCGGCGCCCCCAAGGTCGACCGCGCCAAGCTGCTCGGCCACAAGAACAAGGTGGTGGGCAAGCTCACGGGCGGCCTCACGGCCATGGCCAAGATGCGCAAGGTGACGGTGCTGCGCGGCGTCGGCAACTTCATCGACCCGTACCACCTGGAAGTCGAAGAGACCTCGGGCACGAGCTGGGACACCACCGGCAAGAAGCAGACCGTCAAGTTCCGCAACGCCATCATCGCGGCCGGCTCGCAGTCGGTGAGCCTGCCCTTCATGCCGAAGGACCCGCGTGTGGTCGATTCGACCGGCGCGCTCGAGATGGGCACCGACCCCAAGCGCATGCTGGTGCTGGGCGGCGGCATCATCGGCCTCGAGATGGGCACGGTGTATTCCGCGCTGGGCGCGCGCCTCGACGTGGTCGAGATGCTCGACGGCCTGATGCAGGGTGCCGACCGCGACCTCGTGAAGGTCTGGCAGAAGATGAACGCGCCGCGCTTCGACAACATCATGCTCAAGACCAAGACGGTCGGTGCCGAGGCCACGAAGGAGGGCATCAAGGTCACCTTCGAGGGCGAGAACGCGCCGAAGGAGCCGCAGGTGTACGACCTCGTGCTGCAGGCCGTGGGCCGCAGCCCGAACGGCAAGAAGATCGGCGCCGAGAAGGCCGGCGTGGCCGTGACCGATCGCGGCTTCATCAACGTCGACATCCAGATGCGCACCAACGTGCCGCACATCTTCGCCATCGGCGACATCGTGGGCCAGCCCATGCTGGCGCACAAGGCGGTGCATGAGGCGCATGTGGCGGCCGAAGTCATCGCCGGTGAGCAGAAGGGCGACAAGGAATTGTCCAGCGCGGCCTTCAATGCCCGCGTGATCCCGAGCGTGGCCTACACCGACCCCGAAGTGGCGTGGGTCGGCCTCACCGAAGACCAGGCCAAGGCCGAAGGCATCAAGGTCAAGAAGGGCCATTTCCCGTGGACCGCTTCGGGCCGCGCCATCGCCAACGGCCGGGACGAAGGCTTCACCAAGCTGCTGTTCGATGCCGAGACGCATCGCATCCTGGGCGGCGGCATCGTCGGCACGCATGCCGGCGACATGATCGGCGAGATCGCGCTGGCCATCGAGATGGGCGCGGACGAGATCGACATCGGCAAGACCATCCATCCGCACCCGACGCTGGGCGAAAGCATCGGCATGGCGGCGGAAGTGGCGCACGGCACCTGCACGGACCTGCCGCCCCAGAAGAAAGTCTGAGCGACATATATATAAGAAGGGCGCCGAACTGGCGCCCATGAAAAATCCCGCCGAGGCGGGATTTTTTTCGTCCTGGATTCGGGGGGGCGAATCAGTCGCTGGCGTTGGACATGGCCGCGGCCTTGACCTCGTCGCCCTGACCGCTGAGCACGCGGCGGGCGCCGTCGAAGCGACGCTGCCAGTAGCTGCCGTTCATGTCTTCGACGCGAACCTGGGCGCCGGAGCGGGGGGAGTGGATGAACTTGCCTTCGCCGACGTAGATGCCGACGTGGCTGAAGGTGCGGCGCATGGTGTTGAAGAACACGAGGTCGCCGGGCTTGAGCTGGCTGCGGTCGATCTTCTCGGTGGCGGCGGCTTGCTCTTCGGCGCGGCGCGGGAGCATGTGGCCCACCGTCTGGTTGTACATGGCGCGGACGAAGCCGCTGCAGTCGAAACCGGATTCGGCGGTGTTGCCGCCGCGGCGGTAGGGAACGCCGAGGAAACCGATGGCGGTCACGACGAGGTCGGACGTGCGCTCTGCGACGGTCTGGCGAACTTGCTGGAACTGGCCGACCAGACCGCGGTCGGCGAGGATGCGGTCCATCTCATCGGATCGATCCTGTTGTTGGGGGGCTGCGTGGACGGCCACGGCGAACAGGAGGGATACGGGTAGGACGAAAAAACGCATGGCGCGTAGGATATTGATGACGCGCAGTTATGTCAATTTAATCTGAATTGTTGAATGTATGCGTAAGCTATTGATTTACATGTGTTTTTTCGAGACGCCGAAAGAAAAAATGTAACGGTGAACGCTTATGCGGCATAAGGAAGTGAATGTAAATGCCGCGATTGTTATGACGAAGAAGTCGCAAAAGTTGACATGTGCATTCCTTTTGTTGTCAAGATGGCCTCAAATTCAGGAAATCTTCATGAACTTGCGAAATCACTCCGTTCTTCACTCCGTGGGGCGCCTCTTGGTGCTCGCCGGTTGCAGCCTGGCTGGCGTGGCGATGGCGCAGGTTCGTACCGAAACCGTGGCCTCCGGTCTTGAAAATCCCTGGGGCGTGGCCTTTCTGCCGGAAGGCCGTTTCGTGGTCACCGAGAAGCCGGGGCGCCTGCGGCTGGTGGCGGCGGACGGCAAGGTGGGCGCGCCGATCCAGGGCCTGCCACCCGTTGCCGCAGGCGGGCAGGGCGGCTTGCTCGATGTGTTGGCCGACAGCGGCTTCGCGCAGAACCGCACCCTGTACTTCTGCTACGCCGAGCCCGAGGCGTCGGGCGGATCGGCCAACAGCACCGCGCTCGCCCGGGCCCGCCTGTCGGCCGACGGCACGAAGCTGGAGGCACTGAAGGTCATCTTCAGCCAGAAGCCGAAGGTCGCGAGCCGCGCCCACTTCGGCTGCCGGATCGTCGAAGCCCGCGACGGCACCCTGTTTCTCACGCTCGGCGATCGCTTCAGCCGCAAGGAAGACGCGCAGACGCTCGACAACCACCACGGCAAGGTGGTGCGCATCGCCAAGGACGGCAGCGTGCCGAAGGACAACCCCTTCGTCGGCAAGGCGGGCGCGTTGCCCGAGATCTGGAGCTACGGCCACCGCAACGGACAGGGCGCGGCGCTCGCGCCCGACGGCCGTTTCTGGATGACGGAGCACGGTCCGCAGGGCGGTGACGAGATCAACATCCCGCGCGCCGGCGTCAACCACGGCTGGCCGGTGATCACCTATGGCGAGAACTACGGCGGCGGCAAGATCGGCGAAGGCATCACCCGCAAGGACGGCATGGAGCAGCCGCTGCACTATTGGGTGCCGTCGATCGCGCCCTCGGGCATGGCCTTCCTGAGCAGCGACCGCTACGGGGCGGGATGGAAGGGCAACCTCTTCGTGGGCTCGCTGAAGTTCGGCTATCTCGACCGCATCGAGCTGAAGGACGACAAGGTCGTCGCCGAGCACAAGCTGCTGGCCGACGGCAGGGCCCGCATCCGCGACGTGAAGCAGGGGCCGGACGGACTGCTCTACGTGCTCACCGACGAGTCCGACGGCAAGCTGCTGCGCTTGCGACCGAACTGATCGGGTCGTCGCGCCTCAGCCGGGGCAGCCCGGCAGCGGGAGCGTCGGCAGCAGGCGGCGCCAGAGGCTGCGCCACTCCGGCCAGTCGTGCCCGCCTTCGGTCGTGACCACGCGCTCGGCCGGCAGCGCCCCGGCCAGCAGCCGGTGGCTGAAGGCGAAGCGGTCGTCTAGCGCGTAGCCCAGGTACAGCGGCGGTCGTTCGCCGAAGGCTCGGGTGTGGCCGACGTAGCCGCGCAGCCATTGCCAGAGTTGCGTTTCGCTGGGCGTGCGCGGGTCGCTGCCCGGCGGCGCTTCGAGCGGGCCGCGCCAGCGCGAGAGGCCGCCGGCGTTGGCGATGTCCTGGCTCAACGTCCGCTCGCCCAGATAGGGCGCCAGCACGACCAGCCCTGCGAGTTCGCCGGGGTGCGTCTGGGCGTACAGCAGCCCGCCGAAGCCGCCGACCGAAATGCCTGCGATCCAGATTGACTTGTAGCCTTGCCGGCGGGCGGGCGCGATCACGTCCCGCTCCAGCCGATCGAGGACGGTCTTGTTCCGGTAGTAGCCCATGTGGGCATCGACGCGCAGGGTGTCGACCGCGAGCCGGTTCTCGTTCAGCGCATCGACGAAGCCTTCGCGCACGAACTCATCGGGTGCCGAGTACGCGCCGGGCAGCAGCACGATCAGCGTGTCGGCGTTCCGGGTGCAACTGCTCTTTTCCAGCGTGGCGGCCATCGGCGTCTCGGCCGCGCGCAACCCGCCGCAGCCGGCGAGCACCAGCAGCGAGGCGGTGCCCAGGAGCAGAGCGAGGCGACGGCGCAACGAGGTCGGCATGTGCCGGAGTCTAGGCGCCTGGGCGAGCGAAGGGTCTTGCCGGCAGGTCCACCATCACGGGTTGTCCCGGCACCGTGCAGCCGGTGTCGCAGCACTTGCCGGGCTGGCGGTTCTTCGTGATGGCGCGGCGCGGGTCGTGCGGCGCCGCGGCGGGCGTGCCGTCGGTTGCAACGCCGCGTTCGAGCAGGCGCTCGACCAACTCGACTTTCGAGCCGACCGGGTAGTTGCGCCAGATCTCCTGCTTCATGGCCGCCGGCGAGCCGCCGCCGTGCAGGCTGATCACGCTGTACCAGCCGCCCTGGTAGCCGGCCGTGAGGTCTTCGATGAAGCGGGCGGTCTCGATGCGCTGCTCGTAGGGGATGGCGGGGTTGGCGCGCAGCACGTCAGACAGCCGCGCCGCGGTCTCGGGGTTGTGGTCTTCGTCCGGGCCGGGCAGGGTGACGATGAGGCCGCCGCTCACGTAGTGGGCGATGCGGTGCATGTCGTAGATCTTCGTGGCCAGCAGCAGCTTGCCGATGTTGCTGAACACCGGGTCGGGCATGAAGACCTCGCAATGGTCGTCGGCCTTGCCGTACACGCTGGCCGCCACGCCGCAGGCGAAGAAGCTCTCGGTGATGGTGATGAGCTCGACCATCTGCTCGCGCAGGTGCGTTTCCTTGCCGGGGTCGAAGCCGTTGGCCTCGCACATCAGCGCACCGGCGCCGATCAGCAAGTCGCCGAAGCCGGCGCGCGCGGCGATGCAGCTGTGGCGATGGTGCGTGGCGTAGCTGTAGGTCAGATGGCCCGAGTGTTCCCATTCACCCGCGTAGAACACGCGCTCCCACGGCACGAACACCCGGTCGAACATGCACACGCCGGTGCTCTGGCCGTACTTGCGACTGAAGAGCGCATCGCCATGCTCGAGCTTTTCGCCGGGCCGCCCGGCCGGCCGCGCGACGATGGTGAGGCCGGGCGCATCCAGCGGCACGGCGCAGCAGACGGCGAAGTCGGCGTCTTCGCGGCCCATGTTGCGGCAGGGCATGACCAGCAGTTCATGCACGTAGGGTGCGCCGGTCACGATGGCCTTGGTGCCCGAGATGACGATGCCCCGCGCGTTGCGCTCGACCACGTGCAGGTAGCTGTCGACGTTGGCCTGCTCGTGCGGACGGCGGCTGCGGTCGCCCTTGGCGTCGGTCATGGCGACGCCGAGCGTCAGGTCCTGGTCCTGGATGCGGTGCAGGTACGCGTGAAAGCGGGCGGTGTGCTCGGTGCTGCCGCGCGCGTCGTCGATGCGCGCCGACACCTGGGCGATGGCGTTGAGCGCATCGTGCGTCAGGTAGCGCTGGGCGCAGCCGGTTTCCTGGCACACCAGCCGGACAGCCTCGAGCTTGTTGAGCAGGTCGCCCGAACTGGTGTTGATGTGCGAGAGGCGGTTCACCCGCTTGCCGCTGGTGTGCTGCACGGCGGTCATGAGCGGGGCGTATTCCGGCTTCAGCGCGTGGTCGTAGGTGAGGGCGATGGCGTTGATGCCGGGTTGGAAGGCGGGCTCGTCGGCCACGCAGTCGACGCGGCGGCCGTCGACGAAGACGGTCGGGGTGTAGCGGCGCAGCGATTCGCGGTAGTCGGCGCCGGACATGAGGAGGGCGTCGGAAGGCGGGGCGTTCATGGGTTTGTCTCCAGAGGCTCGTAGGGGCGTTTCGTACAAATATTTAAACACTGTTCAATTCTTAGATCAACGTTCGAAAAATTGATCGACCAATGAATCGAGGGCTATAGTCCCGCCCATGCACGCCAAGCTTCAACGCCGCCAGACCCTCACCGACGCCCGCCGCGCCCTGGTGCTCGACGCCGCCCGCACGGTGTTCGCGGAGGCCGGCATCGAGGGCGCGAGCATCCGCGAGATCGCGAAGAAGGCCGGCTACACGCCGGGCGCCATCTACTCGTATTTCGAGAGCAAGGAGGCGATCTATGCGGCCTTGCTCGACGAGTCGTTGCTGCGCCTGCAGGCCGCCGTGGCCGGGGTGGAGGTGTCTCCAGATCGGCCTGACACGACCTTGGCGGCGAGGGCCCAGGCCTGGTTCGACTTCTACGCGGCGAACCCGCGCGATCTCGACCTCGGCTTCTATCTGGTGCATGGCATGCGTCCGCGTGGTCTGACGCACGCGCTCGACCATGAACTGAACGACTGCCTCTACGACGCGCTGCGCCCCTGCGAGGAGGCGCTGCTGGCCCTGGGCCTCGATGCAGACCTCGCACAGCAGGAGAACACGGCGCTGTTCGCGCACGGCGTCGGCTTGCTGCTGATGCAGCACACAGGGCGCATCCGAATGTTCAAGCAGTCGGTTGATGCGCTGTTCAAGACTTACCTCGCGCAGCTGGTGCAGCGATCGACCCCAAGACCCGATCTTTTCAGTGGTACGGTTCAGCCCAGTTCAACCGATACCTGAAAGAAGAAGTCCATGCTGCTCGACGCCATGCAATCCCAACTCGTCCTGGTCGATTACCAGGCGCGGCTGATGCCGGCGATCTTCGAAGGCGAAGCGGCGGCCCGCAATGCGGCGCGCCTGGGCCAGATGGCGCAGTGGGTCGACGTGCCGGTCTGGGGTACCGAGCAGAACCCGTCGAAGCTGGGCGAAAACCTGCCCGAGATCCGCGCCTTCTGCCGCAAGACGCTGGCCAAGATGCATTTCAGCGGCGTGGAAGAGGGGCTCGGCGAATGGCTGCGCCCGCCCGCCAAGGCGGCGCCACAGGGCAACGCCCGCAGTCTGCCCAAGCACCTGCAGAAACCCCAGGCCGCCGCCGAGGAGCGCAACACCATCGTGATTGCTGGCTGCGAGGCCCATGTCTGCCTGCTGCAGACCGCGCTCGATCTGCTCGAGGACGAGTTCGAGGTCTGGGTCGTCACCGACGCCTGCAGCTCGCGCACCGAGCGCAACCGCGACGCAGCCTTCGACCGGCTGGCTGGCGCGGGCGCCGAACTCGTGACCACCGAGATGGTCGGTTTCGAGTGGCTGCGCACGGCCGAGCATCCGGCGTTCCGCGACCTGCAGGCGCTGATCCGCTGATTCACTGAGCTGCTGTGAGGGGAGGCGGCCCTGCAACCGGGCGCCGCCCGGATTGCCGCGACTGTCAGCTTCCCGCAAGATCGACCTCCATAATTATGAATTCAGTTTCGGCGCCGAGTCCGGAACGGAATCCAGAACAGGAGACAGATCCCGATGAGCCGCTATGAAGAGTTCTACCGTCAGTCCGTCGACGCGCCCGAGGCCTTCTGGGCCGAGCAGGCGAAGCTGATCGACTGGCACACGCCCGCGCAGCAGATCCTCGACGACAGCCAGCCGCCGTTCGCGCGCTGGTTCGTGGGCGGCACGACCAACCTGTGCCACAACGCGGTCGACCGGCACCTTGCCGATCGGGGCGACCAGCCGGCGCTGATCTTCGTGTCGACCGAAACCGGCACCGAGAAAAGCTACAGCTTCACCGAGCTGCACGCCGAGGTGCAGCGCACCGCCGCCAGCCTCGTCGAACTGGGCGTGGGCAAGGGCGATCGCGTGCTCATCTACATGCCGATGATTCCCGAGGCCGCCTTCGCGATGCTGGCCTGCGCGCGCATCGGTGCCATCCATTGCGTGGTGTTCGGCGGCTTCGCCAGCGGTTCGCTCGCCACCCGCATCGAGGATGCCGAGCCCAAGGTGGTCGTGAGCGCGGACGCCGGCTCGCGCGGTGGCAAGGTCATCGCGTACAAGCCGCTGCTCGACGAGGCGATCCGCCTGTCGAAGCACAAGCC
The DNA here is from genome assembly GCF_003581445.1 of Acidovorax cavernicola. Lineage (NCBI taxonomy): Bacteria > Pseudomonadati > Pseudomonadota > Betaproteobacteria > Burkholderiales > Comamonadaceae > Acidovorax > Acidovorax cavernicola. The sequence goes on along the minus strand of NZ_QXMN01000002.1, from coordinate 241,732 downwards.
TGACGCCGTATTGCTGACCGACCGCGGCCTGGCGGCGATGGATCTGGTCTCCGGCCGCGACCATCTGGCGGGCGAACTGAGGCAAAAGCATCTGGATGTGCAGGTGTCCTGCACCTGGCTGGCCTCGACCGACATCAGCTACACCATCTATACGAGCGGCACCACCGGCAAGCCCAAGGGCGTGCAGCGCGACGTGGGCGGCTACGCCGTGGCACTGGCCGCGAGCATGAAGCACATCTTCGATGGGCGTCCTGGCGAAACCTATTTTTCGACCAGCGACATCGGCTGGGTGGTGGGCCACAGCTACATCGTCTACGGGCCGCTGATCGCCGGCATGGCGACGATCATGTACGAGGGGCTGCCCACGCAAGGGATCGATCAGCAGCCCGACGGCGGCATCTGGTGGCGGCTGGTCGAGAAGTACAAGGTGACCGTGATGTTCAGCGCGCCCACCGCCGTGCGCGTGCTCAAGAAGCAGGACCCGGTGCTGCTCAAGAAGTACGACCTGTCGACCCTGCGCGCGCTGTTCCTGGCCGGCGAGCCGCTGGACGAGCCGACCGCGCGCTGGATCAGCGACGGCCTGGGCGTGCCGATCATCGACAACTACTGGCAGACCGAATCGGGCTGGCCGATGATCACCATCGCCAACGGGGTGGAAGCCAAGCCCAGCAAGTTCGGCAGCCCCGGCGTGCCGATGTACGGCTACCGCATCAAGATCCTGCACGAGTCGACCGGCGAGGAACTGACGGCGCCGAACGAGAAGGGCGTGGTCGTGGTCGAGGGGCCGACGCCGCCGGGCTTCATGCAGACGGTATGGAAGGACGACGCCCGCTTCGTCAACACCTACTGGAAGAGCGTGCCGGGCAAGATGGTCTATTCGACCTTCGACTGGGGCATCCGCGACGCCGACGGGTATTTCTACATCCTGGGCCGCACCGACGACGTGATCAACGTCGCCGGCCACCGCCTGGGCACGCGCGAGATCGAGGAGAGCATCTCGGGCCACCCCAACGTGGCCGAGGTGGCGGTGGTCGGCGTGGCCGACAACCTCAAGGGCCAAGTGGCGATGGCCTTCGTCGTGCCCAAGGACGGCCTGGCCGTGACCGACGCCGACGCGGCGCTGAAGCTCGAGGGCGAGATCATGAAGGTCGTGGCCGACCAGCTCGGCGCCCTGGCGCGGCCCGCGCGCGTGCGCTTCGTGAGCGGCCTGCCCAAGACCCGCAGCGGCAAGCTGCTGCGCCGGGCCATCCAGGCCGTCTGCGAACAGCGCGACCCGGGCGACCTGACCACCATCGACGATCCGGCCACGCTGCAGCAGATCAAACAGTTACTGTCTGCCTCCTGACCGCAGGCGCGAATCGGGGTAGGGTTGCGGGCCTTGCGCTGCAGCGTTCAGCCGTCATATGGTTGACGTGGCACAATGCCAAGGTACTCAGGCCCTTCCCCAGCCACAGTCGCATCCGCCAATCGGTCCAGCCGTGTCGCGGAAGGTTTCTTAACCAACTCGTGCTTCCCCAAGGGAAGCGAAGGTCAGCGGATCATGAGCGATTCCTCTACGCCTACGGCGTATACCGCCTATCAAGGCAACACGTACCTCTTCGGCGGCAATGCGCCCTATGTCGAGGAGATGTACGAAAACTACCTCGCCAACCCCGGCAGCGTTCCTGACAACTGGCGCACGTACTTCGACGCCCTGCAGAACGTTCCCGCCGCCGACGGCACCAGCGCCCGCGACGTCCCCCACCTACCGGTCATCAACGCTTTCGCCGAACTGGCAAAGCAGGGCACGACCAAGGTCGTGCAGGCCAGCGGCGCCGACTCCGAGCTCGGCCGCAAGCGCACCGCCGTCCAGCAGCTGATTGCCGCCTACCGCAACGTCGGCGCCCGCTGGGCCGACCTCGACCCGCTCAAGCGCGCCGAGCGTCCCGCCATTCCGGAACTCGAGCCCTCGTTCTACGGCTTCACCGACGCCGACCTCGAGACGGTGTTCAACACCAGCAACACCTTCTTCGGCAAAGAGGCCATGTCGCTGCGCGACCTGCTCAATGCCCTGCGTGAAACGTACTGCGGCACGATGGGTGCCGAGTACATGTACACCACCGACCAGAACCACAAGCGCTGGTGGCAGCAGAAGCTCGAAAGCGCCCGCACCAACCCCAAGCTCAGCGGCGAGCAGAAGAAGCATGTGCTGAACCGCCTGACGGCCGCTGAAGGCCTGGAGCGCTTCCTGCACACCAAGTACGTCGGCCAGAAGCGCTTCTCGCTCGAAGGCGGCGAGAGCTTCATCGTCGCGATGGACGAGCTGATCAACCAGGCCGGCACCAAGGGTGTGCAGGAAATCGTGATCGGCATGGCCCACCGCGGCCGCCTGAACGTGCTCGTGAACTCGCTGGGCAAGATGCCCGCCGACCTGTTCGCCGAGTTCGACCACACGGCCCCCGAAGACCTGCCCAGCGGTGACGTCAAGTACCACCAGGGCTTCAGCTCGGACGTGACCACCCCCGGCGGCCCGGTCCACCTGAGCCTGGCGTTCAACCCCTCGCACCTGGAAATCGTGAACCCCGTGGTCGAAGGCTCGGTGCGCGCCCGCATGGACCGCCGCGGCGATCCGCTGGGCAAGCAGGTGCTGCCCGTGATCGTTCACGGCGACGCCGCCTTCGCAGGCCAGGGCGTCGTGATGGAAACGTTGGCGCTGGCCGAAACCCGTGGCTACTCCACCGGCGGCACGGTGCACATCGTCATCAACAACCAGATCGGCTTCACCACCAGCGACCCGCGCGACAGCCGCTCGACGCTGTACTGCTCGGACATCGTCAAGATGATCGAGGCGCCGGTGCTGCACGTGAACGGCGACGACCCCGAAGCCGTGGTGCTCGCCACCCAGTTCGCGCTGGACTTCCGCATGGAATTCCAGAAGGACGTGGTCGTCGACATCATCTGCTTCCGCAAGCTGGGCCACAACGAGCAGGACACGCCTTCGCTCACCCAGCCGCTGATGTACAAGAAGATCGCGGCCCACCCCGGCACGCGCAAGCTGTACGCCGACAAGCTGGCTGCGCAAGGCCTGGGCGACACGCTCGGCGACGACATGGTCAAGGCGCAGCGCGCCGCCTTCGACGAAGGCAAGAACACCGTCGACCCCGTGCTCACCAACTTCAAGAGCAAGTACGCCGTCGACTGGAGCCCGTACCTCAACAAGAAGTGGACCGACGCCGGCGACACCGCCATTCCCTCCGCCGAGTGGAAGCGTCTGGCCGAGCGCATCACCAAGGCACCGGAGAACTTCACGGTGCACCCGCTGGTGAAGAAGGTGCTGGACGACCGCGCCGCCATGGGTCGCGGCGACGTCAACGTCGACTGGGGCATGGGCGAGCACATGGCCTTCGCCTCGCTGGTGGCCAGCGGCTACCCGGTGCGCCTGTCGGGTGAAGACTCGGGTCGCGGCACGTTCACGCACCGCCACGCCGTGCTGCACGACCAGAACCGCGAGAAGTTCGACACCGGCACCTACACGCCGCTGCAGAACGTGGCCGAGAACCAGGCTCCGTTCGTCGTCATCGACTCGATCCTGTCCGAAGAAGCCGTGCTGGCCTTCGAATACGGCTACGCCTCGAACGATCCCAACACGCTCGTCATCTGGGAAGCCCAGTTCGGTGACTTCGTGAACGGCGCGCAAGTGGTGATCGACCAGTTCATCGCCTCGGGCGAAGTGAAGTGGGGCCGCGTCAACGGCATCACGATGATGCTGCCGCACGGCTACGAAGGCCAGGGCCCCGAGCACAGCTCGGCACGCCTGGAGCGCTTCATGCAGCTGAGCGCCGACACCAACATGCAGGTGGTTCAGCCCACCACGGCCAGCCAGATCTTCCACATCCTGCGCCGCCAGATGGTGCGCAACCTGCGCAAGCCGCTGATCATCCTCACGCCCAAGTCGCTGCTGCGCAACAAGGACGCGACCTCGCCGCTGTCCGAGTTCACCAAGGGCAGCTTCCAGACGGTCATTCCCGACAGCAAGGGTCTGAAGGCCGAGAAGGTCAAGCGCCTGATCGCCTGCTCGGGCAAGGTCTACTACGACCTGGCCAAGAAGCGTGAAGAGAAGGGCGACGACGACGTGGCGATCATCCGCGTCGAGCAGCTCTATCCGTTCCCGCACAAGGCCTTCGCCGCCGAAGTCAAGAAGTACCCCAACCTCGTGGACATCGTCTGGTGCCAGGACGAGCCGCAGAACCAGGGCGCCTGGTTCTTCGTGCAGCACTACATCCACGAAAACATGCAGGAAGGCCAGAAGCTCGGCTACTCCGGCCGTGCCGCCTCGGCATCGCCTGCGGTCGGCTACTCGCACCTGCACCAGGAACAGCAGAAGGCGCTGGTCGATGGCGCATTTGGCAAGCTCAAGGGCTTCGTGCTGACCAAGTAAGAACCGTCCCTTTTCACACGAACACCCTCAAGAACAAAACGGAGCTCACTCCAAATGTCTATCGTAGAAGTCAAAGTCCCCCAGCTTTCCGAATCCGTGGCTGAAGCCACCATGCTCACCTGGAAGAAGAAGGCCGGCGAAGCCGTCGCCGTCGATGAAATCCTGATCGAGATCGAAACCGACAAGGTCGTGCTCGAAGTGCCGGCTCCCTCGGCCGGCGTGCTGGCCGAAATCGTTCAGCCCGACGGCGCCACCGTGGTGGCCGACCAGCTGATCGCCAAGATCGACACCGAAGGCAAGGCATCGGCTGCCGCTCCGGCGGCAGCGCCCGCCGCAGCCGCACCGGCCGCCGCAGCACCTGCCCCGGCAGCCGCCGCAGCCGCCACCGGTGGCTCGAAGGCCGACGTGGCCATGCCCGCCGCCGCCAAGCTGCTGGCCGACAACAACCTGAAGACCAGCGACGTCGCCGGCACCGGCAAGGACGGCCGCGTGACCAAGGGCGACGTGCTCGGCGCAGTGGCTGCCGGCGCCAAGCCTGCCGCCACCATCGCGGCACCGGCCGCCAAGCCCGCGCTGCAGCAGGTCGCCGCACCCGCCGCGCCTGACCTGGGCGAGCGCCCGGAACAGCGCGTGCCGATGAGCCGCCTGCGCGCCCGCATCGCCGAGCGCCTGATCCAGTCGCAATCGACCAACGCCATCCTCACGACCTTCAACGAAGTGAACATGGCCCCGGTCATGGACCTGCGCAAGAAGTTCCAGGACGCGTTCACCAAGGAACACGGCGTGAAGCTCGGCTTCATGTCCTTCTTTGTGAAGGCCGCGGTGCATGCGCTGAAGAAGTACCCGGTGCTCAATGCCTCGGTCGACGGCAACGACATCCTGTACCACGGCTACTTCGACATCGGCATCGCCGTCGGTTCGCCGCGCGGTCTGGTGGTGCCCATCTTGCGCAATGCCGACCAGATGAGCTTCGCCGACATCGAGAAGAAGATCGCCGAGTACGGCAAGAAGGCGCAGGACGGCAAGCTGGGCATTGAAGAAATGACCGGCGGCACGTTCTCGATCTCCAACGGCGGCACCTTCGGCTCGATGCTCTCGACCCCGATCATCAACCCGCCCCAGTCGGCCATCCTGGGCGTGCACGCCACCAAGGACCGCGCCGTGGTCGAGAACGGCCAGATCGTCATCCGCCCGATGAACTACCTCGCCATGAGCTACGACCACCGCATCATCGACGGCCGCGAAGCCGTGCTGGGCCTGGTCGCCATGAAGGACGCGCTGGAAGACCCGTCGCGCCTGCTGTTCGACATCTGATCCGGGGAGCACGAACCAGATGGCAAACAAGCAATTCGACGTCGTCGTCATCGGCGGCGGTCCTGGCGGCTACATCGCGGCGATCCGCGCTGCTCAGCTCGGCTTCAACGTGGCCTGCATCGACGAGTGGAAGAACGGCAAGGGCGGCCCCGCACCGGGCGGCACCTGCACCAACGTCGGCTGCATCCCGTCGAAGGCGCTGCTGCAATCGTCGGAGCACTTCGAGCAGGCCGGTCACCACTTTGCGGACCACGGCATCAAGGTCGAAGGCCTCGGCCTCGACGTGGAGAAGATGCTGGCCCGCAAGGACCAGGTCGTGAAGCAGAACAACGACGGCATCCTGTACCTGTTCAAGAAGAACAAGATCAGCTTCTTCCACGGTCGCGGTTCGTTCGTGAAGGCGGACGAAGCCGGCTACGAGATCAAGGTGGCAGGCGCCGCCGAAGAATCGATCAGCGGCAAGCACATCATCGTCGCCACGGGTTCCAACGCCCGCGCGCTGCCGGGCACGCCGTTCGACGAGGAAAACATCCTCTCGAACGACGGCGCGCTGCGCATCGGCGCGGTGCCGAAGAAGCTGGGCCTGATCGGCTCGGGCGTCATCGGCCTCGAAATGGGCTCGGTGTGGCGCCGCCTCGGTGCCGAGGTCACGGTGCTCGAAGCACTGCCGACCTTCCTGGGCGCCGTGGACGAGCAGATCGCCAAGGAAGCCAAGAAGGCTTTCGACAAGCAGAAGCTGAAGATCGAACTTGGCGTGAAGGTCGGCGAGATCAAGTCGTCGAAGAAGGGCGTGAGCGTCGCCTGGACCAACGCCAAGGGCGAAGCCCAGACGCTGGAAGTCGACAAGCTGATCGTCTCGATCGGCCGCGTGCCCAACACCATCGGCCTGAACGCCGAAGCCGTGGGCCTGAAGCTCGACGAGCGCGGCGCCATTGCCGTGGACGACGACTGCAAGACCAGCCTGCCCAACGTCTGGGCCATCGGCGACGTGGTGCGCGGTCCGATGCTGGCGCACAAGGCCGAGGAAGAGGGCGTGGCGGTGGCGGAGCGCATCGCGGGCCAGCACGGCCACGTGAACTTCAACACCGTGCCCTGGGTGATCTACACCAGCCCCGAGATCGCATGGGTCGGCCAGACCGAGCAGCAGCTCAAGGCCGCAGGCCGCGCCTACAAGGCCGGCACCTTCCCGTTCCTGGCGAACGGCCGCGCACGCGCGCTGGGCGATACGACCGGCATGGTCAAGTTCCTGGCCGACGCCGCGACCGACGAGATCCTGGGCGTGCACATCGTGGGCCCGCAAGCCTCCGAGCTGATCTCCGAAGCCGTGGTGGCGATGGAGTTCAAGGCCAGCGCCGAAGACATCGCGCGCATCTGCCATGCGCACCCGTCGCTGTCGGAAGCCACCAAGGAAGCGGCCCTGGCCGTGGACAAGCGCACGCTGAATTTCTAACCCCCCCGTTGCTTGCTCACTTCGTGTAGCCTCATCCCCCCTCACGGGGGCAACACCTGCGGCCCGGCAAAGCCGGTTCCGCGGTGTTTCCCGAACAGGCTTCGCTCTGCTTGCCGCAGGCGAAGCCGTTTCACTTCATCTCCAATATCGACATGTCCGTCAAGGCCGCTTACGAGGCTGAACTAGCAGCGCGCGGGTTCAAGAGCGATCCCGCACAGCTCGCGGCCGTCGAGGCGCTCGACCGCTGCGCCACCGAGTGGGGCGAGTACAAGGCCCGGCGCTCCAATGCGCTGAAGAAGCTCATCAACCGGCCGGAGCTGCCACGCGGCGTCTACATGTACGGCGGCGTGGGGCGCGGCAAGAGCTTCCTGATGGACCTGTTCTTCAACGCCGTGCCGTTGCGGCGCAAGACGCGCCTGCACTTCCACGAGTTCATGCGCGAGGTGCACCGCGAGTTGCGCGAGTTGCAGGGCACCGTGAACCCGCTCGACGAGCTGGGGTTACGTATCTCCAAGCGCTACAAGCTGATCTGCTTCGACGAGTTCCACGTTGCGGACATCACCGACGCGATGATCCTGCACCGGCTGCTCGTGGCGTTGTTCGACAACGGCGTGGGTTTTGTCACCACCTCGAATTTCAAGCCCGACGACCTGTACCCCGGCGGGCTGCATCGTGACCGCATCCTGCCCGCCATCGCGCTGCTGAACCAGAAGCTCGAAGTGCTGAGCGTGGACAACGGCACCGACTACCGGCGCCGCACGCTGGAGCAGCTGCGCATGTACCTGACGCCGAACGACGCGGCGGCCGAGAAGGAAATGCGCCACGCCTTCGACAAGCTGGCCGAGACGGCGGACGAAAGCCCGATCCTGCACATCGAGCAGCGCGAGATCCGCGCACTGCGCAAAGCCGGCGGCGTGGTGTGGTTCGACTTCAAGACGCTATGCGGCGGCCCGCGCTCGCAGAACGACTACCTCGAGATCGCGAGCCAGTTCCACACGATCCTGCTGTCCGACGTGCCGCACATGCCCGTGCGCATGGCCTCGGAAGCACGCCGTTTCACCTGGCTGGTCGACGTCTTGTACGACCGGCGCTGCAAGCTCATCATGTCGGCCGAGGTTCCGCCCGAAGCGTTGTACACCGAGGGCCCGTTGTCGCACGAGTTTCCGCGCACGGTGTCCCGGCTCACCGAAATGCAGTCGAGCGAATTCCTCGCCCTTGAACGCCGTATCGTCGATACCCGACTCACATGAAGAAAACCGCTCTTGCCCTGATCCTGGCGTTGGCCAGCCTGCCGCTGTGGGCCCAGTCCAACGCGGCCTCGGGCAGCGCCAACCTCGACGCCGAGCGCAGCCGCCTGGCGGCCGAGCGCGAGGCCATCGAGTCGCGCTACACGAAGGAGCGCACCGCCTGCTACAAGAAGTTCGCGGTCGAGGACTGCCTGCGCGAAAGCCGCAGCCGGCGTCGCAAGGAAACCGACCACATCAAGCGGCAGGAAACCGCGATCAACGACATCCAGCGCCAGCGCAGCGGCGCGGCCGAGCTGCAGAAGCTCGACCAGAAGGCCGCCACCCAGCGCCCGCAGGATTCGCGCGAACAGCGCGAGAAGTCGCAAGAAGACCAGAAGGCGCGCGAGCAGCGCGCCGCCGACCATGCGGCGAGCCGTGCCGCGACGGCGGCCGATGCGGCGGAGCGCCAGCGCCAGTTCGAGAACAAGCAGAAGGCCCATGCCGACGCGCAAGCCAAGTCGGCGCAACGCAGCGCCGAAGCGCCTGCCGTGGCCACGCGCTTCGAGGAAAAGCAGCGGCGGGCGGCCGAACACCGCGCCAGCCGCGAACGCCAGAACGCCGAGCGCACCAAGCCGCGCGGCGCGCCGCTGCCGCCGGCACCGGCGGCTTCTTCGCCCTGAGCCCTGAGAGAAGGGCGCTCAGGCCGCCGCGGGCAGCGGCTCGAGCTTGAGCACGGCGATGGAGATGTTGTCGCCCGTGCCGCGCGCGCGGCGGCGCGCTTCTCCCACCAGGATTTCCACCGCATCGCGCGGCGGCTGCGCGTACAGCACGCTGGCCAACTCCTCTGGCGAGAAGTAGTGCCAGAGCCCGTCGCTGCATGCCATCAGCAGATCGCCCGGTTGAAGCTTGGGAATGTGGTGCGGATCGACCGGCGGTGGCGTGGTCGTCATGCCCAGGCAACCCAGCAGGATGTTGCCCTGCGGATGGATGTTGGCCTCGGCCTCGGTGATCTGGCCGCGATCGACCAGCGCCTGTACGTATGAATGGTCGCGAGTGCGCTTGACCAGCTGGCCGTCGTTGAAGTGATAGATGCGCGAGTCGCCTGCATGAATCCAGGCGCAGTCGCCTTTCGGGTTCATCAGGAAGGCGGCCAGCGTGCTGTGCGGCTCCTGCTCGCTCGACAGCGCGGTGAGCTTGATCACCGTGTGAGCGTCTTCGAGCAACTGGCGCAGCACGACGGCGGGGTCGTCGCGCTCGGGGTTGTAGCGGGTGAAGAGCTGGCGCGCGGTCATCAGGACCTGGTCGGACGCCTTGCGCCCGCCGCTGCGCCCGCCCATGCCGTCGGCGATGACGCCGAGCACGCAGCCGGGGGTGCGCGGGTGGCTCATCATCAGCACCTGGTCCTGCTGGTAGGGGCGGTCCCCCTTGTGGAGGCCGGTGGCGGCGGCGAGTCGAAAGCCTTGGGTCATGAGCGCTGGGGCGCCGAAGGCGCGCTTTCTGTCTTCTCGGGGGTTCGTGTCAGGACGTATTATCGAATGAACACGCGCGGCCCCATGCGGCACGCGCACCCCCACCGTTGGACTCCAATCTTCATTCCCTTTCCCGTCAGCTGATCGAGCTGCGCATCGCGCATGCCGACCTGGATGCCACCATCGACCGGCTCTCGGAAGACGGCGCACCGCAGGACGAATTGCTGATGCGTCGCCTGAAAAAGCGCCGCCTCGCACTGCGCGACCAGATCGCGCAGGTCGAAAACGCGCTCGATCCGAAAGAGCCGGCGTGACGTCGCCGCTCGAAAACCAGGTGCGCGACGCGTTCGCGCAGGACGGGGTGCTGTCGCAGGCCGCGGAGCAGTTCCGCGAGCGCGGCGGCCAGACCGAGATGGCGATGGCCGTGGCCCGCACCATCGCAGGCGGCGGCATGCTCGTGGTCGAGGCCGGCACGGGCGTGGGCAAGACCTTCTCGTACCTCGTGCCGGCATTGCTGAGTGGCGAGCGCGTGCTGCTCTCGACCGCCACCAAGACCCTGCAAGACCAGCTGTTCGGTCGCGACCTGCCGCGGCTGGTCGAGGCCTTCGCGCTGCCGGTGCGCACGGCGCTGCTGAAAGGGCGGGGCAGCTACCTGTGCCTGCATCGGCTCGACATGGCGCGCCACGACGCCTCGCTGCCCGAGCGCGGCAGCCTGCGCACGCTGGCGAAGATCGAGCAATGGTCCAAGGCCACGCGCACCGGCGACCTCGCCGAACTGCCGGGACTCGACGAGCGTTCACCGTTGATCCCGCTGATCACCTCCACGCGCGAGAACTGCCTGGGCGCGCAATGCCCGCAGTTCAAGGCCTGCCACGTCAACCTGGCGCGGCGCGAGGCGCTGGCGGCCGACATCGTCGTCATCAATCACCACCTGTTCTTTGCAGACCTCGCGGTGCGCGAGACCGGCATGGCCGAGCTGCTGCCGACTGTGAACGTCGTCGTGTTCGATGAAGCGCATCAGCTCAACGAAACCGGCGTGCAGTTCCTGGGCGCGCAGCTCGGCAGCGGGCAGGCGCTCGACTTCGCGCGCGACATGCTCGGCGCGGGCCTGCAGCATGCGCGCGGGCTGGTCGACTGGCAGCAGCTGGTAGCGGCGGTCGAGCGCGCAGCGCGCGAGTTGCGACTCGTGGTCGGCAAGCAATGGCCGGGCGCCAAGCTGCGCTGGCTCGGGCCCGCGCCCGAAGGCGTGAACCCGGAGGCCTGGCAGGGTGCGTTGGACGATCTGCAGGACGCCTTTGTGCAGGCGGCCGACGGGCTGGACACGGTGAGCGAGATCTCGCCCGACTTCGTGCGCCTGCACGAGCGCGCGCGTCAGCTGGCCAAGCGCACCGCGCGTTTTGCGCAGCCGTGCGAGATCGATTCGGTGCGCTGGGTTGACGTGGGCACGCAGCTGCGCCTGATCGAATCGCCGCTCGACATCGCCGATGCGATGCGCAAGCGGGTGCTCAAGCTGGCCGAGCCGGTTGAATCCGCCGAGCCAGATCCTTATGGCGACGACGAGGAGGACCCCGAGCACGGCGCCGTTCCGCCGCCGGAAGACGACAGCCGCCGCGCCTGGGTCTTCACCTCCGCCACGCTGGGCGACGACCCGACGCTGCGCTGGTTCACCGAGCCCTGCGGCCTGCGGGACGCCGAGGTGCTGCGCGTGCAGAGCCCGTTCGACTACGCCTCGCAGGCGGCGATCTATGTGCCGCGGGCTTTTCCGAAACCCAACGATCCTTCGCACAGCCAGCAGGTGGCCAAGCTGGCCGCGCATGGCGCCGCCGAACTCGGCGGGCGCACGCTGGTACTGACCACCACGCTGCGCGCGCTGCGCACCATCGGCGACGCAATGCGCCAGCATTTCGAGCTGCTCGAGAACGAGGCGCGCCCGGAGGTGCTGGTGCAGGGAGAACTGCCCAAGCGCGTGCTCATGGACCGCTTCCGCGAAGGTGCAAGCAACGGTCGCGCCGGCTGCGTGCTCGTGGCGTCGGCGTCGTTCTGGGAAGGCTTCGATGCGCCGGGCGACGCACTGCAGTTCGTGGTGATCGACAAGCTGCCGTTCCCGCCGCCCAACGACCCGCTGGTGGAGGCTCGCTCGCAGCGGCTCGAAGCCCAGGGGCGCAGCTCGTTCAGCGACTACTCGCTGCCCGAAGCGGCCGTGGCATTGAAACAGGGGGCGGGGCGCCTCATTCGCCGTGAATCCGACAGCGGCGTGCTCGCGATCTGCGACACGCGCCTCGTGGCGATGGGCTATGGCCGGCGGCTGCTGGCGGCGTTGCCGCCGATGCGCCGGCTGGAGACCGAAGCGGATTTCGAGAGCGCGATCGACGCGCTCAGGAAACCCTGCTGATATCTACCGAAGTGGCTGAAGGAGGTGGGGTCTGGATTACCAGAGCTTCCACCACGGGTCGTCCTTGCCCTTGAAGCCGTTGGCCAGGTAGGAGCTCTGCGGGTAGTTGGTGGTCAGCACGCGTTGCGCATCGTCGCGCAGGTCCTTCATGCCGAGCGCGTCGTACGACTTGACCATGATGTACAGGGCTTCTTCGAGCGCCGGCACTTCGCGGTAGTCGGCCAGCGCGATCTGCGCCCGGTTGATAGCCGCCAGGTAGGCGCCGCGCGAGTAGTAGTAGCGCGCCACGTGAACCTCGTACTGCGCGAGCGAGTTCACGATGTAATTCATGCGCTGGCGTGCGTCGGGCGCATAGCGCGACTCGGGGAAGCGCGTCACGAGTTCGCGGAAGGATTCGAACGACTCCTTGGCGGCCTTCTGGTCGCGCTCGGACAGGTCCTGGCGCGTCAGGAACGCGAACATGCCCAGGTCGTCGTTGAAGTTGATCACGCCCTTCAGGTAGAGCGCGTAGTCGAACGCCGGGCTGGCCGGGTGCAGCTTCATGAAGCGGTCGAGCGTGGCGATGGCGTTGGCCTTTTCGCCGGCCTTGTGCTGGGCATAGGCCTTTTCGAGCTGGGCCTGCTGGGCCAGCGGCGTGCCGGCGGCACGGCCTTCGAGCTTTTCGTACAGCGGCACCGCCTTGTCGTAGGCGCCGGAGCCGACTTCGTCCTTGGCTTCCGAGTAGATGCGGTTGGGGCTCCAGTTCGCGGTCTTGTCTTCCTTGGTGGTGGAGCCGCAGCCGGCGACGAGAAGGGCCGCCGCGCTGAGCGCGATCCAGGCAGGGACCGATAATTTGGCGCGAAACATCACATACGGCTTTCGTGAAACAGTTGCCCTCAATTATATCGACCGACCCCCTGGCCGATCCCCCGGAATCGGCCGAACCTGAAGAGGGCGCCGATCCCGCGGAGTCCAGCGAGCTGCGGCCCTTCGCCATCGACCAGGCGCAGCACGGCCAGCGACTCGACCGCGCGCTGGCTGCGCTGGTCCCCGAGTTCTCGCGCAGTTACCTTCAGCAACTCATTGAGGCCGGCGCCGTCGAGTTGCAAGGGCGCACGCTCACCAAGGTTTCTGCCACGGTGCGGGCGGGCCAGTCGGGGCGCATCGAGCTGCGGCCCACGCCCCAGAGCCAGGCCTTCCGGCCCGAGGCGATGGACCTGGTGACGGTGCATGAAGACGAGCACCTGCGGATCATCGACAAGCCGGCCGGCCTCGTGGTGCACCCGGCGCCGGGCCACTGGAGCGGCACGCTGCTGAACGGCCTGCTGGCGCTCGATCCGAAGGCCGTGCTGCTGCCGCGCGCGGGCATCGTGCACCGCCTGGACCGCGACACCAGCGGCCTGATGGTGGTGGCGCGCACTCGTGCCGCGATGGACGCCATGGTGGCGCTGATCGCCGCGCGCGACGTGAAGCGGCAATATCTGGCGATGGGACACAAGGCCTGGGAGGGCTCTGCGGCCCGGCAGGTCGATGCGCCGATCGGACGCGATCCGCGCAACCGGCTGCGCATGGCCGTGGTGGACCTGGAGCGCCATGCAGGCAAGACCGCGCGCACGCTGATCGAGCGGCTCGACAGCCACACCGACGGCTGCGTGGTGCGCTGCACACTCGAAACCGGCCGCACCCATCAGATTCGCGTGCATATGGCGTCGATCGGCCATCCGCTGGTGGGGGATGCGCTCTATGGCGGCGCGCCGGCGGCGGGCCTGACGCGACAGGCGCTGCACGCGTTCCGGCTGGCGTTCGTGCATCCCGTCACGCAGCAGCCCATGGAGTTCCGTTCGCCGCCGCCGCCCGATCTGGCGCAGGCTTTGCAGACGTGGGGGCTGGACTACAATCGCGCCTGACGGCCCGAGGGCCGCGCCGGCCAACCGATGCCGGCCTTGCGTTGCACTCGCCGCGTGCCGGCAACGCCTACTCCTTCCATCCATCTGAACAAGCGTCGCCAGGGCGCCTTTTTCCGGATAACGCGAACCATGAATACGGCGGATGCCAAGCGCATTCTCGAAACCGCCTTGATCTGTTCGAGCCAGCCGCTGCCGGTGCGCGATATGCGCGTGCTGTTCGACGACGAGCTGGGCGTGGACACCATCAAGGTGCTGTTGCTCGAACTGCAGGAAGACTGGGCGCAACGCGGCCTGGAGCTGGTGAGCGTCGGCAGTGGCTGGCGTTTCCAGAGCCGGCCCGAGATGCGCGACCACCTCGACCGCCTGCACCCCGAGAAGCCGCCGCGCTACACGCGCGCCGCGCTCGAGACGCTGGCCATCATTGCCTACCGGCAGCCGGCCACGCGCGGCGACATGGAAGACATTCGCGGCGTCACGATCAACTCCCTGATCCTGAAACAGCTCGAAGACCGCGGCTGGGTCGAGGTGATCGGCCATCGTGAGACGGTCGGCCGGCCCGCGCTCTATGCGACCACCCGCCAGTTTCTCGACGACCTCGGCCTGGCTTCGCTCGACCAGCTGCCTCTGGTGGAAACGCCTGCGCAGCAGGCGGCGCTGGTCGACGCATTGCAGCAGGCCTCGGGCGACCAGCCGGGGCTGCCGATGGATGGCGACGGGGTGCAAGATGCCGTCGCACAAGAGGCCGTTTCTGAATTTGCAGACGCGGAAGCCCCGCCAGACGTGCAATCCGAGCTTGCCGTGGTCGACGTGACACCCGAGTCCGCCGAACTGGCCGAGGTTGTCTCGACCGATGCGGCGGAGTTCGCCGAAGAGGTGGTGGCGATCACGGAGGGTGATGAAGCCGCTGAGCCGGCAGATGGCGCCTCGCCGGCGCCCGAGCCGGCAACCGGCGAGTTGCCTGCCGAACCCGAAGTGGCCGATGTGCCCGAACCCGAATCCGATGTTCCGTCCCCCGCCGCGGACGAGACCGACCCTCACGACCCCCACGCCGTTTCTCCCGGAAAAATCCCATGAGCTCACCCGACACCGACGACGCAGCGAAGCTGCCGGTCGACCCCGAAGTCAAGAAACGGAAGCGGGCAGCCGCGCCCAAGAAGGTGGCGGAAGTTGCTATTGAATCTGTAGCGGAGCCTGTAGAGCCGGCAGAGAGCGAGGCCGAGGCGGCGCCGAAGAAGCCGCGCGCGCCTCGCAAGAAGAAGGTGGTCGAAGCGCCGGCTGCCGACGTGCAGCTGGAAGGCGCGCCGGAAGCCGCGCCCGTTGTGGAGGCTCCCGCGACTGTCGAGTCCGAGGCGGCCCCCGTGATTGCTGAAGCCGCGACGGCTGCCGAGGACGAACCGGCGCAGACCCAGCGCCCCCAAGCATCCCAGGCGGTACAAGACGACGACAGCTCGGATGACGAAGGCGACGAGGAAGACGAGCCCGACGAAGAGGAGGACGACCTCGATCGCGCCCGTCGCGCCGCCGAGCGCGAGCAGCGCAACGCGCCGCCGCCCGAGCCCATTCGCTTTGCCGACGTCATTTCCGGCCAGTTCGACGCCGACGAAGAGAGCCCCGAGGTGCCGCCGCTCAAGCGCGTGCTGCTGCCCGAAGCCGATTCGCCCAAGCTGCACAAGGTGCTGGCGCAGGCCGGTCTCGGTTCACGCCTCGAGATGGAGCAACTGATTCTGCAGGGGCGCATCTCGGTCAACAACGAGCCGGCCCATATCGGCCAGCGCATCCAGTTCGGCGACCAGGTCAAGATCAACGGCAAGCCCATCCGCTACCGCATCGCACCGCCGCCGCCGCGCGTGATCGCGTACCACAAGCCCGTGGGCGAGGTCGTCACGCACGACGATCCGCAGAACCGGCCCACCGTGTTCCGCAAGCTGCCGCGCCTGCACCAGGGCAAGTGGCAGTCGGTCGGCCGGCTCGACCTGAACACCGAAGGCCTGCTGCTGTTCAGCAGCTCCGGCGATCTGGCCAACCAGCTCATGCACCCGCGTTTCGGTCTGGAGCGCGAGTACGCGGTGCGTGTGCTGGGCGCGCTCACCGGCGAAGAAAAGCAGAAGCTGCTCGACGGCGTGCGCCTCGACGACGGCATGGCGCAGTTCGGCACCATCGAGGACGGTGGTGGTGAAGGCTCCAACTGCTGGTACCGCGTGACCATTTCCGAGGGGCGCAACCGTGAGGTGCGTCGCCTGTTCGAGTCGGTGGGCCATGCGGTCAGCCGGCTGATCCGCATCCGCTACGGCGCGATGGTGTTGCCGCGCGGTCTCAAGCGCGGTGCCTGGATGGAGCTCGACGAGCGTGATATTCAGGCGCTGTTCCAGGCTTCCGGTGGTGCGCAGGCGCGCCCGCAGCAGCGTGGTCCGGGCGGTCCGGAGGGCGGTGGTCGCAACGGTCGGAACAAGAAGCGCCGTGGCAACAACAACCGCAACGCCAACAACAATGGCGGCATGGGCGGCGGCCAGCCGCGTGAAGCGCGCGGCGAGGGTCGCGAAGCGCCGATCCCGAGCCCGCTGGGCGATGGACGCTCGCCGCGTGGCGAGCGCGGTGGACGCGGCCCCAACCGGGGCGGCGGCAACGGCGGTCCGCAGCAACAGGGGCGCCGCGGCAATGCGGGTCCTGGCAATCGTCAGGGTGGCCAGGGGCAGGGCGGAGGCAACCGATCGGCGGGAGGCGGTGGTGGCGGTGCGAACCAACCCGATCCGATGAAGACCTCGCTCGGTTACATCGGCGCCGACAGTTTCTCGCGCCAGCGCAAGGAACAACGCGGTGGCCCAGGGCGTCGCGGCGGTGGTGGCGGCTCGCAAGGTGGCGGTGGAGGTTTTGGCGGTGGTGGCGGCGGACGCCGTCGCGGACGCTGAAAACCAGCCGCCTCAGCGCGGCCTTTCGCGGGGTTTTCACCAATCCCGAAGGTCGCGCCGGTTAAAATCAGAGGCTTTGTCGACGTGCCACGAAACAATCTCGTTGCAGTTGTGACAAAACACTTCAAAATCAAAGCTCAGGAAGCATTTCAATGGCTATCGAACGTACCCTCTCCATCATCAAGCCCGACGCCGTCGCCAAGAACGTCATCGGCAAGATCGTTTCCCGCTTCGAGGCTGCCGGCCTCAAGATCGTTGCTGCCAAGCTGGTTCACCTGTCGCGCAACGAAGCCGAACAGTTCTACTCGGTGCACAAGGAGCGTCCCTTCTTCAAGGACCTCGTCGAGTTCATGATCTCGGGCCCCGTGTTCGTGCAAGTGCTCGAAGGCGAAAACGCCATTGCCAAGAACCGTGACCTGATGGGCGCCACGGACCCGAAGAAGGCAGCCGCCGGCACCATCCGCGCCGACTTCGCCGACAGCATCGACGCCAACGCCGTGCACGGTTCGGACGCGCCCGAAACGGCTGCCAACGAAGTGTCGTTCTTCTTCGCCGGCCTCAACGTCTACGCACGTTGAAGCCGTTTCTCGCCTGAATTCATGACCACGGCCAATCTGCTCGAATTCGATCTCGACGGGTTGGCTGCGTTCTGCGAAAAACTCGGCGAGAAAAAATTCCGCGCCACGCAGCTGTTTCGCTGGATCCACCAGCGTGGCGCCAGCGACTTCACCCAGATGACCGATCTGGCGAAGTCGCTGCGCGAGAAGCTCGCGACCACCGCGCGCGTGGAGGCCCTGTCGGTCCTCACGCAGCATGAATCCAAGGACGGCACGATCAAGTGGCTGTTCGACGTCGGCGGCGGCGATGCGGTCGAGGCCGTGTTCATCCCCGAAGACGATCGCGGCACGCTGTGCGTGTCGTCGCAGGCCGGTTGCGCCGTAGGCTGCCGCTTTTGCTCGACCGGGCATCAGGGCTTCAGCCGCAACCTCACCACGGGCGAAATCATCGCCCAGTTCTGGTTTGCAGAGCACTTCCTGCGCAAGCACCTGAAGCGTGACGAGCGCGTCATCTCCAACGTGGTGATGATGGGCATGGGCGAGCCGCTGCAGAACTACTCGGCGCTGGTGCCCGCATTGCGCACCATGCTCGACGACAACGCCTACGGGCTGTCGCGTCGCCGTGTCACGGTGTCGACTTCCGGCGTGGTGCCGATGATCGATCGCCTGGGCACCGATTGCGCCGTGGCCATGGCCGTCTCGCTGCATGCGCCGAACGATGCGCTGCGCGACGACCTCGTGCCGCTCAATCGCAAGTACCCGATCGCCGAGCTGCTCGAGGCCTGCAAGCGCTACCTCGCGCATGCGCCGCGTGACTTCATCACCTTCGAATACTGCATGCTCGACGGGGTCAACGACCAGCCTGAGCACGCACAGCAACTGATCGAACTCGTGCGCACCCATGGGGTCTCGTGCAAGTTCAACCTGATTCCGTTCAACCCGTTTCCGGCGTCGGGCCTGCTGCGCTCGCCGCAACCGCGCGTGCTGGCCTTTGCCCGTGCGCTGAGCGAGGCGGGCCTCGTGACGACCGTGCGCAAGACGCGCGGCGACGACATCGACGCCGCCTGCGGGCAGCTCGCCGGCGACGTCAAGGACCGCACCCGCGCGGCCGAGCGCATGGCGCAGCGTCGTGCGGCGGTGGCCGAGCGCCCCGTCGTCCTGCACCCGGCGCGCGCCAAGACCCCCAAGACCACCGTTCCCCAGGAGCATTGACGCAATGAGCATGGCCTTTCCGACGACGACCGCGAGCGTGCAGCGAGTGCTGGGCGCAGGCATCGCGAGCGTCGCCGTGGCGTTTCTTCTCGCGGGCTGCGTCAACACGCGAACCACCACCACCGGGCTTGTCGGCAGCGGTGCCGACAGCGGCACCACCGTCGTGACCGACCAGGACGAAAACAACCGTCGGCGCGCCCGCCTGCGGATGGAACTGGCCGCGGGCTACTTCGAACAGGGGCAGACCTCGGTCGCCCTCGAGGAAATCAAGCAGGTCTTGTCCATCGATCCGAACTACGCCGACGCCTACAACCTGCGCGGCCTAGTCTACATGCGGCTCGACGACGCTGGCCTGGCCGAAGACAGCTTCCGGCGCGCGGTCGCGATCAACCCCCGCGACGCCAACACGCGGCACAACTATGGCTGGCTGCTGTGCCAGCAGAACCGCTACGGCGACGCCGCGCAGCAGTTTGCCGCGGCGCTGGCAGTGCCCAGCTATGCCGATCGCGCCAAGACGCTCATGACCCAGGGGGTCTGCGAACTCAAGGCGGGCCAGCGCCAGCAGGCCGAACGCAGCCTGACGCAGGCTTACGAACTCGACGCCGGCAATCCGGTGATCGGCTTCAACCTGGCGTCGGTGCTGGCGCAGCGCGAAGAATGGTCGCGCGCGCAGTTCTATATCCGCCGTGTCAACAACAGCCCGTCGGCCAATGCCGAGACGCTCTGGCTCGGCATCAAGATCGAACGGAAGCTCAATAACCGCGAGGCTGTCGCGCAGCTGGGCGGTCAACTGCAACGACGTTTCCCTCAATCGCGGGAGGCACTGGCGTACGAGCGCGGGAATTTCAATGACTGAACGGGTTTCGGAGTTCGGGACGTCCGCGGCGCTGCCGCTGGCAGAGGGCGACGTCGCGCACAAGACGGCCGGCGACATGCTGCGCGAGGCGCGTGAAGCGCACGGGCTGCACATCGAGATGGTGGCCGCTGCGCTCAAGGTGCCGCCGCAGAAGCTGCTCGCGCTCGAGGCCGACGACATCGCTTCGCTGCCCGACCCCGTGTTCGCCCGGGCCCTGGCCAGCAGCGTCTGCCGCGCGCTGCGCATCGATCCGGCGCCCGTGCTCGCCAAGTTGCCGGGCGCACAACGCGCACCGTTGGCCGAAACCAATCGCACGCTGAGCGCCCGCGTGGTCTCCGACACGCCGCGCTGGAATGGGGGACGCTCTGGCGGCCTGCCGTCGCGCGCGCTGTTGACGGTCGTGGTCCTGCTGCTGATCGGCGCCGGCGTGCTGTTCTGGATGCCGCAATCGGCGTTCGACCAGATCGGCGCCTCCGTCACGCGGCTGACTGCAAAGAACGACGCGGAGACCATGCCGCCCGCCGATCCGGCTGGCGTTTCCGAGCCTGTGCCAACACAGGCCGTGGCGCCGACCGGTCCGGTCACCGCCGCACCGGTCGTTGGCGCCGTGGCGCCCGTGCCGGCGGCTCCGGCCTCCGCACCCATGGCGGCCGTGGCCAGCACCAGCACCGCCAGCAGCCAGCAGCTCGTCTTCGTGGCGCGCGAGGAATGCTGGATCACCGTCACCGAGGCCGGCGGCAAGCAGTTGCTGCGCCGTAGTCTGCAGGTGGGCGAGACGGTTGGGCTGTCGGGCACGCTGCCGCTGTCCGTGGTGGTGGGGCGTGCATCTGCGGTCGATGTGCAGGTGAACGGAAAGCCCTACGATCTGAAGCCTGTCACCCGCGGAGGCGGCGTGGCGCGTTTCGAGGTGAAATCGTGACCGACTGCACTCCCCAACCCATCGAATCGGCCGCGCCCAAGGCGCGGCGCTCGCGCCAGGCCAGCGTGGTCTGGGGACCGCGCACGGTCACGGTGGGGGGCGACGCGCCCACGCGCGTGCAGTCGATGACCAACACCGACACGGTCGATGCCATCGGCACCGCGATCCAGGTCAAGGAACTCGCCATTGCGGGTTCCGAGATGGTCCGCATCACGGTCAACACGCCCGAAGCCGCCGCGCAGGTGCCGTACATCCGCGAGCAACTCGACCGCATGGGCATCGACGTGCCGCTGATCGGCGATTTCCACTACAACGGTCACCGCCTGCTCACCGACTATCCGGCTTGCGCCGAGGCGCTGAGCAAGTACCGCATCAACCCCGGCAACGTGGGCAAGGGCGACAAGAAGGACAAGCAGTTCGGCCAGATGATCGACGCTGCCATGCGCTGGAACAAGCCGGTGCGCATCGGCGTGAACTGGGGCAGCCTCGATCAGGAACTGCTCGCCAGCCTGATGGACACCAACAGCCAGCGTGCCACCCCTTGGGACGCCAAGCAGGTGATGTACGAGGCGCTGATTACCTCGGCCATCGAATCCGCCAAGCTGGCCGAATCGATGGGCATGGCCGGCAACCAGGTCATCCTGTCGTGCAAGGTGAGCGGCGTGCAGGACCTGATCTCGGTCTACCGCGAACTCGCGCGGCGCTGCGACAACCCGCTGCACCTGGGTCTGACCGAAGCCGGCATGGGCACCAAGGGCACGGTGGCGTCGGCCACGGCGCTGTCGATCCTGCTGCAGGAGGGCATCGGCGACACGATTCGCGTGTCGCTCACGCCGCAGCCGGGCGAGTCGCGCACGCAGGAAGTGGTGATCGCCAATGAAATCCTGCAGGCCCTGGGCCTGCGTGTGTTCGTGCCGAGCGTCACCGCCTGCCCAGGCTGTGGCCGCACTACGAGCACCACGTTCCAGGAGCTTGCCAAGCAGATCGACGACTACCTGCGCCAGCAGATGCCGGTCTGGCGCAACAAGTACCCGGGCGTCGAGACGCTGAAGGTGGCCGTCATGGGCTGCATCGTCAACGGCCCCGGCGAGAGCAAGCACGCCGACATCGGCATCAGCCTTCCCGGTACCGGCGAAGCGCCGGCCGCCCCGGTCTTCATCGACGGCGAAAAGGCCCTCACACTGCGCGGCGACAATATCGCCCACGAGTTTCACCAGCTCGTCGAAACCTACATCGAAAAGCGCTTCGGCAGCGAGCACGCTGCCCTGGCCTGACACCTCCGCAGACTCATGGCTGAAAAACTGAATGCCGTCAAAGGCATGAACGACATATTGCCGCCCGAATCGGCGCGCTGGGAGTGGCTCGAAGCCATCGTGCGCGACCTGATGGGGCGCTTTGCGTACCGCAACGTCCGCACCCCGATCCTGGAGCACACGGCGTTGTTCGTGCGCGGCATCGGCGAGGTGACGGACATCGTCGAGAAGGAGATGTACGCCTTTGAGGACCGATCGGACAAGCATGGGCAGGCCGAGCATTTGGCGATGCGGCCGGAGAACACGGCCGGCCTCGTGCGCGCCGTGATCGAGCACAACATGCTCTACGAAGGCCCCAAGCGCCTCTGGTACACGGGACCGATGTTCCGCCGCGAAAAGCCGCAGCGTGGGCGTTTCCGCCAGTTCCACCAGATCGGCGCCGAGGCGCTCGGCTTCGCTGGCCCGGACGTCGATGCCGAGTTGATCCTACTGGCCACCGCGCTGTGGAAGGCCATCGGGCTG
The DNA here is from genome assembly GCF_003581445.1 of Acidovorax cavernicola. Taxonomy (NCBI): domain Bacteria; kingdom Pseudomonadati; phylum Pseudomonadota; class Betaproteobacteria; order Burkholderiales; family Comamonadaceae; genus Acidovorax; species Acidovorax cavernicola. The sequence continues at coordinate 219,353 of NZ_QXMN01000002.1, read as the reverse complement.
ACCGATGTGCGCCTGGAGCTCAACAGCCTCGGCCAGCCGGCCGAGCGCGCACTGCACCGCGCCCAGCTCATCGCCCACTTCGAGCAGCACGCCGACAAGCTCGACGAGGATGGCAAGCGACGGTTGCACAGCAATCCGCTACGCATCCTGGATACGAAAAATCCGGCGATGAAGGACGTCGTCGAGTCGGCGCCGAAGCTGATCGATTTCCTGGGTGCCGAATCCCTGGCGCACTTCGAGGGACTGCAGGCCATCCTCAAGGCCAACGACATCGCTTTCACGATCAATCCGCGCCTTGTGCGCGGGCTCGACTACTACAACCTCACGGTGTTCGAGTTCGTGACCGACCGTCTCGGTGCGCAGGGCACGGTGTGCGCCGGTGGCCGCTATGACGACCTGATCGCGCAGATCGGCGGCAAGCCGGCGCCCGCCGTGGGCTGGGCCATCGGCGTCGAGCGTGTGCTCGACCTGCTGAAGGAGCAGGGCGCCGAAGTACCCGCGCCGGTGCCCGATGCCTATGCCGTCGTACCCGACGCTGCGTCGATGCCCGTCGTGCTGCGCGCCTTGCAGCAATTGCGCGAAACCGGCGTGCGCGTGCAGATGCACGCCAGCACCGTCGACGGCCTTGCGAGCTTCAAGGCGCAGATGCGCAAGGCGGACGCCAGCGGCGCCGCCTACGCCCTGATCTTCGGCGCCGATGAACTCGCACGCGGTGAAGTGACTCTCAAGGCCTTGCGTGACGCCAGCGTCGCGCAGTCCGCCCGTTCACTTGCTGAAGTGACCACCTGGGCCGCCACCCTACAATCGCCGGCTCCCAACCTCTGACAGCGCATGGCCACCCATCTCGACCTCGAAGAACAGGAACAGCTCGACCAGCTCAAGCATTTCTGGAACACCTACGGCACCCTGATCACCTGGGTCGTGCTGCTCGTCGCCGGCGCCTTCGTGGCCTGGAATGGATGGCAGTACTACCAGCGCACCAAGGCTGGCCAGGCAGCGGCCCTCTATGACGAGGTCGAGCGCAGCACCCAATCTGGTGACGTCGAGCGCATCCGGCGCGTGATGACCGACATGAAGGATCGTTTCGCGGGCACCGCCTACGCGCAACAGGCCGGCCTGCTGGTCGCCAAGACCCTGTTCGACAAGGGCAACGTCGACGGCTCGCGCGAAGCGCTGGGCTGGGTGGCACAGAACGCAGTCGACCCGGGCTACCAGGCCATCGCGAAGCTGCGGCTCGCGGCGGAACTGCTCGATGCCAAGTCCTACGACGAAGCGCTCAAGCAACTCGACGGCAAGGTGCCCACTGAATTCGAACCGCTGGTGGCCGACCGCAAGGGCGACATCTACATGGCGCAGGGCAAGCGTGACGAGGCACAGGCCGAGTACCGCAAGGCCTGGACCGGCCTCGGTGCCGGCTCGGACTACCGCCGGCTGGTCGAGATCAAGCTCAACGCGGTCGGTGTCGACCCGAAGACCCTGGCGCCGACCGTCACCGTGACGCCCGCCGTCCCCAAGAACTCCTGATCGCACACCTCCCATGAATTTCAAGCGTTTCAAGCCTGAATCGACCGCCCTGCGCGCGGGTTCTGCTCTTGTTCTGGTAGCGCTGCTGGCTGCCTGCTCGGGCTCCGGCAAGCCGAAGCCCGCCGAGTTGCCGGCCAACCCGTCCCTGATGGGCGTGCGCCAGGCCTGGAACGTGCGGATTCCAGGGGTCGAATTCCCGCTCACCGCCGATGTCAGTGGCGACATCGTGACCGTGGCAGGCAGCGACGGCACCGTGGTCGCCATCGACGCCCGCGCTGGTCGCGAGACCTGGCGCGCCAGCGCCGGCGCGCCGCTCGCGGCAGGCGTTGGCAGCGACGGTTCGCTGACGGCCGTGGTCACCACCAACAATGAAGTGGTCGCCATCGAAAACGGCAAGGTGCTGTGGAAGCAGCGCCTGTCGGCCCAGGCCTTCACCGCGCCGTTGGTGGCCGGCCGCCGCGTCTTCGTGCAGACCGCCGACCGCAGCGTCAGCGCCTGGGATGGCCAGAGTGGCCGTCGCCTGTGGCAGCAGCAGCGCCCGGGTGAGAACCTCGTGCTGCGCAAGTCGGGTGTGCTGATCGCGGTGGGCGATACGCTGGTTGCGGGTCTGGGTGGCCGTCTGGTCGGCATGAACCCGGGCAACGGCAGCTCGCGCTGGGAAGCCCCCATCGCCGCTCCGCGCGGCACGAACGACGTGGAACGTCTGGTCGACCTGACCGGCAGCGTGAGCCGCTATGGCGACACGGTCTGCGCGCGCGCCTATTACGCCAGCGTCGGCTGCGTCGACACCCTGCGCGGCCAGCTGCTCTGGAGCAAGCCGGCCTCGGGCGCCGACGGCGTGAGCGGCGACGAGCGTTTTCTCTACGGCACTGAATCCGACGGCAGCGTCACCGCCTGGCGTCGTGCCGACGGTGAACGCGCCTGGCAGATGAGCCGCCTGAAGAACCGCGATCTGACCGCGCCGCTGGCCGTGGGCCGCTCGCTGATCATCGGCGAGAGCACCGGTACGCTGCACTTCGTGTCGCGTGAAGACGGTGCGCTGCTCAACCGCGTCACGCCCGACGGTTCGGCCATCACCGTGACCCCTGTTCTGGCAGGCAACACGGTGGTCGTCGTGACTGCCAAGGGCGGCGTGTTCGGCTACCGCCCTGAATAATCATTTCTTCTCTTTCTCTCACTTCCAAGGCCCGACCATGAAAACCGCGCCCTCGAAAGGCCGGCCATGAAGCCGGTCGTGGCCCTGGTCGGCCGTCCCAACGTCGGCAAGTCGACGCTCTTCAATCGCCTGACCCAGACGCGCGACGCCATCGTCGCCGACTTCGCCGGCCTCACGCGCGACCGCCACTACGGCAACGGTCGCCTGGGCAAGCACGAGTTCATCGTGATCGACACCGGCGGCTTCGAGCCCGACGCCGGCAGCGGCATTTACAAGGAAATGGCCAAGCAGACGCGGCAGGCCGTGGCCGAGGCCGACGTCGTGATCTTCGTGGTCGATGCCCGCGAAGGCCTCTCGGCTCAAGACCACGACATCGCCAACGAGCTGCGCCGGCTGGGCAAGCCCTGCGTGCTGGCCGCCAACAAGGCCGAAGGCATGCACGACGGCACCAAGCTGGTCGACTTCTACGAGCTGGGCTTCGGCGACGTGCATGGCGTGTCGGCGGCGCACGGGCAGGGCATGCGCGACCTCGTCGAGCTGGCGCTCGCGCCGCTGAACCTGGCCGACCCGGACGACGAGGAAGATGAAGACGACGTCAACAAGCCGATCAAGCTGGCGGTTGCCGGCCGGCCCAACGTCGGCAAGTCCACGCTGATCAACACCTGGCTGGGCGAAGAGCGCCTGGTGGCCTTCGACATGCCCGGTACGACGCGTGACGCCATCTCCGTGCCCTTCGAGCGAAACGGCCAGCGTTTCGAGCTGATCGACACCGCCGGCCTGCGCCGCAAGGGCAGGGTGTTCGAAGCGATCGAGAAGTTCTCGGTGGTCAAGACGCTGCAGGCCATCGAATCGGCCAATGTCGTGCTGCTGCTGCTCGATGCAACGCAAGGTGTGACCGATCAGGATGCACACATCGCCGGCTACATTCTTGAAAGCGGTCGCGCGGTGGTGATCGCCATCAACAAATGGGATGCCGTCGACAGCTACCAGCGCGAGCAGATCCAGCGGCAAATTGAAACGCGGTTGCCGTTCCTCAAGTTCGCGTCATTGCATTTCATCTCGGCCATCAAGCGCCAGGGCCTCGGTCCGGTGTGGCAGGCGATTGCGCAGGCTCACAAGTCGGCCACGCGCAAGATGTCGACGCCGGTGCTGACGCGCCTGTTGCTGGAGGCGGTTCAATTCCAGGCACCCCAGCGCGGCGGCATGTTCCGGCCCAAGCTGCGCTATGCGCACCAGGGCGGCATGAATCCGCCGGTGATCATCATCCACGGCAATTCGCTCGAGCACGTGACCGATGCTTACAAGCGGTTCCTGGAAGGGCGTTTTCGCAAGGAATTCGATCTCGTGGGCACGCCCTTGCGGATCCAGTTCAAAAGCTCGCAGAATCCGTTTGTCGACAAGGACAACTGAGGGTGCTTGGCTGCTGATGGCAGCCGATGAGTTGCAGCAGGAGTGGAAGTTCCGCCTTTTGAGAACCGTTATTTTCTCAAGGCTTTTGGCCCCGATTGCTGCGGCGCAGAAACCCTGTGTTAAGGTCATCTCTCCAACAACTACTCTTGAACACGGAGAATATCGTGAGCAATAAAGGGCAACTTCTGCAAGACCCGTTTCTGAACACCTTGCGTCGCGAGCATGTGCCGGTTTCCATTTATTTGGTGAACGGCATCAAGCTGCAAGGCCAGATCGAGTCCTTCGATCAATACGTCGTGTTGCTTCGCAATACAGTGACGCAAATGGTCTACAAGCACGCCATTTCCACCATCGTGCCGGGTCGTGCCGTCAACTTCTCGGCCAACGAGAACGACGACGCCGCCGCCTGATCGCGCGGAGCGCGGCGGCAACCCCGCCGCGCTTTTTCCATATTCTGATTCCGCTTGTCTGATTCGATCCCCCGCCAGGAAGGCGCCGCCGTTCTCGTCGGCGTCGATTTCGGGCTGCCTCATTTCGACAGCGAGCTCGAAGAACTCGGTCTGCTCGCGCAGACCGCGGGCCTGACGCCTGTCGCCCGCCTGGCCTGCAAGCGCAAGGCGCCTGATGCGGCGCTTTTCGTGGGGAGCGGCAAGGCCGAAGAGATCAAGGAGCTCGCCGCCATGTACCGGGCGAGCGAGGTCATCTTCGACCAGTCCTTGAGTCCTGCGCAGCAGCGCAATCTCGAACGCCAGCTCGATGTCGCGGTCTACGACCGTACCTTCCTCATCCTCGAGATATTCGCCCAACGCGCCCGCTCGCATGAGGGCAAGTTGCAGGTCGAACTGGCTCGCCTGCAGTACCTGAGCACGCGGCTGGTTCGTCGCTGGTCCCACTTGGAGCGCCAGACCGGCGGTGCAGGTGTGCGCGGCGGCCCCGGCGAAAAGCAGATCGAGCTCGATCGCCGCATGATCAACGAGTCGATCAAGCGCACGCGTGAGCGTCTCGCCAAGGTGCAGAAGCAGCGCAGCACGCAACGTCGCCAGCGCGAGCGCCGCGAGACCTTCAACATGTCGCTCGTCGGCTACACCAACGCCGGCAAGTCGTCGATCTTCAATGCGATGGTCAAGGCCCGCGCCTATGCGGCCGACCAGTTGTTCGCCACGCTCGACACCACCACCCGCAATCTCTACCTGGGCGATGCGCGCCGGCAGGTGTCGATTTCCGACACGGTGGGCTTCATTCGCGACTTGCCGCACGGTCTGGTCGATGCGTTCAAAGCCACCTTGCAAGAGGCGGTCGATGCCGACCTGCTTTTGCACGTGATCGACGCCTCCAATCCGCACTACCCGGAGCAGATGGCCGAGGTCCAGTCGGTGCTGCAGGACATCGGTGCAGGGGACGTGCCGCAACTGCTGGTGTTCAACAAGCTCGACGCCCTTGAAAGCGCGCAACATCCGCTGCATCTGCAGGACGAGATGGAAATCGACGGCGTGCAGGTTCCCCGCATCTTCCTCAGCGCCAGGACCGGCGAGGGCCTGCCGTTGCTGCGAGCCGAACTGGCCCGGCAGTCGGGGTCCGTCGTCGATACGATGACCCCTGAGGCGGACGCTGAATTGCACGATGCCGCCCCTTGATTGGGCACAATCCCGCCACTGACACGAGAACGAAGCGAATGAATGCAAAGCCAGCGCGGAGAGGGTTTCTGGGCATGTTCAACCTGAACGATGGCCGGTGGGGTCGCGGCGACGAGCCGTCCTCCAACGGCGATCGCCCGGCCGGCAACCGCCCGCCCGATGCCGATCCCCCCGGCGCCCCGATCCCGCCGCCTTCGAGCGGCAACCAGAACAACAACGGCAACCGCCCGCGCGGCCAGGGCCCGAACCAGGGCCCGCCCGACCTCGACGAACTCTGGCGCGACCTCAATCGCAAGCTCGGCGGTTTCTTCGGTGGCGGCAAGGGCGGCGGCAATCGCCCGAACGGCAGCGGCGGTGGCGGCAACGGCTACAAGCCCGACATGAAGAACGCCGGCTTCGGCATCGGCCTCGTGGCCATCGTGGCGGTCCTGATCTGGCTGGGCACGGGCTTCTTCATCGTGAACGAAGGCCAGCAGGCCGTCATCACGCAGTTCGGACGCTACAAGTCGACGGTGAATGCCGGCTTCAACTGGCGCCTTCCGTACCCCATCCAGCGCCACGAAGTGGTGGTGACGACGCAGATCCGCTCCACCGACGTGGGCCGCGACGCCATCGTGCGTTCCACCGGCCTGCGCGAATCGGCCATGCTGACCGAAGACGAGAACATCGTCGAAATCAAGTTTGCCGTGCAGTACCGCCTGAGCGATGCGCGCGCCTGGCTCTACGAGAGCAAGTCGCCCGCGGAGACCATCGTGCAGGTGGCTGAAAGCTCCGTGCGCGAAGTGGTCGGCAAGATGAAGATGGACGCAGCGCTCGCTGAAGAGCGCGACCAGATCGCGCCCCGCGTGCGCGCGCTGATGCAGACCATCCTCGACCGCTACAAGGTCGGTGTCGAAGTCGTCGGCATCAATCTGCAGCAGGGCGGTGTGCGTCCGCCCGAGCAGGTGCAGGCCGCATTCGACGATGTGCTCAAGGCCGGTCAGGAGCGCGAGCGCGCCAAGAACGACGCAGAGGCCTATGCCAACAACGTCGTGCCGCTGGCCACCGGTACATCGTCACGCCTGAAGGAAGAGTCCGAGGCCTACAAGGCGCGGATCGTGGCGCAGGCGCAGGGTGATGCCGGGCGCTTCAGCTCGGTGCTGGCCGAGTACCAGAAGGCACCGCAGGTGACGCGCGACCGCATGTACACCGATGCCATGCAGCAGATCTACGCCAGCACGACCAAGGTGCTGGTCGACAGCAAGCAGGGCTCCAACCTGCTGTATCTGCCGCTCGACAAGCTGATGCAGCAAAGCGGCAATGCCGCAGCCACCCCTGTCGATGCTGCCAACCCCAACGTGGCCGGCACCGCGCCGACCCAGTCGTCGGTGATTCCGGTGGCTCCGACGACCACCGACGTGCGCGCCCGCGATGGCCGCTCGCGTGACCGCGACGTGCGCTGAGAAAGGCCCGGAACAACATGAACAGAATCGGTTTCATCGCCACCTCGGTCCTCGTCCTGCTCGTGCTGCTGAGCTCGACCCTCTTCGTGGTCGACCAGCGCCAGTTCGGCGTGGTCTATGCCCTCGGCCAGATCAAGCAGGTCATCACCGAGCCCGGCCTCAACTTCAAGCTGCCGCCGCCGTTCCAGAACGTGTCGTACATCGACAAGCGCCTGCTGACGCTGTCCAGCCTCGACACCGAGCCCATGCTCACTGCCGAAAAGCAGCGCGTGGTGATCGACTGGTACGTGCGCTGGCGCATCTCCGACCCGCAGGCCTACATCCGCAACGTCGGCCTCGACGAGAACGCGGGCGCCATGCAGCTCAACCGCGTGGTGCGCAATGCGTTCCAGGAAAACATCAACAAGCGCACCGTGCGCGACCTGATCTCGGTGCGCCGCGAGGCCCTGATGGCCGACGTGCAGCGCGAAGTGCTGGCCGTGGTGAAGGGCGCCAAGCCCTGGGGCGTCGACGTGGTCGACGTGCGGATCACCCGCGTGGACTACGTGGAAGCCATCACCGAATCGGTCTACCGCCGCATGGAAGCCGAGCGCAAGCGCGTGGCCAACGAACTGCGCTCCACCGGCACGGCCGAAGGCGAAAAGATCCGCGCCGACGCCGACCGCCAGCGCGAAGTGATTGTGGCCAATGCCTACCGCGACGCCCAGAAGATCAAGGGCGAGGGAGATGCCCAGGCCGCCGCGACCTACAGCGAGGCCTTCGGTCGCGATCCGCAGTTCGCCCAGTTCTACCGCAGCCTCGAGGCCTACAAGCAGAGCTTCAACAAGAAGAGCGACGTGATGGTGCTCGACCCGACCTCGGACTTCTTCCGCGCCATGCAGAGCTCCGGCTCGGGCGGTGCGGCGCGCAGGTAACAGCGAGCCGCCTGCGTTTTCCTGTCTGGAGCCGTGAGCGCCGACACCTTCTGGAGCGCGTTGGCGCTGGTCCTGGTGATCGAAGGCATCCTGCCTTTGGTCTCGCCGGGTGGGTGGCGGCGCGGCTTCAGCCAGTTGCTGCAGCTGCGCGACGGCCAGCTGCGTTTCTTCGGTCTTTGCAGCATCCTGCTGGGTTTGGTACTCCTTTGGGTTCTGGGGTAGCGCGGGCCCGGTAGAATCCCGGTTTAACCACGCCCCCGATCCCCATGTCCGCCTGGGTCCTCCCGGATCACATTGCCGATGTGCTGCCCTCCGAGGCGCGCCACATCGAAGAACTTCGACGCCAGCTGCTCGATACCGCCCGTGGCTATGGCTACGAGCTGGTGATGCCGCCGCTGCTCGAGCACCTGGAGTCGCTGCTTTCGGGCACCGGCGAGGCGCTCGACCTTCAAACCTTCAAGCTTGTGGACCAGCTCTCCGGTCGCAGCATGGGCCTGCGCGCCGACACCACCCCCCAGGTGGCGCGCATCGATGCCCACCTGCTGAACCGCGACGGCGTGGCCCGGCTGTGCTACTGCGGCCCGGTGGTCCACACGCGGCCCGACCGTCCGCACGCCACCCGTGAACCGCTGCAGTTCGGTGCCGAGATCTACGGCCACGCCGGCCTGGAAGCCGACACCGAAACCCTGCTGCTGGCGCTCGACTGCCTCGACGCCGCCGGTTTGCGCGACGGCGTGATCGTCGACCTGGCCGACGCCCGCATCGTGCGTGCGCTGTTCGCCGGTGTGCCGGTCGATGCCGCCGCGATCGCTCGCGTGCACGCCGCGCTGGCAGCCAAGGACGCGAGCGAGCTGCAGGCGCTCACCAAGGATTTCCCCACAGCTTCGCGCGACGGCCTGCGTGCCCTCGTTGGTTTGTACGGCGATGTCGCGGTGCTCGACGAGGCTGCCAAGGCCTTGAAGGGCGCGCCCGCCGTGGCGGCTGCGCTGGCAGACCTGAAGCAGCTTGCGGCCGGCCTGAACGGCACGGCCGGGCGCCAGATCAGCTTCGACCTGGCCGACCTGCGCGGCTACGCCTACTACAGCGGCATGCGTTTCGGCATCTACGTGCCGGGCGCCGCCGATTCGCTGGTGCGCGGTGGCCGCTACGACGAAGTGGGCGCCGTGTTCGGCCGCAACCGTCCGGCCGTCGGCTTCAGCCTCGATGTGCGTGAGCTCGTCGGCGTGCTGCCGGCGCGTCCGCTGCGCGCCGCGATCCGCGCGCCCTGGAGCGATGCGGTCGGCCTGCGCGAGGCCATCGCGATGCTGCGCAAGTCGGGCGAGACCGTCGTCTGCGTGCTGCCGGGCCACGGCAGCGAAATCGATGAATTCCATTGCGACCGCGAGCTCGTCGAGCAGGCCGGCCAGTGGAGTGTCCGAGCGATCTGAATTTTTAAGCAATGGAACGAGCATGAGCGTAACCACCGGAAGAAACGTGGTCGTCGTCGGAACCCAGTGGGGCGACGAAGGCAAGGGCAAGCTGGTTGACTGGCTGACGGAAAGCGCCCAGGGCGTGGTCCGTTTCCAGGGCGGCCACAACGCGGGCCACACGCTGGTCATCAACGGCGTGAAGACCGCGCTGCACCTGATCCCGAGCGGCATCATGCGGCCCGGCGTCAAGTGCTACATCGGTAACGGCGTCGTGCTGTCGGCCGCCAAGCTCTTCGAGGAAATCGAGGGCCTGGAGAAGGCCGGTGTCGAAGTGCGTTCGCGCCTGCGCATCAGCGAGGCCTGCCCGCTGATCCTGCCGTTCCACGCCGCGCTGGACATTGCGCGCGAGGCCTATCGTGAAAAGGGCGGTATCGAGAAGATCGGCACCACCGGCCGCGGCATCGGCCCGGCCTACGAGGACAAGATCGCCCGCCGCGCGCTGCGCGTGCAGGACCTGAAGCACCCCGAGCGCTTCGGCGCCAAGCTGCGCGTGCTGCTCGAGCTGCACAACCACGTGCTGACCCAGGTGCTGGGCGCGCCCGCCATCGACTACGACACCGTGTTCGACGAGGCCATGCGCCACGCCGCGCTGCTAAAGCCCATGATGGCCGACGTCTCGCGCGAGCTGAACGACGCCCACAAGGCCGGCGCCAACCTGCTGTTCGAAGGCGCCCAGGGCACGTTGCTCGACGTCGACCACGGCACCTACCCGTACGTCACTTCGAGCAACTGCGTGGCCGGCAACGCCGCCGCCGGTTCGGGCGTGGGCCCGGGCATGCTGCACTACGTGCTCGGCATCACCAAGGCCTACTGCACCCGCGTGGGCGGTGGTCCGTTCCCCACGGAACTCGATTGGGCCACGCCGGGCACCCCCGGCTACCACATGAGCACCGTGGGCGCCGAAAAGGGCGTGACCACTGGCCGCAGCCGCCGTTGTGGCTGGTTCGACGCCGCGCTGCTCAAGCGCTCGGCGCAGGTCAATGGCCTGTCGGGCTTGTGCATCACCAAGCTCGACGTGCTGGACGGCCTCGAGAAGCTGGAGCTGTGCACCGGCTACGAGCTCGACGGCGAAACCACCGACATCCTGCCGATGGGCGCGGACGAGATCGAGCGCTGCACGCCGATCTACGAAACCCTCGAAGGCTGGACCGAAAGCACCGTGGGCGTCACGCAGTACGACAAGCTGCCGGTCAATGCGCGGCTGTACCTGCAGCGCATCGAGCAGGTCACCGGCGTGCCGATCCACATGGTGTCCACGAGCCCTGATCGCGACCACACGATCATGATGCGCCACCCTTACCTCGCGGACTAAGCTCTCCCCCAGGCTTGCCCACTTCGTGTGGCCGCCAACCCCCTTCCGAGGGCAACACCAGCGGCCCGGCAAAGCCGGTTCCGCGGTGTTCCACGAACGAGAAAAAGACTGAAGGAATCCAGACCATGTTGACCGAAGACGGCAAACATCTCTACGTCAGCTACGACGAGTACCACAACCTGATCGAGAAGCTCGCGATCAAAGTGCACCAGTCGGGCTGGGAGTTCGACACCATCCTGTGCCTGGCGCGTGGCGGCATGCGCCCGGGCGATGTGCTCTCGCGCATCTTCGACAAGCCGCTGGCGATCATGTCGACCAGCTCGTACCGCGCCGACGCCGGCACGATCCAGGGTCATCTCGACATCGCCCGCTACATCACGACCCCCAAGGGCGAGATCGCTGGCAAGGTGCTGCTGGTGGACGATCTGGCCGATTCGGGCCACACGCTGCACGCCGTGATGGACATGCTGCGCAACAACTACAAGCCGATCACCGAGTTGCGCAGCGCCGTGATCTGGACCAAGGCGCTGTCGACCTTCACGCCCGACTACTCGGTCGAGTTCCTGGCCACCAACCCGTGGATCCACCAGCCCTTCGAGGGCTACGACTCGCTCGGCGCCGACAAGCTGATCGAGAAGTGGTCGGTCTGACGACCGGCCCAGGCACCGCCGGCCGGCGCGCTCAGTTGCTGCTGCAGCTGCCGCCGCCGGGGGTGTCGAACATCGCGGTGTAGCGCCGCTGCATTTCCTCCGGCGTCACCTTCTCGATGCTGTGACCCACGTTCCACCGGTGACCGAACGGGTCGCGAAAGACGCCGGAACGCTCCCCATAGAACTGATCTTGCGGTGCCATGTCCAGCGTGGCCCCGGCGGCGACCGCGCGCGCGACCAGTGCGTCGGCGTCGTCCACGTGCAGGTGCAGCGTGACCGCGCTGCCGCCGAGCGCCTTGGGCGAGCGGATGTTGAACTCGGCGAACTCGTCCGAGATCATCAGGATCGCGCCATTGTGAAAGTCGAGTTCGACGTGCCCGATGCGGCCGCTGGGCTCGGTCAGGCGAAAGATCTCCTTCACTTCGAACACGTGGCAATAGAAGTCGACGGCCGCGGCGGCGTTGTCGACACAGAGATACGGAAACAGCTCGTGAATGGCCATGGCGGGACCTGCCTTTCTTTCTTGGAACGGATATTGAAACAGGGACTGTGGCGCCGATTCTGCGCAGCCCCGGCGCTAGCGTCTTGAAGGAATTTGACCTGCTGTGTCGACAGCCGGCACATGACGCGGCGATGTCGCGCCCGTCTGTCGCCAGGCCTGTGGCGACAGCCCGGCCAGCGCGGAGAACTCGCGGCTCAGGTGCGCCTGGTCGCTGTAGCCTGCGGCGAGCGCAATGTCGGCCCAGGCGCGCGCAGGGTCGTCGGCGGCCAGCGCCAGCACGCGGTCAAAGCGCATCACGCGGGCGTACTCCTTGGGCGCGAGCCCGATCGCCGAGCGGAACAGCGCGATGAAACGCCGGTGGCTGTAGCCGCTGCGCGCCACCAGCGTGGCGATCGATGCGGGCGTGTCGCGGCCCATCTGCCCGAGCGACGCCGCCACGGCCGGGTGCAGGCCGCGCGGGCTGGTGCGGGGCAGGGCGACGCTGGCCAGGCGCTGGGTCAGCAGCGCCTCGAATACATCCAGTTGGCGGGCCGGGTCGTCGGCTGTGGCATGCAGTTGCTCGAGCGCCTCGCTAGTCTGGCGTTCGCCCCAGAGCGCGTCGAGCGGGGTGTGGCGGCCGCTCAGGGCGTCCTCAGGCGCGCCCAGCAGCAGGCGGGCGGCTCCGGGATGCAGTTGAGCGCCCACCGAACGCGTCACCACCGATACATCGCGCAGATAGAAGGCCGCGCGTGCGCCGCCGACGATCGCGTAGCCGACCGTGTGGCCGCCTAGGTCGCGTGTGTCGTCGACGAGCCGCAGCGGCGGTCCGGAGAGCCGAAACACCACATGCATGCCACCCGTGGGCAGCACGTGCTCGCGCGCGCCGGTGCGTGTCTGCGGTTCGCCCTCGGGCACCGAGGCCCACAGCAGCCGCAGGAAGGGCCGCAAATGAGGGGACGGGGGCCGCGTCAGCTGCATGGCGCGACGGGCCCCAAAAAGGGCGGGCGGGTGAGCATCGGCGCATTGTGCGCCGAGGGCCCGCTTCGGCCCAGGCTGCTTACTTGCTGGTTGCGAGGCGCTTCTGGATGTTCGCCGCGCGGTCGCCGGAGGCGGGGTGCGAGCTGAGCATGGAGCTCTTGCCGCCGTCGAGCTTGGCCAGCTTCTGGAACGCGGTGACGAGGCCTTCGCGCTTCATCTTCTGCGCGGTCAGCAGGTCGAAGGCGTAGTTGTCCGAGTCGGTTTCCTGCGATTGCGAGAACTGCGCGTTGACCAGCTTCTCGGCGAAGTCGCCGATCTGCGAGGACGACAGCTGCGTGATCGCCGCATTGCCGGTGGCGCCGGCCAGGCCGCGCGCGGCCGACACGGCGTAGGCGGTCTGCATGGCCTTCTTGCTGTGGCCCAGGGCGACGTGACCGATCTCGTGGCCGATGATGCCGCGCAGCTCGTCGTCGTTCATGAGGTCCATCAGGCCGCTGTAGACGCGGATGCAGCCGTTGCCCATGGCCCAGGCGTTCACGTCCTTCGTGAGGTAGACCTTGTAGCTGGCAGGCTGGCCGCCGATGGTGGTGGGCAGGCCCTGGCGCACGCGCTCCAGGCGCTTGCTGTAGGCGTCGCTCGCGGGTGCGACCTTGGAGCTCTTGTCGAGTTCGGCGCAGGACTGGTTGGCCAGTGCCTGCACGTCGCCGTCGGAGAGGGACATGGCCTTGAAGGCGCTGCCGCCGGCGCCCGCGAGCGCGTTGGAATCCAGGTTCTTCATGCCGCCGCAGGCGGACAGGGCCGCAGCGGCCGTGATGGTGATGAGCAGATGACGCATCGAGAAAATCCTCCCTTTGTTTTCGGAGGGGGGACTCTATCCGCAATGCGCTGGCGATTTGTCCAAGGCCGTCAACATCGCACGGAGAATGTCACGACCACCGAGGGTTCCTCGCGGGGCGCTAGCATCGGCACATGAGCAAGCCTTCCACGACCCTGATCCATCATCCCTACACGCCGCCGGACACCTTCGCCGCGCCGCAGCCCGGCGTGTTCAAGGCCTCCACCGTGTTCTTCGCCGACGTCGCCGCCATGCGCGCGCGCGACTGGAAGACCAAGGCCGGCTACACCTACGGCCTGCACGGCACGCCCACCACCTTCACGCTCGAAGAACGCCTGGCCACGCTCGAAGGCGGCACCGAGTGCCTGCTGGTGCCCAGCGGGCTGGCCGCGATCTCGCTGGTCTCGTTCGCGTTCCTCAAGACCGGCGACGAGGTGCTCATTCCCGACAACGCCTACGGCCCCACCAAGGCACTGGCCACCGGTGAGCTCGCGAACTTCGGCATCACGCATCGTTTGTACGACGCGATGAATCCGTCCGACCTGGAAGCCAAGCTCTCGCACCGCACGCGGCTGGTGTGGCTCGAGGCGGCCGGCTCGGTGACGATGGAATTCCCCAACCTGCCGGCCCTGGCCGAAGTCTGCCGCGAGCGCGGCGTGATGACCGCGCTCGACAACACCTGGGGCGCGGGCCTGGCCTTCGCTCCTTTCGATTTCAACGGCAGCGGGCAGGGCGTCGATGTGTCGGTGCATGCGCTCACCAAATACCCGAGCGGCGGCGGCGACGTGCTGATGGGCAGCGTGGTCACGCGCGACGAACGGCTGCACCGCGCGCTCAAACTCACCCACATGCGCACCGGCTTCGGCATCGGCGTGGGCGACGTGGAAACGCTGCTGCGCTCGCTGCCGAGCATGGCGCTGCGCTATGCCGCGCATGACCGCGCGGCGCGCGAACTGGCCGGCTGGCTCAGCGGCTGCGAGGAGATCGCCCAGGTGCTGCATCCTGCGCTGGAGGATTCGCCGGGCCACGGCAATTGGCGCGCGCTGTGTGGCGCTACCGATCTGGCTGCGGGCCTTTTCTCGGTGGTGTTCGACGAGCGCTTCAGCACCGAGCAGGTTGATCGCTTCTGCGACAGCCTGAAGCTCTTCCGCCTGGGCTATTCGTGGGGCGGTCCTATCAGCCTCGTCGTGCCCTACGACATCGGCCTGATGCGCGACAACAGCGTCGCCCGCTGGCCCTACAAGGGCACGCTGGTGCGTTTTTCGGTCGGCCTGGAGGACGTGGACGACCTGCGTGCCGACCTGCAACAGGCCCTGGCGCAGATGTAAGCAAAGCGCCAGGTCCGGGCCGCTGCCGGGCCGGGAGTGCACCGTTATCGCTTACAGTAGGCCGCAGCGCAGTCACCCTGACTGCCTCGCCTGAAGGAGAAGCAGTGGCAACACCCAATTACGGCTACGAGAAGCGCCAGAAAGAGCTGGCCAAGAAGAAAAAGAAGGAAGACAAGCTCCGGGAGAAGGCGAACCGCAAGCTCAACCCGAGCAGCGACGGGCTGGCCCCCGGAGACCCGGAGACCGACGTGGCATCGCTCGAACACGATCCCCCCACGGTGCCCGAGTTGCCGACCAAGAACGGGTGATCTCCCGATCCCGGAGTCCGGGAACACAAAAGCCGCTGCAGGCGAAGGTCTGCGGCGGCTTTTTCTTTGCGGGTACCGGATGGTTATTTAGGCAGCAGCTTGCGCAACTCCAGCCAGACGTTGTCCAGGATCTGCGGCTGCGCCGCGGCGGTCGGGTGGATGCGGTCGGCCTGGAACAGCGTCATGGCGTCGGGCGCATCGGCCACGCCCTTGAGCAGGAAAGGCACCAGCGCCGACTTGGTCGCGCCAGCCACCTTCGCGAACACGGCCTCGAAGCGCCGCGTGTAGTCGCCGCCGTAGTTCGGCGGCACCTGGATGCCGACGATCAGCACCCGGGCGCCCGCAGCCTGCGCGGCCTTGGTGATCTGCAGCAGGTTGTCTTCGGTGTTCGTGAGCGGAAGGCCACGCAGGGCGTCGTTGGCGCCCAGTTCCAGCACCACGTGGGTGGGCTTGTGCTGCGTCAGCAGGGCGGGGAAGCGGGCGCGTCCGCCGGAGCTGGTGTCGCCGCTGATGCTGGCGTTGACCACCGAGGCTGCGATCTTCTGCTGTGCAAGCCTTTTTTCCAGCAAGGGTACCCAGCCTTCGCCGCGCTTGAGGCCGTACTCTGCGCTCAGCGAATCACCGAGCACCAGGATCACCGGCTTGCCCGCCGATGCTGCTGGTGCCTGGGCCGCAGCACCCGTCCATGCCCCCGCGCTGCCGAGCGCGGCGGTGGTCAAGATAAAGTCACGTCGATTCAAAACGAAAAGCCTTTCATGTCCCAACCCCCGTCTGATGCCATTGTCGCCGTCGAGCATGTCTTCAAGTCCGTCACCGACTCGGCCGGCACGCTGGACATTCTGCAGGACATCCATTTCACCCTGGGCGCGCGGGAAACCGCCGCCATCGTCGGCGCTTCGGGCTCCGGCAAGAGCACCTTGCTGTCGATCATCGCCGGACTGGACACGCCCACGCGCGGCACGGTGAAGCTGGCGGGCGACGACATTTTCGCCATCGACGAGGACGAGCGCGCCGCCCTGCGCGCCCAGCGCGTGGGCTTCGTGTTCCAGAGCTTCCAGCTGCTGGGCAACCTGAGCGCCCTCGAGAACGTCATGCTGCCGCTGGAGCTGGCCAACCGCAAGGACGCGCGCAAGGCGGCCGCCGAGATGCTCGGGCGCGTCGGCCTCGGCCAACGCCTGGGCCATTACCCCAAGGTGCTGTCGGGCGGGGAGCAGCAGCGCGTGGCGCTGGCGCGAGCCTTCGTGGTCCAGCCGGCCCTGCTGCTGGCCGACGAACCCACCGGCAGCCTCGACTTCGCCACCGGCGAGCAGGTCATGAAGCTGATGTTCGACCTGAACCGCGAATTGGGAACCACGCTGGTGCTGGTCACGCACGACCGCAGCATCGCCTCGCAGTGCGAGCGTCGCATCACCATCGAGGCCGGGCGCGTGGCCCTCAACGAAAAAACGCCAGAATCGACCGTCGCGCAAGCGGCTTGAGCCCGTCAAGAAACAGCGCCCGGCCCCCGCGGTGCCCCCTGAACACGAGGAGAGTTCATGACCCAGCTTCCCCCCGAAGCCATCGACGCGCTGGAGCGCGGCAACCTGATCGAGGCCATCAAGATCGTGCGCGAGCGCACCGGCATGGACCTCAAGTCGTCCAAGGAAGCCGTCGAGCGCTACGCCAACAGCGGCGCGGGCGCAGCAGGTGCGCCTGCGGACTGGCAGGAAGGCGACTGGGGCCGGAGCGACGCCGAAGCCGGGGACATGCCGGGCAACGGGCTCGCCGCGGTGCCGGCCGCCGCGCTCGCGGCTCTTGCGCGGGGTCAGAAGATCGAGGCCGTGCGCCTCACACGCGAGGCCACCGGCCTGGGCCTGGCCGAAGCCAAGCAACTGGTCGAGGCGCACCAGAATCCCGCCGCCGGCGGCTTCGAGCGCCCGCCGTCGAGTGCACCGGCGAACCCGATGGCCGAGCCCGGCCGGGTGTCGGGTGGCGGTTTCAAGTGGCTGCCGCTGGTCGTGGTGCTGCTGCTCGCGGCGCTGGCGTGGTCGTACTTCAAGGGGGCCTGACCGCGTGATCGTCCCCAAGTTCTGGGCCGAGGGCCGCATCCAGGAGCGGGTGGCCGGCGACCAGGTCACCGTGCGCCGCTTCGGCTGGTCCGACGACAGCCCGCTCGCCGCGCAGGCGCATGCCGACCAGCGTACCCGCGAAGCCTTCGACCGCGTGGTCCGTGGTGAAAAGCTGGAGCGACGCGAGCCCAAGCGGGCCTACAACGGCGCCGACGGCGTGCCGATCCGCGAGGAAATCGTCGAACGCCAGGGCGACAGCGTCATCACCCGCAATGGCTACGGCGCGCGCTGCCTCAACACGCCGGACGTGCTGTTCGTCGATGTCGATTTCGAGGAGGGCCCCAACGGGTCGCCGCTGTTCTCGGTGATCGGCGCCGCGCTGATCGGCGCGATCGTGGCCGCCTACGCCGTCAAATCGTGGATCGCGGTGCTGGTCACCTTTGTCGCGGTGCTGGCTTTCGGTCTCTGGCGCATCCGCGTGGACAAGGTCAAGGTGGCGCCGGCGCCGAAGGACCCGCTGCAGGCAGTACGGGGGCGCATCGAGCGCTTCATCCACCAGCATCCCGACTGGCACCTGCGGCTGTACCGCACGCCGGCGGGCCTGCGGGTGCTGGCGATGCACGATGTCTTCGCGCCGTCCGATCCCGCCGTGGTCGACGCTTTCCAGGTGCTGGGTGCCGACAAGGTCTACGCGCGCATGTGTCGCAACCAGAACTGCTTTCGCGCACGCCTGAGCGCCAAGCCCTGGCGCGTAGGCATCGGCGAGCACCTGCGGCCGCGCCCGGGTGTCTGGCCGGTGTCGCCCGACCGGCTGCCCGCGCGCGACGCCTGGGTCGCGCGCTACGAAAGTGCGGCCAAGGGGTACGCTGCCTGCGAGTATCTGGAGAGCGTGGGCAACACGATGAAGGTGCACCTGAACGCCCTGGCGGTGCAGGAACTGCACGACGAACGCGCCGGCGCCACCAGCGGATTCCCGCTGGCCTGAGGGCGAGGGCGCCGCGCCCTCGATAATCGGCATATGTCTTCCCCCAAAGTGATCTTCGGCTTCCATGCCGTGGGCGTGCGCATCAAGACCGCGCCGAAATCGGTGCTCGAAGTGATGTTCGACGCCAGCCGGCGCGATGCGCGCATGAAGCAGTTCATCGCGCGCGCCCAAGAGGCCGGTGTCCGGCTGGTCGAAGCCGACGGTCTGCGGCTGTCCAAGCTCAGCGGCAGCCACGGCCATCAGGGCGTGGTGGCGCGCGTCGAACCCGTCGCGCAGGTGCGATCGCTCGACGAGTTGCTCGAAGGCCTCGAAGAGGCCGGCACCGTGCCCCTGCTGCTGGTGCTCGACGGCGTGACCGATCCGCACAACCTCGGCGCCTGCCTGCGCGTGGCCGACGGTGCTGGAGCCCATGCGGTGATCGCACCCAAGGACCATGCGGCCGGCATCAATGCGACCGTGGCCAAGGTGGCCAGTGGCGCGGCCGAGACGATGCCGTACTTCATGGTGACCAACCTGGCACGCACTCTGAACGAACTCAAGGAGCGCGACATCTGGTGCGTGGGCACCAGCGACGACGCACCGGGCACCATCTACCAGAGCGACTTCAAGCGTCCGCTGGCATTGGTGCTGGGCGCCGAGGGCGAGGGCATGCGCCAACTCACGCGCAAGACCTGCGACGAGCTGGTGAGCATCCCCATGGCCGGCGCGGTCGAGAGCCTGAACGTCTCGGTGGCCAGCGGCGTGTGCCTCTACGAGGCCCTGCGCCAGCGCAGCGCCTGATTGGCTGTCGGGGCCTCAGCGCCCCTTGCGGTGGAAATACACCAGCTCCGCCGCGCGCCGCATGGGCGCCGTGCCGAGCAGGCGGTTGAACATCCAGTCGCTCTGGAAGTGGTCGAAGCCCCAGCGCAGCAGCCGCTTCGCCAGAAAGCGCGGGTAGCCGCGCACGAACCACGTGGCCGGGTCGTCCGCCTCGCCGCGCACGAAGCGCGCCACGGCCTCGCCCGCGCGCTCGCCGTGCTGCAGCGCCGTGTGAATGCCGCCGGCGGTCACGGGCGACACCATGCCGGCCGCATCGCCCACCAGCAACGCCCGTTCGCGGGCCACTACCGGCAGCACGCCGCCGCAGGGGATCATCCCGGCGCGCACGGCGACCGGCGGCGCCTCGCCGGGGGACACCACGGGAGCGATCTTGCGCAGCAGCGGGTCGAGCCGCAGTGCGCCTGCATCGTGGCGCCCCATGCGGCGTGCCAGCCCGATCTGGCTCACACCGACACCGTCGAGCGCCCAGCCGATGTAGCCCGGCGCGAGCTGGCGATCGATGAAGCAATGCAGCAGGTCGGGCGCCATGCGCGCGCCCTGGTACTCGTGTTCCACGCCGTAGAGGAATCGCGTGTTGCGCGACAGGCCCAGGGCCTTGGCGACGCGCGAGTGCGGGCCGTCGGCGCCGACGAGGTAGGTCGCGCGGATGCACGGGCCCTGTGCCACCGGCACCTCCCACCGGCCGTTCACCCACAGCGCCTGTTCGAACAGCGTGCCCAGGCGCACCTCGACGCCGCAGGCCCGGGTGGAGTCCACCATCCAGTCGAGCAGCGCGGGCGCGTCGGTGGCCCAGAACCAGTAGCCCGGCGCGTGCAGGTCGACGTGGTGCATGTCGGGTGCGTAGAGCCGCACGCCCTCGATGCGGCGCACCAGCGCGGGCGGTACTTCGGCCAGCCAGGGCACGCTGTCGACCGCGTCCTTGACGATGATCCCGGTGGTGTGCAGCTTGGCCCCGGCGGCGGTTTTCTTCTCGAGCACCATCACGCTGAGACCGGCCTTGGCGGCGGCGCGCGCACAGGCCAGCCCCGCGAAGCTCGCGCCGATGACGAGCAGGTCGACCTGGGTGCTGGCCGGACCGGTGTCGGTCACGAAGGCTGGTGCGGGGCAGGGCGTGGCCGGCGACGAAGGGGCACGCGGAGAACGTGGGGTGAAGAGACTGAAAGAAGAAGCGGAAGAGGCGTGCATGGGCGGCTGACTTGCAATGCGCACCGCGGGGTGCGGTGCGGCTGCGAAGTTAGCGACGCCATGTGCGCCGGGCGTGAAGCCTGTGTGAAGGGGCTTTCAGACCGGCACGCTCAAGATGGATCTTTGCTGCGCGTGCGCCCCACCGCGCTGAAGATGCCGATGCCCAGCAGGATCAGCGCACCGATGCCGATGTAGAGCGTGGGCACGCCGGCCACCGAGGCACCCCAGGCAACGCCGCCCAGGAAGATCAGGAAGCCGATCATGTAAAGCGCAAAAGACATGGGGAGTCCTCCAAAGCTGAGATGCTTGGCAGTATCCCGGGCGGCCCCGCGCCTCGCACCGGCCTGGACCGCCTCTGCGTGTGGGAGCGAGCCTACCGCGCTAGTCGCGACCTGAGACCAGCAGATAGCGGCAAGCCGTGGGGCCCAGCGCCCTGAACATCAGCGGCCGATCCACGCCGTAGTCGAGGCAGTCGCCCGGGGCGAGCTCGAAGCTTTCGTCGCCGTAGTCCACCCGCAGCGCGCCCTCGAGCATCCACAGGCACTGACGGTAGGGCTTGCCGCTCCATCGCGGGTAGCCGACCTGCGCCGCGCGCGGCAGCTCGATCTCGACCAGCTCCACGCCGCCCTCCGCACCGCGCTCGGCGACCTGGCGGCGCAGGTAGCCCGCTTCGGGGTCGCGCCAGACGTCCTGCTGGCCTTTCGTACGCAGTCGCTGGGGGTCTTCCTTCTCCTCGGTGAGAAGCTGCGCCAGCGACACGCCCAGCCCTGCGGCCAGCCGGCCCAGCAGCACCGCCGTGGGGCTGCTTTGCACACGTTCCACCTTCGAGATCATGGCCTTGCTGACCCCCGACAGCTCGGCCAGCTCGGCCAGGCTGAGCCCGCGGGCCTGGCGCAGCGCCAGCAGCCGGGTGGCGATGAGCGTGTCGATGTGGCCGTCGGCCGGTGCCGCCGACAAGGTGGACGGCATGGAGGATGCGGTGTTTCCCATATGAGATTATTATTCTCTTATATTGAACGACAGAGCAACACCATGCGTCTCATCGCCTGCACCGAAGAAGCCCATTCAGCCGCCATCCTGGCGATCCTGAACGAGGCCATCGTCAACTCCACCGCGCTGTACGACTACAAGCCGCGCACGGCCGAGAACATGGTGACGTGGTTTGCCACGAAGCGCGCCAGCGGATTCCCGGTGATCGGCGCGGAGGACGAGAGCGGCAAGCTGCTGGGTTTCGCGAGCTACGGCACGTTCCGCGCCTTTCCCGCCTACAAGTACACGGTGGAGCACTCGGTGTACGTCGATGCCGCGCACCGAGGCGAGGGCCTGGGCCGCACGCTGATGGAGGCGATCGTTGCGGAGGCCATGGCGCGCGAAGTGCACGTGATGGTCGGTGCCATCGACGCCTCGAACGCCGGGAGCATCGCGCTGCACGAGCGCCTGGGCTTCACGCACTCAGGCACCGTGCGGCAGGCCGGCTTCAAGTTCGGCCGCTGGCTCGACGTGGCGTTCTACCAGCGCATCCTGGCGACGCCGCTGACCCCGGTCGACGGTTGAAGCTCAGGCCGCTCAGGCTGGCGTTTCGGCGCTGGCCCGGTCGAGCATGGCGATGGTGCCCGCATCGAGCTTGAGCTGCGTGGCCACCACCAACTCTTCGAGCTGCGCCAGTGAGGTGGCGCTGGCGATCGGGGCGGTCACGCCGGGCCGTGCGATCTGCCATGCGATGGCGACCTGGCCGGGCTTGGCGTTGTACTGCTGGGCCACCTTGTCGAGCGCATCGAGGATGCGCAGGCCGCGCGGGTTGAGGTACTTCTTCGTGGTGTTGGCGCCGCGCGCGCTCTTGGCCGCATCGGCCTCGGTGCGGTACTTGCCGGTGAGAAAGCCCGCCGCCAGCGCGTAGAAGTTGATCACGCCCACTTCGCGCTGGATGCACAGCGGCTCCAGTTCGTCTTCGAACACCGCGCGGTCGTACAGGTTGTACAGCGGCTGCAGGCTCTCGTAGCGTGCGATGCCCAGGCGCTCCGACACGTCGAGCGCCTCGGCCAGCCGCGGCGCGGTGTAGTTCGAGGCGCCGATGGCGCGCACCTTGCCCTCCTTGATGAGCGCGTCGAAAGTGCCCAGCGTGTCTTCGAGCGGCGTGTTCGCATCGTCGTCGTGCGACTGGTACAGGTCGATGTAGTCGGTCTGCAGGCGCTTGAGCGACGCATCGACCGCCTCGCGGATGTACTTCGGTGCCAGGCCCACCTTGCCTTCGCCCATCGGCTTGCCGACCTTGGTGGCCAGCACCACGCGGTTGCGCTTGCCGCTTTGCTTGAGCCACTTGCCGATGATCGTCTCCGACTCGCCGCCGACATGGCCCGGCACCCAGGCCGAGTAGACGTCGGCCGTGTCGACGAAGTTGAAGCCGGCGTCGAGCCAGGCGTCGAGCAGCTTGAACGAGGCCGCCTCGTCGACGGTCCAGCCGAACACGTTGCCGCCGAAGGCGAGGGGAGACACGCGAAGGCCGGAGCGACCGAGCGGACGAAGTTGCGACATGACAGAGGGCTCCTGAAGGAAAGGGAAAACAGAAGAGGGCTCAGACGAAGCCTACCGCGCCCAGCGCCGCGCCGCAGCCCAGCAGCCACAGCAGGTGGATGCGCGTGCGCCAGACCACCAGCGCGGCCACGCCGCTGAGCAGCCACAGGTGCCAGGCCGGCACCCCGGCCGACTGGTTGCCGCCCGCCAGCACCCAGCCGGTGGCAATGAGCAGTCCGACCACCACTGGCGCCATGCCCTGCTTGAAGGCGCGCACCTCGCGGCGGGTGCGGTTGCGATGGCCCCAGCGCGTGGCGAAATAAGTGAGGGTGGTGCTGGGCAGCATGATGCCGACCATGGTGACCAGCAGGCCGAAGAAGCCGAGCAGCCAGGCCATGGGCCCGGCGCCGATGCCGCCGCCCGCGTTGAGCCCGACATTCCAGCCCATCAGCGCGACGAACAGCACGTTGGGCCCGGGCGCGGCCTGGGCGATGGCGACCGAGGAAGTGAACTGCGCCTCGGTGAGCCAGCCATGCTGGGCCACGAGGTAGCGGTGCATGTCGGGCACCGTGGTGATCGCGCCGCTGATCGACAGCAGCGACAGCAAGAGGTACTGGCCGAAAAGCCCCAACCAGTCGTGCCATTGCATCGCAATGGTCATGGCGCAATCCGCTTCCAGGTCCACACGCAGGCCACGCCGCCCACCGCGAGCAACACCCACCCCAGCGGAATCTTCAGGAGCGCGATGGCCGCGAACACCAATGCCACGAACACCAGGCAGGTGGCGAAGCCCAGCGGGTGCTTGCGCAGTTGCGGGATCAGCTTGATGCCCGTGGCGGCGATGAGCCCACCCGACACCGCGCCCATGCCGCGCAGCGCGGCCGCCACCTGCGGGTTGGCGGCGTAGTGCGCGTAGAGCACGGCCAGCGCCAGGATCACGAAGAGCGGCACGGTGAGCATGCCCGCCACCGCGGCAACGGCGCCGCGCAGGCCGAAGTAGCGGTCGCCGATCATCAGCGCGAGGTTGATCACGTTGGGCCCCGGCATCACCTGGGCCACGGCCCAGTCCTCGAGGAACTGGTCGGGCGTGAGCCACTTCTTCTTCTCGACCATCTCGCGCTGCACGATGGCGAGCACGCCGCCGAAGCCCTGCAGTGCAAGCCAGGTGAATGAAACAAAAAGGTCGCGTGGCGACGCGGGCTGCGGGTGGTCGGGCGGCGCGGCCGCGCCAGAAGGGGACGGATGCATGTGGATGCGATTATCGTAGGCGGGTCGTCCCCGAGGAACATTCCATGCTTATGCAACTGCGCGCACTCTTCGATCTCTGCCGACGAGCCTTCGCCTCCTGGTCCAACGACTACGCCCCGAGCATGGGCGCGGCGCTGGCCTACTACACGGTGTTCTCGATCGCGCCGCTGCTGCTGATCGTGATCGCGGTGGCGGGCCTCGTCTTCGGGCAGGAGGCCGCGCGCGGCGAGATCTTCGCGCAGCTCTCGGGCCTGATGGGCGAGCAGGGCGCGGCGGCGGTGCAGGGCATGCTGAAGGCCGTCAACAAGCCGACCGAGGGCATCGTGGCCACGGTGGTCGGCATCGGCCTGCTGGTGGTGGGCGCGACCACCGTCTTCGGCGAACTGCAGGACGCGCTCGATCGCATCTGGCGCGCCCCCGCGCGCACCCGCAACAAGGGCATCTTCAACATGCTGCGCGTGCGGCTGCTCTCGTTCAGCATGATCATGGGCATTGGCTTCCTGCTGATGGTGTCGCTGGTGGCGAGCGCGGCCCTGGCGGCGCTGGGCAAGTGGTGGTCGCCGATGTTCGGTGCCTGGGCCACGCTGGCGCAGGTGGTGAACTTCGTGTTCAGCTTCGCGATGGTGACCGTGATCTTCGCGATGATCTACAAGATCATGCCGCGCGCCAAGGTGCAGTGGCGCGACGTGTGGGTGGGCGCGGCCGTCACGGCGCTGCTGTTCACCGTGGGCAAGCACCTCATCGGCCTGTACATCGGCAAGAGCAGCGTGGCTTCGGGCTACGGCGCGGCCGGCTCGCTGGTGGTGGTGCTGGTGTGGGTGTACTACTCGGCGCAGATCTTCCTGCTGGGCGCCGAGTTCACCTGGGTCTACGCGCGCACCTACGGCTCGATGAAGGATGCCGCCGGTGAACCGGCCGGCCATGCCTCACCGACGCGCGACGTGCCGCTGCCCGCGCACGTCGATGCCGCCTAGCCGGCGAAACCGCCGTCGTCGAGAAACTGCTGCTCCTCGGGCGTGGACGTGCGCCCGAGCATCCGGTTGCGGTGCGGAAAGCGCCCGAAGCGGGCCACGATGTCGCGATGCAGCACCGCGAAGTGCTGCGTGTTGGCGTCCTGCGTGGCGTTGAGTTCGACCGAGCGTTCCTGCTCGGCCAGCACTTCCGAGTGCATGAAGGGCAGATAGAAGAAGCGCTGCAGCGAGGCCTCGGCCTGCCGGTCGAAGCCGGCCTCGACGGCGCGGCGCGCCACGGCCAGCGCGAGGCCGTCGGTGGCGAGCATGTGCGGGTTCTGGCGCCAGGCGTTGCGCGGGAACTGGTCGAGCAGCACCAGCAAGGCCAGTGCGCCTTCGCCGGTGTCGGCCCAGTGGTCGAGCCGGCCGCTGGCCGCGGCCTGGTGGGCGTGGGCCAGCGTGGCGATGCAGTCGGCGTCGAAGGCATCGCTTTTGGCGAACCAGCGCTCGGGGCCGGCATTGCGCCAGAAGGCGACCACGTCGTGCGCGGAGGGGAGTGTGTTGTCGGACGTCATCGTTGCATTCTCTTGCACAGGCGTGCGAAGAAGGGGCGCTGGCCGACAAGGCCGCAGGCGCCGCCTGCCTATGCTGAATGTTTTACCTCCACAGGAGACAACGACCATGAACAGCACTCGCACACTCTGGCGCACCGCCCTCGTCGCCGGCCTGGCAGCCGCCGCATTGGCCGGTTGCGGAATGATGTCGAAGTCGAACGTCGCGAGCTTCAGCGGCGCGATGAACGCGGCCAGCGAGGTCCCGCCCAACATGACGCGCGGCAGCGGCATGGCCGAGGCCTGGCTCAACCGCGACACCAACGTGCTCAAGTACAAGATCACCTACAACGGGCTGAGCGGCCCGGCCACGGCGGCTCACTTCCATGGCCCGGCTGCCGCGGGTGCGAATGCCGGCGTGGTGCTGCCCTTTGCCAACGCGGCCAGCCCGATCGAAGGGCAGGCCACGCTCACACCGGCGCAGGCGGCCGACCTCGTGGCCGGCAAGTGGTACGCCAACATCCACACGGCGGCCAACCCGGGCGGCGAGATCCGCGGGCAGATGCTGCCCAAGATGTGAGATTCGTCCGGGCTGAAGACGCGAAAAGGCCCCAGGTCAGGTAGCTGTCGCGAGGCTGGTGTCCAATGACCGCATGACGACGACACCCAAGAAAAAGCCTCGCGCCGCCACCGCTACTGCCTCTTCTTCTGCTTCTTCCGCTTCCGCTTCCGCTTCCTCTGCCGCTCCGCCCCATCCGTTCATCGCCCGCCGCGAAGACATGCGCGGCGCCCGCAAGGCGCTGGTGCTGCAGGGCGGCGGTGCGCTTGGGGCCTACCAGGCGGGCGTGTATGCCGCGCTGAGCGAAACCGATCTGCAGCCGCACTGGATCGCGGGCGTGTCGATCGGTGCCATCAACGCGGCGCTCATCGCCGGCAATGCACCCGCGCAGCGGGTCGACCGGCTGCGCGAGTTCTGGCACCTGGTGTCTTCAGGACCGGCGCAGCGCCTGCCGTCGTGGCTGGGTGATCGCGCCACGCAGAACCAGTGGAGTGCCACCATGGCGTCGTTGGTCGGCATTCCGGGCTTCTTCGAGCCGCGCTATTCGCCGGCCCTGCTGATGGGCGGCGCCGCGCCGCTCCTGAGCTACTACGACACCTCGCCGCTCAAGGCCACGCTGGAGCGGCTGATCGACTTCGACCGCATCAATGCCTGCGAAGCCCGTTTCAGCGTGGGCGCCGTGAACGTGCGCACCGGCAACTCGGTGTACTTCGACAACACGCGCCAGCGCATCGGCCCCGAGCACATCATGGCCAGCGGTGCGCTGCCTCCGGGCTTCGCGCCGGTGCACATCGACGGTGACGACTACTGGGACGGCGGCATCGTGTCGAACACGCCGCTGCAGTACGTGCTCGACACCCATCCGCGTTCCGAGGCGCTGGTGGTGCTGCAGGTCGACCTGTTCAACGCACGCGGCGAGATGCCGCAGACGCTGTCGGGCGTGATGGAGCGCCAGAAGGACATCACCTATTCGAGCCGCACGCGCATGAACACCGACGCGTTGGCGGCCAACATGAACCTGCAGCAGGCCATTGCCGACCTGATCGCCAAGCTGCCCCCGGGCTTGCGCAAGGACCCGAGCGTGGCCGAGGTGCAGGCGCAGCTCACGCACGAGCCGATCGACATCTTTCACCTGATCTACCGCGACAAGTCGTACGAGCTCGAATCGAAGGACTACGAGTTCTCGCGCGCGGCGGTCGAAGAGCACTGGGAGTCGGGCGTGCGCGACATGCGCAAGACGCTCTCGCACCCCGAGACGCTGCGCGCCGATGCCACGGTGAACGGCGTGACTACCTTCGACCTCGGCGAGCCGGGTACGGGGCGCATCAAGCGGCCGGGGCTGACGCGCTGAGTCTCGCTGCCGCAGCCGCTCGCCACGCGCGGTGGCGATTCAGCTTCAGCTAAGAAACCAGCGCCAGACTGGGTCGTCACTTCGCTTCAACAGGAGGAAATGTTTTCATGAACATTGAAGATGTGCGACGAACGGCCTTCGCGATGCCGTTGACCAGCCCGGCGTTTCCGCCCGGACCCTATCGTTTCACGCGTCGCGAATTTCTCATCGTCACCTACCGCACCGACATGGACGCGTTGCGCGCCGTGGTGCCCGAGCCGCTCGAAGTGGTCGAGCCGCTGGTCAAGTACGAATTCATCCGCATGCCGGACTCCACCGGCTTCGGCGACTACACCGAATCGGGGCAGGTCATTCCGGTGCAACTGCGCACGGCCCGGGGCGTGGAGAAGGGCGCGTACGTGCACGCGATGTACCTGAACGACCATCCGCCCATTGCCGGTGGCCGCGAGCTGTGGGGCTTTCCGAAGAAGCTGGCTTCGCCGTCGCTCGACTACGAGACCGACGTGATCGTCGGCACGCTCGACTACGGCAAGGTGCGCGTGGCCAAGGCCACGATGGGCTTCAAGCACCGCGCGCTCGACCCGGCGCCGATCCTCGCGGGCATTGCGCAGCCCAACTTCCTGCTCAAGATCATTCCGCACGTCGACGGCACGGCCCGCATCTGCGAGCTGGTGCGCTATCACATGGTCGACGTGACGCTGCACGGCGCGTGGACGGCGCCGGCCTCGCTCGAACTGCATCCGCATGCGCTGGCACCGGTGGCGGACCTGCCGGTGCTGAAGGTCGAGTCGGCGGTGCACTACATCGCGGACATGACGCTCGCGCTGGGCACGGTCGAGCACGACTATCTCGCCTGATTCTTGCTGTCACTTTTCAACCCAACCTCAAGGACTTCACCATGCAACTCAAGGACAAGGTCGCCTACATCACCGGCTCGGCCAGCGGCATCGGCAAGGAAATCGCCATCCTCTTCGCACAGGAAGGCGCGAAGATCATCATTGCAGACCTCAACAAGGAAGCGGCCGACGCCACGGCCGCCGAGCTGAAGGCCTCGGGCGCGCAGGCCATCGGCGTGGGCGTCGACGTGACGAACGAAGACCAGGTCAACGCGTCGGTGGAAGAGGGCGCCAAGGCCTTCGGCGGCATCGACATCCTCATCAGCAACGCCGGCATCCAGATCGTGCATCCGGTGGAAGAGTTCAGCTTCGCCGACTGGAAGAAGATGCTCGCGATCCACCTCGACGGTGCGTTTCTCACCACGAAGGCGTGCCTGAAGCACATGTACGCGCAAGGCCGCGGCGGCAGCGTGATCTACATGGGCTCGGTGCACTCGAAGGAGGCATCGCTGCTGAAGGCGCCGTACGTGACGGCCAAGCACGGCCTCATCGGGCTGGCCAAGACGGTCGCCAAGGAAGGCGCGAAGCACGGCGTGCGCGCCAACGTGATCTGCCCCGGCTTCGTGCGCACGCCGCTGGTCGAGAAGCAGATTCCCGAGCAGGCCAAGACGCTGGGCATCAGCGAGCAGGAAGTCATCAAGAACGTGATGCTGAAGGAAACGGTGGATGGTGAGTTCACGACCACGGAAGACGTGGCGCGCGTGGCGCTGCTGTTCGCAGGGTTCCCGACGAATGCGCTCACCGGCCAGTCGCTTGTCGTGAGTCACGGCTGGTTCATGCAGTAGTTGTTGCTCGCCCCCAGGCTGCGCGCACTTCGTGTCGCTTCGCCAACCCCGTGCCGGGGGCAACACCAACGGCCCGGCAAAGCCGGTTCCGTGGTGTTCCTGGCCTCAGAGCTTCAACTCCCAGGTCTCACCGACCTGCGGCTGGCCATAGCCCTCATGCGGCTCCGAATGCGTGAGCTGGAACCCCCGCTTGGCATAGATGCTGCGCGCGGCGACGAGGCAGGTGTTGGTCCACAGCGTCATCTTCTTGTAGCCCTTGCGGCGCGCGAAGGCGATGCACTCGTCCACGAGGCGCCCGCCCAGGCCCAGTCCGCGCGCGGCGGGCGAGAGGATCAGCATGCGCAGCTGCGCCACGGTGGCCGACTTGCGCACCACGAAGATCGCACCCACCCGCTCGCCATTGAGTTCTGCGATCCAGCAGCGCTCCCACTCGGGCTGGAACTTGAGCAGGAACTCGCTCGCGATGCCCGCCACGAGCGCCTCGAAGCGATGGTCCCAGCCGTATTCGCGTGCATACAGCTCGCCGTGCTGCTGCACCACCCAGCCGATGTCGCCGGGCGCCGGGTCGCGCAGCACGACGGCCTGGGGCCGGGCCGGCGGCGTGGCCGGATCGAGCAGCGATTGCACGGTGCCCATGGCCTGCACCAGCTGGCTTTGCTGCGCCGGCGGCAGCGCGGCGAGCAGGGCGGCGGCTTCGTCGCGCGATTTCTGTTGCAACGGCGCAAATGCGGCGTGCCCGGCCTCGGTCAGGCGCAGCACGCTCTGGCGCGCGTCCCGGGCGTGCGGCTCGCGCGTGAGCCAGCCCTGGGTTTCGAAGCGGCGCAGGATGCGGCTCAGGTAGCCCGCGTCGAAGCCCAGGTCGCGCCCGATCTCGCTGGCGACGGGGGTTTCGCGGTGCGCCAGCTCGTAGAGCACGCGCACGTCGGTCAGCGACATGTCGCTGTCCAGGTAGGGGTCGAGAGCGCCGATGCGCC
The DNA here is from genome assembly GCF_003581445.1 of Acidovorax cavernicola. Classification (NCBI taxonomy): domain Bacteria; kingdom Pseudomonadati; phylum Pseudomonadota; class Betaproteobacteria; order Burkholderiales; family Comamonadaceae; genus Acidovorax; species Acidovorax cavernicola. Next base: position 189,050 of record NZ_QXMN01000002.1, on the reverse strand, counting down.
GGGTGTAGAAGCGGTTGAACTGGCGGATGGCCTTGACGGCGGACGGGTCGACGGGGCTGGCGGAGGCGGTGGCAGATGCGTTCATGGTTGCCATTGTCATTTGATTGATTGACTTTGGCAATCAATTGGTGGCCTTGTCGATCCCGGGGCACTGGCTGCCGGAGGCGACAGACATGATGGAAAACCCTAAAATCAAGGGTTGCCCTTCACGGCGCCACCGAAGCGCTGTCCACTCCCACCGATGAACGCCCCCGTCGACGTCTCCTTTTTCGCGCGTGCCGCCAAGCCGCTGACCAGCTACCGCAAGTACTGGGCGGCCCGTTTCGGCACGGCCAAGTTCCTGCCGACCTCGCGCAAGGAGATGGATGCGCTCGGCTGGGACAGCTGCGACATCATCGTGGTCACGGGCGATGCTTACGTCGACCATCCCAGCTTCGGCATGTCGGTGATCGGCCGCATGCTCGAGGCGCAGGGCTTTCGCGTGGGCATCATCGCGCAGCCCGACTGGCAGAGCGCCGAGCCCTTCAAGGCGCTGGGCAAGCCGAACCTGTTCTTCGGCGTCACGGCCGGCAACATGGATTCGATGATCAACCGCTACACGGCGGACCGGAAGATCCGCAGCGACGACGCCTACACCCCCGGCGACGTCGGCGGCGCGCGGCCCGACCGTGCGGCCATCGTGTATTCGCAGCGCTGCAAGGAAGCCTGGAACGACGTGCCGATCATCCTCGGCGGCATCGAAGGCTCGCTGCGCCGCATCGCGCACTACGACTACTGGTCGGACAAGGTGCGCCGCTCTATCGTGGTCGACGCCAAGTGCGACCTGCTGCTGTACGGCAACGCCGAGCGCGCCATCGTCGAGATCGCGCATCGCCTGGCCGCCAAGGAGCCGGTGCAGCAGATCACCGACGTGCGCGGCACCGCCTATGTGCGGCGCGAAACACCCGACGGCTGGTTCGAAATCAACTCCACCAGCGTCGACGAGCCCGGCCGCGTCGAGGCGCACGTCAACCCGTACCTGATGGTGTCCGACCAGGCCAAGGCCAACGGCGCCACCTGTGCCAAGGAAGACGAGGCCGAAGCTGTCGCCAAGGCCGCCGAAGCCGCGGGCTCCGCGGCCGGCTCGGTCGTCAACCCCGCCATCAAGCCGCTGAACTTCGTGCCCGACCCCGCGCTGCAAAGCCGGGGCAAGATCAGCGTGCCGCCGCGCGATCGTTCGGTGATCCGCCTGCCGGCCTACGAACAGGTGCGCAGCGACCCGGTGCTCTACGCGCACGCTAACCGCGTGCTGCACCTGGAGACGAACCCCGGCAATGCCCGCGCGCTGGTGCAGGCACACGGCGAAGGCGCCACGGCGCGCGACGTGTGGATCAACCCGCCGCCCATTCCGCTCACCACGGCCGAAATGGACCACGTGTTCGACCTGCCGTATGCGCGCAGCCCGCATCCGCGCTACGCCGACGAGAACGGCAGCCACGACGGCGCGACCAAGATTCCCGCGTGGGAAATGATCCGCTTCAGCGTGAACATCATGCGCGGCTGCTTCGGCGGCTGCACCTTCTGCTCGATCACCGAGCACGAGGGCCGCATCATCCAGAGCCGCTCTGAAGACTCGATCATCAAGGAGGTCGAGGCCATCCGCGATTCGGTCAGCGGCTTCACCGGCACCATCTCCGACCTCGGCGGCCCCACGGCCAACATGTACCGCCTGGGCTGCAAGAGCCCCGCGATCGAGGCGGCGTGCCGCAAGCCCAGCTGCGTGTACCCGGGCATCTGCCCGAACCTGGGCACCAACCACGACCCGCTCATCAAGATCTACCGCCGCGCGCGGGCACTCAAGGGCATCAAGAAGATCCTGATCGGCTCCGGCCTGCGCTACGACCTGGCCGTGCAGTCGCCCGAGTACGTGAAGGAACTGGTGCAGCACCACGTCGGCGGCTACCTGAAGATCGCGCCCGAGCACACCGAGCAGGGCCCGCTCACCAAGATGATGAAGCCCGGCATCGGCAGCTACGACAAGTTCAAGCAGATGTTCGAGAAGTACTCGGCCGAGGCGGGCAAGAAGCAGTACCTCATTCCGTACTTCATTGCCGCGCACCCGGGCACCAGCGACGAGGACATGATGAACCTCGCGATCTGGCTCAAGAAGAACGGCTTTCGCGCCGACCAGGTGCAGACCTTCTACCCGTCGCCCATGGCCACGGCGACGACGATGTATCACACCAACAAGAACCCGCTGCGCAAGATCACGCGCGAAAGCGAGACGGTGGACATCGTGCGCGGCGACAAGCGCCGCCGTCTGCACAAGGCCTTCCTGCGCTACCACGACGCCAACAACTGGCCGCTGCTGCGTGAAGCGCTCAAGAGCATGGGCCGCGCCGACCTCATCGGCAACGGCAAGCATCACCTGATCCCGACCTGGCAGCCGCTGACCGATGGCGGCTACACGAGCGCGCGGCGCAAGAATTCGACCTCCGCGCCGGTGGCTGCGAAGGCCCCGGTCCGGCTGGCACCGGTGAAGCCCTCGAAGGGCCGCATCCTCACGCAGCACACCGGCCTGCCGCCGCGCGACAACGGTGCGGGCACGGGCAACAAGGGCGGCGGCAAGCCGGTCAACAAGCCTTCGCGCAAGGTGCGCTGAGGCACTGTGACGCGCTGAACGCGCGTGGCCGGCCTGGATTCGTCAGGCGAAGGCCGCGTGCTTCGACAGCCAGAACACCCACGCCAGCAGCGCCGCGCAGTGCAGCGCGACCGTGGCGTAGAACCTCCCCAGGAAGCTCGCCTTGCTCGACTTGTGCCGCAGCAGCCGCTGCGCGCACCACGCACCGGGCCAGCCACCCACCAGCGCGAGCAGGTGCAGCGTACTTTCCTGGGTACGCCAGCGACCGGCCTGTGCCGCGCTCTTGTCGAGCGCGTAGGCCACGAAGGTGAGCAGGCTCAGCCCCGCGACGACGGCCGGCACGTACAGCGGCAGGCGACCCAGCCAGACAGCGGCGCCCAGGCCGGCAGCGTAGATCACGATCAGCCATGCGCCCCACGGCGTGCCGGCCGTGCTGCGACCCGAAGGCCGGCGCGGCTGCGCGCGTGGCGACGCGCGAGGCGCAGCATTCGCTGAGGCCGCGGCCACCACGGCCATGGCCCGCGGCCCCTTGCCGCCCACATGGATCTCCTCGAAGCTCAGCTTCATGCCGACCTGCGGCGCGGCGCTCCGATCGGCGAAGTCGCGCAGGTGCACGAACACATCGGCGGAAACTTCAGGAGAGCGGATGAAGCCGAAGCCCCGGTCCTTCTCCCATCGAACGAGCGTGCCTTGGCGTTTCATCGACGGGATTCTCGCCGCTAGGCGTATTGCATTTCCCCATTCCCGAAGGACCAGTTTTCCTTCGACACCTCGACGAGGTTGATGAACACGTCCTCGCGCCGGATGCCCAGTTGGGCGTGCAGATCGTCGGCCACACGGCGGTAGAAGGCCTTCTTCATGTCCGTGGTTCGTCCCTGGTTCAGCGTGATCTGGATCAGCACGAAGCCCGGCGAGTACGCGACGCCAAGGTAGCTCGCCGGATGCACCAGTTCGTGCGGGGCATGCCGCGTGATGACCTGGAACTTGTCGTGCTCCGGCACGTTGATGGTGTCCCGCATGACCTGGTAGACGAGGTCCCCGATGGCCGGGCCCAGGGTTTCGGGGCTGTCGCTGGAAAGCTCGATCCGCACGAGTGGCATGTGCTGTTCCTTGTTGGAAAGTGTGGGGGCCTAAGATACGCCACATGGCCCGTCACTGTTCTCCTCCCTCCGTCGCTCGCAACTGACGCGCGCGTTTCGCGCCGCGCTCAGACCGCAAGTGGTCGCCGCCGTTCGTGCCCTCGAGGCCGGCCGGCGGCTCGGATGGTCATGCCCGCTTCTTGATGCCGATCGTGGATCGATCGGCCAGCCATGGCGGGCGCTATGGAGAACTCTCAATGAATGCAAGAACAACGGCCGTCCTGGCCTGGGGCGGCGTGCTGCTGGCCGGCGTGCTCTGGGGCGGCGGTGCGCTGGTGGCGCAATTCCTGATCGATGGCGGCATTGCGCCGCACAGCCTGTCGCTCGCGCGCTTTGCGCTGGGCATGCCGCTGCTGTGGTGGCTGCACTGGCAGGCGACCCGGCGCTCGCCGGCCGCTGATGCCGGGTGGCGCCACCTGACACGCCGCGAGCAGGGCCACGTCGTCGGCACCGGCGCTGCGATGGCGCTCAACGTGAGCTGCTGGTTCGCGGGCATCGCGCACCTGGGCGCCGCGCTGCCGACGGTGATCTCGATCTGCTGCGCACCGCTGATCGTGGCCTGCGTGTCGGTGCTGCGCGGCTATGAACCCTTCGGCGCGCGGCTGCTCGGGGGCCTCGTGCTGGCGCTGGCGGGCGTGTTGCTGCTGGTGTGGCCGGCCGCCGGCTGGGGCGCCTTGCCGGCAGGCTACGGCGCAGGATTGGCGTGGTCCTTCGGCTCGGCGGTCTGCTACGCGCTGGTGGTGCTGGGCAACGCGCGCATGCCGGTGCGGGTGCCGGCCGTCACCGCCTCTGCCTGGGGCATGAGCGCCGCGGCGCTGTGCATGCTCGGCGTGGCGTGGGCCGCTGGCGGCATCACCTGGCCCGTGGGCACGGCCCAATGGTTGGGCGCAGGCTACACCGGCGTGGCGACCACCTCGGTGGCCTATCTGGCCTTTGCCTGGGGCGCACGGCGGCTGTCGCCGACGGCGGCGGTGGTGGGCACGCTGATCGAGCCGCTGGTGGCGGCGTGGCTTGCGGCGCTGTGGCTGGCCCAGCCGATGGCGCCGCACCAATGGGTGGGCGCGGCGCTGCTGGCGGGCGCGATGCTGCTGCTGGTGCGGCGGAACCGGGGTATGGTGTAGCCCCATGACGAGCAGTTCGCCCCCCGTGCCGGTTTCGTGGAAGCGCATCCTGGCCATGGCCGCATGGTGCGGTGCGTCAATGCTCGCTCAGGCTGCCGCGCCCGAGGCCTCCGCGCCGGCGGGTGCCCAGGCCTTGCGCGCCGAGCACCAGAAGCTCAGCGACAAGCTCGACCAGAGCCGCTTCGGGCGCCCCGTGCAGCTCGACTCCACCGAGACGCCCGGCGGCCTGGAGGGCGACATCTACGCCGTGGTCGAACACCCGCTGTCGAAGGTCAGCGCCGCGCTCAAGGGCTCGGACCAGTGGTGCGAGCTGCTCACCCTGCACATCAACAACCGGCGTTGCCGCGTCAGCACCTCGCCGCAGGGCAAGGAGACGCTCACGCTGTTCGTGGTGCGCCGCTACGACAAGCCGGTCGACCAGGCCTTCGAGCTGCCCTTCGTCTACCGCGTGGTCAGCGCCACGTCCGAGCTTCTGCAGGTCGAGATGTCGGCCAGCAGCGGTCCGTTCGGCACCAGCAACTACCGCGTGCGGCTCGAAGCGGTGGCGCTCGACGAGCGCAAGACCTTCCTGCACTTCAGCTACGGCTACGACCACAACACGATGGTGCGCCTGGCCACGCAGGCCTACCTGGCCACGTTCGGCGCCAGCAAGGTGGGCTTCACCGTGGTGGGCAAGGGCGCCGATGGCCAGCCCGAGTACATCCGAGGCCTGCGCGGGCTGGTGGAGCGCAACGCGATGCGCTACTTCCTGACGCTCGATGCCTACCTCGCGACCGGCAGCAACGAGCCGGCCGAGCGCCGTCAGCGCTACTGGTTCGCCTCGGCCGAGCGCTACCCGCGTCAGCTGCACGAGGTCGATCTCGACACCTACCTCGCGGTCAAGCGCGAAGACCGCCAGCGCGACGGCAACGGTCGCTGAGAAAGCGCCGGCCAGCGCAACCTTTCGGTTGCAATTTCACGGGCTTGTCATCTGCCTCGGCACTAATCGCCGGGGCTTGCGCCTTTGCGCGGGCGCATCACAAGGACAACAGGCAATGCGCAAGACAACAAGAGGATCGAGGATGGGATGGCTGGCGCTCGTGGGCGCTGGTGCGGTGCTGACCGCCTGCGGCGGCGGCAATGGCGGCGGGGGCGGCTGGGCGTTCCCCGTGGCCGGCGGCGGCACGACCAACCCGCCCGCTGCACAGTCGAAGACCGGCACCTTCCTCGATGCCGCGGTCGAGGGCCTCGACTACGTGGCCGGCAGCGCCGCCAAGGCCGCCACCAACGCCAAGGGCGAATTCAGCTGCAAGGACGGCGAGACCGTCACCTTCAGCGTCGGCGCCTTGGCCCTGGGCAGCGCCGCATGCGGCGACGCGATCACCCCGCTGACCCTGGCCGGCGGCAGCGACGTGAAGGCCGACGCCGTGGTCAACCGCCTGCTCGCGCTGCAGAGCTTCGACGAGGACCGCGACCCCGCCAACGGCATCCGCCTGACGCCCGCGCTCAAGGCTGCGTTGACGGCCGGCGCGCTCGATTTCAACGCCTCGGCCGACGCCTTCCACACCGCGCTCAATGCCGTTCTGGCCGCGCTGCCCGCTCCCTACAATGCCCGCATGGTCGACTCGAACCGCCGCATGCTGGCCCGCGAACATTTCGAGGACACGCTGGCCTCGCGCCTGGCCGCACCGGTCACCGAGGCGTCGACGCAGACCAACCAGCTCGGCACGATCGGCATCGGCGTCACGCGCTACCAGCTGCAGGCCGACGCCGGCTTCCACGTGCCCTACGAGGGCGACAACACGCAGATCAAGGCCGACTTTCCCGAGGGCTTCCTGCCGGCCTACGGTTCGGGCCTGGCGTTCAAGGGCAAGGCGGACGACGGCGCGCTCGAGTTCTACGCCATCACCGACCGTGGCCCGAACGGCGATGGCCCGACCGCACCCGTGCCCGGCGGCGGCGACGGTGTCACCAGCATCAGCAAGGTGTTCCCGGCGCCATCGTTTGCGCCGAGCTTCGGCATCGTGCGCGTGGGCAAGACCGGCGCGGTGCTCAGCACCAGCGTGCCGCTCAAGCGCGACGCCAACACCAAGATCACCGGCCTGCCGCCGCGCTCGGGTGTGGGCTCGACCGGCGAAACCCCGCTGACCGACAGCTACGTGTTCAACGAAGCCAAGGCCGGCTTCGACGCCAACGGCCTCGACCCCGAGACCCTGGTGCTCGACAAGGCGCGCAACGTGCTGTGGACCAGCGACGAGTACGGCCCCTTCATCGCCCGCCTGAACATCGCCACCGGCGTGGTCGAGAAGAAGTACGCGCCCGGTCCCGGCGCCGCCGACCTGCCGGCGGTGCTGGCCCAGCGCCGCCCCAACCGCGGCATGGAAGGCCTGACGCTCGACGTGGCCAGCGGCGTGCTGCACGGCTTCCTGCAAAGCCCGATCGATCCGCGCGACGGCAATGGCAAGTCGATCAAGGCCAAGCCGCCGGGCGGCAGCAACACCGACGTGCGCCACATCGCCAAGTTCACGCGCTGGCTCGCGTTCGACCCGGCCACCGAGACCTCGAAGCTCTACGCCTACCCGATCGACGGCAGCCAGTACGACAAGGACCGCACCGGCAACGCCAAGCTCGGCGACATGGTGAGCCTGGGCAACGGCCGCTTCATCGTCATCGAGCAGGGCGCGCGCAAGAGCGATGGCAAGGTGTTCAACAAGCTGATGCTGGTGGAGCTACCGGCCAATGCGACGAACATCGCCGCCCCGGAGTTCAACCACAACCTCGAGATCAGCAGCATCACGCAGGCACCGTCGAATGGCGTCGACTATTCGACCGTGGTGACGATGCGCAAGACCGAGCTGCTCGACCTCAACACGCTGGGCTGGCTGGCCGAGAAGGCCGAAGGCCTGACCCTCGTCGACGACCAGACCCTGGCGCTGGTGAACGACAACGACTTCGGCCTGGGCACCATCCTGTTCGACGGTGCAGGCAAGACGGTGGCCGGCAGCGTCGAGGATTGCGAGGTCGATGTGAAGGGTGTGCTTAGCAAGTGCCCGGCGGGCGTGACCGGCGCGCGCATCACGCGCGGCTCCGACCTGGAGCGCCCGACGCGCATCTGGCTCATCAAGCTCGATCGCAAGCTGAGCGAGCTGCGCCTGCCGGCCTCCTGAGTCGCCGTCAGCCGGCGAGCGTGAGCAGCGGCACGTCGCGCTCGCGGCCCATGGCCTCCAGCTCGGTGCGCGTGCGCGTCGCGAGCCAGGTGGCCAGCGCCGCGTGCGTGGCCGGCGCCATCATGTCCGGCGGCGTCACGCCGGCAACCTCGCACAGGCGCGCCGCGAAATGCGGCTCCAGTGCCGCCACCGCCACGCGGCCGTCGGCGCAGGGGTAGACCCGGTAGCCCGCGTGCGCGCCGCCCACCGCACCCTCGGGCTTCGTCAGCCCCCAGGTGCGGGGCAGGGCGAGCCAGTCGGCCGAGGCGTTCAGCGCCACTTCGAGGTATACGCCGCCGCGCTGGCGGGTCTGTTGCAGCATGGCCTTCAGCACCGCCTCGCTCGCGAGGAGCGCGCCGCCCATGTCGGCGTACAGCGTGGGCGGCAGCTCGGTGCCGGTGACGAGGCCGCTTTCGGCCAGGTAGGTCAGGTCGTGGCCCGGCTCCTCGGCGCGCTCGCCCGGCGCGCCGACGATGGCGACCTGCGACAGCGCCGGGTGGCGCGCCTGCAACGCGGGCCAGTCGAGCCCTAGCTTGCGCAGCGCCGAGGGGCGGAACGAGGTCAGCAGCACGTCGGTGCTCGCCAGCTCGGCATGCAGCTGCTGCTGGCCGGCCTCGGTCTTCAGATCGACGGTGCGGATCTCGACGCCCTCGTGCAGCGCGGTGTAGGCGGGGCGGTTGTACAGCCCCATCGGATCGCCACCGGGCGGCTCCAGCTTGAGGCAGGTCGCGCCCATCGTGCGGCAGCGCAGCAGGGCGGCGGGGCCCGGCAGGTTGAGCGCGAGGCTCAGCACGCGCACGCCGTCGAGCGGCAGGAAGGAAGAGTCGGCAGGGCTGGGCATGGGGCGTGTGTCCGGAAGGTCCTGAGGAAAAGAGGAGGGGGAGGAGGCGCGGTCATTCTCACCCGGCGGCAAAGCCAGATTCCGCAAGCCACGGCGGCCCGGCGGACGTAGCATGCGGCCGATGGCAGCACGCGCTCCTGCCGCTGCCGCAACGCCAAGGAGATCCTCATGTTCGAAGCATCCCTCATGCGCGGCCAGCGCATCCTCGTGACCGGCGGCGGCACCGGCCTGGGCAAGGCCATGGCCGGGCACTTCCTGAGCCTGGGCGCCGACGTCGCCATCTGCGGCAGGCGCCAGTCGGTCTGCGAGGAAACCGCCGCGGCCTGGCGCCAGCAGTTTCCCGACCGGCGCATCGACGCCTTCGGTGTCGACATCCGCATCGCGCAGCAGGTGGACGAGATGGTCGAGAGCCTGTTCCAGAGCGGCGGGCTCACCGGCCTCGTGAACAACGCGGCGGGCAACTTCGTCTCGCCGACCGAGAGCCTCTCGCCGCGCGCCTTCGATGCAGTCGCCAACATCGTGTTCCACGGCAGTTTCTACGTGACGCAGGCCGTGGGCAAGCGCTGGGTGGCGCAGGCCAAGTCGGGCGAGTGGAAGCCGGGCGATGCTTTCCGCAGCGTGATGAGCATCATCGTCACCTGGGTCGACAACGGCAGCCCCTATGTCGTGCCCTCGGCGATGAGCAAGGCCGGCATCGAGGTCATGACCAAGTCGCTCGCGGTCGAATGGGCACGCCACGGCATCCGCCTGAACGCGGTGGGCCCCGGCGAGATCCCGACCGAAGGCATGAGCAAGCGCCTGAACCCCGGCGAGGAGCCCGGCGCGCGCAGCAAGCTCAACAACCCGATGGCGCGCGTCGGCCGCATGAGCGAGCTGCAGAACCTCGCGTCCTTCCTGATGGCGCCGGGCCAGTGCGACTGGCTCACGGGCCAGAGCATCATGATGGACGGCGGCAACGCGCTGGCCACCGGCGGCAACTTCTACGAACTGCGCCAGTGGAGCGACGCCGACTGGCTGGCCGCGCGCGAGCGCATCGAGGCGCAGAACCAGAAGGACAAGGCGCAGCGCTGAAGGTTGCCGGCTACTTGCGCGGAGGCTTCGCGGCGCCCACCGTGACCTGCTTGCGCACCGGACTCGACAGCACCAGCGATGTGGTCACGGCGCCGTCGACCGCAAGCGCGTCCACCACGCGCTCCAGGTCGGTCGGCTCGGCGATGGCGCAGCGCACGAAGAAGCAGTCGGCGCCGGTCACGCGGTCGACAGTGAGCACTTCGGGCATGGCCTCGAAGAGCGCGAGGTAGCGCGCGATGCCCGCATGCGTGGTGTCGATGCGAATGATGGCTTCGAGCCCGACGCCGAGCGCGCGCAGGTTCACGCGCGCACCGTAGCCTTCGATCACGCCTGCGTCTTCCAGCTTGCGCACGCGCTCGCTCATGGCAGGCTGCGACAGGCCGATGCGCTTGCCGATGGCCGCCAGGCTCTGGCGCGCATCGGTCTGCAGAGCTTCGAGGATCAGGCGGTCTTTCTTGTCGATGGGCATGGCGCGCGGTGGAGAAGGAGAGGCGGTTGGCCGATGGTCGATCGGTTTGCGGCCCCGATTTTCGATGGATGGCCCTGTCGCGCGAGCGGGGTGGGCGATATCGTGGCGCCTCACCATTCTTGCCAGGAAAAAACCATGCAACTCGTCGGCATGCTCGACTCGCCCTTCGTTCGCCGCGCCGCCATTTCCCTGCGGCTGCTCGGCCTGAGCTTCGAGCACCGCTCGATCTCGGTCTTCAGCACCTTCGAGCAGTTCCGCGCGATCAACCCGGTGGTCAAGGCGCCGACGCTGGTGTGCGACGACGGCACCGTGCTGATGGATTCGACGCTCATCGTCGACCATGCCCAGGCCGTAGCGGGCCGCAGCTTGTTTCCCGTCGAGCCGTCTGCGCGGCTGCGCGACCTGTGTCTCACAGGGCTAGCGCTTGCGGCCTGCGAGAAGACCGTGCAGATCGTCTACGAGCGCAACCTGCGCCCGCAGGAGAAGCAGCACCAGCCGTGGGTCGATCGCGTGCTCGGCCAACTGAACACGGCCTATGCCGAACTGGAACGCGAGCTGGCCGCCGCGCCACTGGCGACGCCCGACGAACGCACGATCACGCAGGGCGGTCTCTCGGCGGCGGTGGCCTGGACCTTCACGCAGTTCATCCTGCCCGATGCGGTGCGCCCGGCGGACTTTCCGCTGCTCGCTGCGTACACGGCGCAGGCTGAGCAGTTGCCCGTGTTCGTCGGCGCGCCCTTGGTCTGAACGAAAGCGCTCAGGCCGCGATGTCGGCGCCGCGCTCGGCCAGCAGGCCGCGCAGCAGCGAGCGGTGGCAGCGCGACTCGTCTTCGCAGTAGCAGCCGACCGACAGTGCGGCGGTGTGCGAGAGCGCGGCGAGCAGGTCGAGGCTGCGGCTCGCGTCGGCCTCGGCCATCTCGGCCTTGTACTTGCGCACGAAGGCGTTCCACTCGGCGGGCGTTTCGGCCGTCTGCGCCTGCTTCATGGTCTCGACCGACGGTGCGAGGTTGGGGTACCACACGTCGTACCAGTTCTGCGAGGCGAATTCGGTCTTGGGCACGCCGCGCGGCGGGCGGCGGACGGTGCCGATGCGCAGGCCCTCGCCGGGCGCGCGCGGGGTGCCGAGACGAACGATGCGGATGCTCATGAAAGTGACCTCCTTGGGACGTGTTGTTGTGGTTGCCGATGTTCAGGTGCCGACGATACCGCCGTCGCGCCGGCGGATCGCCAGCGTGGCCGAGCGCGGTCGTGCGCTGCCGGGGGCGTCGCCGTCGGGCCAGGCGCTGTTGTGTTTCGCTTCGCCGTCGTCACGCGATTCGCCCGGATGCTGGATGTTGACGAACAGCGTGCGGCGATCCGGCGTGACCACGCAGCCCGTGATCTCGCAGCCGTTCGGCCCGGTAAGGAAGCGCTTAGTGCGGCCCGTGGCCGGGTCGGCGCACAGCATCTGGTTGTTGCCGAGCGCGGTGTACGGCGGCTTGCCGATCAGCTGGCCGCTCATGTCGGTCTGTATCCACAGCAGGCCGCCGCGGTCGAAGTGCAGGCCGTCGGGGCTGCCGAACAGGTCGACGTCGGGGCTCGGGTAGCGCGCGCCGCTCGCGGGCTGGTCGGTGTCGCCGGCGAGCACGAAATGCTCCCACGCGAAGCCCAGGCTCGCGGCGTCGCCGTCGTCCTCGCGCCAGCGCAGGATGCCGCCGAAGAAGTTGTTCGCGCGCGGGTTGGCGGCGTCGGGGCCGGGCTTACCGAAGTCGCCGCGCTGCGTGTTGTTGGTGAGCGTGACGTACACCTCGCCGTCGGGGCTGACCGCGATCCACTCGGGGCGGTCCATCTTCGTGCCGCCCACCACGTCGGCCGCGAGCCGGGCGTGGATCAGCACCTCGGCCTGGTCGGCGAAACCGCTGGCGGCGTCCAGGCCGTGGCGGCCGTGCGTGAGTTCGATCCAGCGCCCGCGTCCGTCGGCGTCGAAGCGCGCGACGTACAGCGTGCCCTCGTCGAGCAGGCGGCTGTTGGCCCGCGCCTGCGGGCCGTCGCTGGTGACGGCGATGCGGTCCTTGCTGATGTACTTGTAGACGTACTCGAAGCGCGCGTCGTCGCCCATGTAGACCGCCAGACGACCGTCGCGGGCGACGGTGCAGGTCGCGCTTTCCTGGCGCTTGCGGCCCAGCGCCGTGCGCTTGATCGGGCGGGCTTCGGGGTCGAAGGGATCGATCTCGACCACCCAGCCGAAGCGGTGCGGCTCGTGCGGATGGCGGGTGAGGTCGAAGCGCTCGTCGAAGCGCCAGTACTCCACCCATTGCGAACCGGGCACGGTGCCGTAGCGGCGCTGCGCGGGCGTCGCGGTTTTCGCGGCGTCCTTCGGGCCGCCGAAGTAGCCGTGGAAGTTTTCCTCGCAGGTCAGGTAGGTGCCCCAGGGCGTGACGCCCATCGCGCAGTTGGCGAAGGTGCCGAAGACCTCGTCGCCGGCCGGGTTCGCGGCGGTCCGCATGAGCGGCGAGCCTGCGGCCGGCCCGGCGATGCGCATCGGCGTGCGGCCATGCACGCGGCGGGCGTAGGGCGAGGGGCTGACCTGCCGCCAGCCGCCGCGCGCGGTGCGCTGGATCTCGATCACCGAGACGCCCATCGCATGCAGCGACTTGCGGACCTTCTCCGCGTTCCATTCCTTCACACCGTCGGCGTGCAGCAACTGCTCGTCGGTGTACTCGTGGTTCATGACCAGCAGCGCGCGGTCGGGCGTGGCCAGCGGAAAGAAATGCATGCCGTCGTGGTGCATGCCGGCCTGCAGTGCCTGGTCGGCGGCGCTGTTGCTGCCGTCGGGCGCGAATGCGGGCATCGGCTGGCGTGGCACGCCGGTGGGGGTGCCCCAGGGGTAGAGCAGTTGCCACTCGTATTCGGGCGGGACGACGACCGCATCGCGCAGCGAGGCAGGCACGCCCGTGAAGCCCAATGACCGACCGGGTTCGGAGGGCGCCGGGTCGGCGGCATCGGCGTGCCGCTGTGCCAGCAGCGACACCACGGCAGCGGTGCCCGATTGCAAGAAACGGCGGCGGTCGAGGGACATGGAAACAGGGGGAAGGTGTTGGGTCGGCGACAGTCCGCATCATCGCCCAGCGGCCTTGCCGCGCGATACTGGGGCGATACCCACAAGGAGACTTGGATGAGCGACCGTATCGAAACGATCCGTCACCCCGACGGCGTGGTGGAACTGCAGCTGGCACGCGCCGACAAGATGAACGCGCTCGACCCCGCGATGTTCGACGCGCTGGTCACCGCCGGTGAGGCGCTGCGTGACGACAAGAGCGTGCGCGCCGTGGTGATCGCGGGCCGTGGCAAGGCCTTCTGCGCGGGGCTCGACATGGCCTCGTTCGAACGCATGGGGCAGGGCGCCGCCAGCGACGTGCTGGGCGCTTCGGCTGGCGGCACCGATCTTGTGGCGCGCACCCACGGGCTTTCGAATGCGGCGCAGCAGGTCGCGATGGTGTGGCGCGAGGTGCCGGTGCCGGTCATCGCGGCCGTGCACGGCGTGGCTTTCGGCGGCGGGCTTCAGGTGGCGCTGGGCGCCGACATCCGGCTCGTGGCGGCCGACACCAAACTCTCCGTCATGGAGATCAAATGGGGCCTCGTGCCCGACATGGCGGGCATGGTGCTGATGCGCGAGCTGGCGCGCACGGACGTCGTGCGTGAACTCACGTTCACCGGCCGCATCTTCTCGGGCGAGGAGGCCGTGCGCCTGGGCTTGGCCACGCGCGTGGCCGCCGACCCGTTGGCCGAGGCGCTGCAGATGGCGCACGAGATCGCGGCCAAGAGCCCCGACGCGATCCGCGCTGGCAAGCGGCTGCTGAATGCCTCGCTCGCGCACAGTGCCGCCGAGCTGTTGATCGCCGAGTCGGTCGAGCAGCAGGCGCTCATCGGCAGCCCCAACCAGCTCGAAGCCGTGAAGGCCAACATCGAGCGGCGCGCGCCGCGTTTCAGCCCGCCGGCCTGAGTCTTTCGCACCCGGTCCGCTTGCGTTCCTCGCGGTGAGAACACCGCGAGGCGCAGCCGTTTGTGCGCCTGACATGTGCGCCCGATTCGGTCTGCCGACGGGCGGTGGCAACATTTCGTATGCCAAAAATCGTACACAAAGTGCATCTCAGGTGACTTCGTGTAAGAATTAAGTAGTTATTTTCCCGAGTGATTCGGCGGAATTGACCGCACTTTGTGTGCAGAAGGTCACGTCTTGCCGTATGCCCTCGGTCAGGAAAATGACTATCGGAGTCACACTCGAAAACAATTAATCAACTTCTTGCTTTGGCTAGCGACGGCGTTCCGCATGTCGACGAATACGTTTTTTTGCAATCTCAGCGTGCCCATCCTCGTGGGCGAGGACCGCTACAAGTACGTCCCGATCGTGGGGGTGTTTCGCAGCATCCCCATCGAGCAGGTCGACGAGTGGGTGATGCACCCTGACGGCCGGCCGCGCAGCGATCGCGAACTCGCAGCCGAGGTGCTGGTGGAAATTCGCAAGCCGCTCGGCACGAGCGGCCACACGGCGCCCAATGCCTTCGATGTCGCCGACATCCTGCAGCTCGATCGCGCGGCTGCGATCGTGGTGTCGACTTTTCTCGCGGCGTTGCCGCGGGTCTGAGCACCTCTCCCGCTTCTTCTCCCTTCTTGTTCCTTCAGCTCGCGATGGCGCCGACCGCCCAGTAAAAGGTCGGCTGCGCGCCGTTGAGCAGGTGGTCGCCCACCACGCGCCCCTTGTAGATCGTCGGGTTGTGCGACGCGAGCGTGCGCGCATTGCGCCAGTGCCGGTCGAGCCGGCGGTCTTCCTGCAAGGCTGAAGCTCCGCCGATGTCGAACAGTCGCGTCCCCGCGTGCAGCACCGCATCGACGATGCCGGCCTGCGCCTTGGCGGTGTTCAGTTCCACTTCGAACAGCAGGTGCTCCGGCACGGGCTCGCCGCGCTGCAGGTGGCGGTCGACCTCACCCAGGCCGCGTGCGACTGCCTGCACGGTGGAGGCGGCCACGAAGGCCGTGCTCGCGAGCTGGCCGATCACCTGCTGCACCAACGGGTCTTCGCGCGGCGTGGCGCCGCTGCCGTGGCTGTAGACGCGCTTGCGCGGCTGCACGAAAGCCACCGCGTCGCGCACGATGGCGCGCGCGATGCCCGCCAGCGTGGCCAGGTGCGTGAGCTGGAAGTGCGCAGTGAGCGGCGTGGGTTGGTCGCGCACGTACAGCAGCACGTGCTCGGGTTTCACGCGCACCTGTCGAAAGCGCGTTGTGCCCGAAGCGCTCAGGCGTTGGCCGAAACCGCGCCAGTCGTCGACGCGCTCGACGCCCGCCGCCTGTGCAGGCACCAGCGCGATCACGCGATCGCTGCTGCCGTCGTCGTTCAGGCGCTGGGCCGCGACCGAGATCCAGTCGGCGTAGAGCGTGCCGGTGCTGTAGAACTTGTCGCCGTCCAGGCGCCACGCATCGGTGCTGTCCCTGTCGCGCGTCAGCGTGGTCTGCAGCGCGCCGAGCGCGCCCTCGCCGAGTTCGGTGGTGGCGTTGCCGAAGATCACGCCGTCGGCCGCAAGGCGCATCCAGGGACCGTGCAGCGCGGGGTCGATCTCGGCGAACAGGCGCTCGATGAAGGCGAAGTGCGCGCGAAGAATCTGCGGCAGGTTGGAGTCGGCTTCGCCAAGCTCGATCAGCAGGTCGTACAGCTGCTCGACCGACGCACCGAGGCCGCCTTGTGCGAGCGGCACGCGCAGCGCACCGAAACGCGCCGCCTTGAGCCAGGCCACGGGCGCATAGGCCAATTCGCGTTCGTGCTCGCGCTGCGCGGCGTGTTCGGCGATGCGGTTGAAGACAGGGCGAAAGCGCTCGGCGAGCTGATGTGAAGAGGGGGCGGGTTCGGTGGTCGCAGGGCGGGCATGCGCCGTGGACGCGGCGGGGCGCGTCGGCGTGTCGTGGAGGGAGGCCATGAAAAGTCGGACGGCCCGAAGGGCGCGCCAGAAAGAGCGATACAGGCGTGCGACTGTGCCCGCGCCATGCCCCCGCCGGGAAATACGCTTTTCGTGTTTTCTTATGCGCGCCGGCGGATGGCGCGCATGGCCCCGGCCTCAGGCCGCCTTGACCTCGAAGTACGCCTCGTCCGTGTCCCCCAGGTCGCGAAAGCCTGCCGTGCGCGCGGCGTCGTAGGCCTTGACCCAGCGCGCGGCCAGGGCGATCTCGCTCTTGGTGAGGTCGGTGTCGCTGGACTCGCTGGCGTTCTGGAAGGCGCGCATGGCCGGCAGTACGTCGGCACCCAGCTGCTTTTCGAGCTCGCGCCGGAAGCGTTGCTCCGCGACCCTGACCGCGTCGGCCGACGAATGGGGGTAGCCGATCAGCTTCGCTAGGAAAGGGTCGTGCGGCTCGTCTTCGGCTTCTTCGAGCGAGACCGCGGAAGGCGGTTCGTGGAAGTTGAAGGGGGGCGAGGGCGGCATTGTTGGCCGGGGGAAGAAGAGTTCAGCTTGGGTCATGGCTCACCCATGCGGTCGATCGGGCAGACGTTCTTCGGCATGTGAATTCCTTGAGAATACTGTTTAAATGTACAGTATCAAATCAAGAATGCAAACGACAAACAGCATGCATGTGACGCTTCAGACCCTCTGCTTTAATGGCGCCTCGCCGGGGAGGGCCCAGGCTTTGTCACAACGGAAGGCGACGCGCAGATGGATTGGATGACCGTTCTTGCGGGCGCTGTGGTGATCGTCCTCCAGGGGTTGTCGTTCTGGTTTCTCTACTGGATCTGGAAGAAGCTGCGCATGCCCAAGCCGCCGCGTGCAGGTGCCGCGCCCCTCGTGATCAAGGGCGGAGTGATTCCCGTCATGGCAACGTTCACCGGCCTGCGCGGACTGCCGTGGATCGCACTGGCGACCAACAGCCTGAACCCCGTGCTTCGCATCGAAAGCCAGCAGCTGGTGTTCCGCGTGCTCCGCCAGCGCCAGCGGCCCTTTGCGGACATCCGCGAGGTTGATGTGCGCGAGGCCTATGGCACCTTCAACTTGATCTTCGAGTTCCACGATACGCGATGGACGTTCGCGGCCAATGTGGGTACCACTGCGCGCGGTGCGCAGGTGTTGTCGCTGCTGCCGCAAGGCGTGCCGCTCTCTGCGCGTGCGAGGGAGGTGTTGGTGTCGACGGGGATCAAGGAGGGCGCGTGATCCTGGGCAGGCTGTCCACCGGGGTGTTCGGACAGGGGCTTCACCTCGTCTGCGGGTGACCCACGCAGCATGCGCGTCGCTACCATCGCCGCATGCGCCTCACCTTTCTCGCCAGCCTTCTCCTGATCGCCTGCGGCATGGCCCATGCGCAGCAGGTCTACCGATGCGGCAACCAGTACAGCGGTGAGCCGTGCGCAAGCGGTGGAGGTCGCGTGGTCGACGTGTCGCCTCCGGTGCGCAACCTCGACGCGGCAGGTGCATCCCAGGTGTTTCTCTGCGTCAGCAACAGCGGCGCGCGCTTCTGGTCGCCGGATCATTGCCGCGAACGTGGCGCCTTGGTGGAGCGCATCGAGTCGGTTCCGGCCGGTGTGCCGTGGGAGCAGCAGGTGGACATCGCCGACCAGCAAACCAGGCAGGGTTATGCGGTCCAGCAACGGGCTGCGCAACAACGTGGCGCGGCCTCCCCGGGCGTGACGGGGGCCAGTGGCGACACCTCGCGCTGCGCGCACTTCAACCAGCAGGTGGAGTACTACGACCGCCTGGCGCGACAGCCGCAAAGCGGCGCGTCTCAATCCTGGATCGCGCAGCAGCGCAAGGAGGCCCGCGATCAGCAGTTCAGGGTCAGATGCTGATGAAGGCGAGGAAGCGGATTCGCGCGACGCGGTAAGTCATGCCTTCGTGGCGCATTCGCGTCGTTACGATGCCGCCATGCTCGCAGCCTTTTCTTCGATGGTGCCCACGCTTGTCTACGGCCTGGTGATCTGGTTCGTGGCCATGGTGGCCTTCCTCGTGCTGGGCCTCGTGTGGATGATGCTCGACTGGCCGGGGGGCGTGCAGCTGGCCCGATTCGCTGCCTGGTTCGGCTTTCTGACGGATGCCGTGTTCAGTCTCGTGGGAGGCTTCGCGCTCGGCGCTTTCGCTGTCTATGACGCTGTCGTCAAGCCGCGGCCAGCCGTCCCCGACCTGCCTGCGATGGCGGAGTACATCACCCCCTCGGTGATTCTGGGCGTGCTGTCGCTGCTCATCATGAAGCATGGCTGGCACACGTTGACCACCAGGCTGGGGGCGAAGAGACGGTGAGGGGCTTCGGGGAGCGGGTGTTCGACGCGGGGCTTGTCTGTTGATCGGTTAGAGGAAACCGCAACGGTCAGAGACGCAATTGGCCTGCCCGGAGGGGATCGAACCCCCGACAACCTGCTTAGAAGGCAGGTGCTCTATCCAACTGAGCTACGGGCAGATTCCGGTCGAGACGCGAGGGCCGAGGCCTTCAATTCCCGGGTCGCATGGGGTGCGACAACA
Organism: Acidovorax cavernicola; assembly: GCF_003581445.1. Taxonomy (NCBI): domain Bacteria; kingdom Pseudomonadati; phylum Pseudomonadota; class Betaproteobacteria; order Burkholderiales; family Comamonadaceae; genus Acidovorax; species Acidovorax cavernicola. The sequence continues at coordinate 170,136 of NZ_QXMN01000002.1, read as the reverse complement.
GATCCGAAAAATCATCGGTCCGGACGCTTCTGTCCCGGACCGGGAAAGCGCGGATTCTACCTACATCCCTCCAGCCACTACGCCTTGCCGGACGGCCGTCGAGGAGGCCCGCGCGTTGGTGGCGCGGGCGGAGACCCTGGCTGTTTCGGCGGCCTGCTTGGGCGCGAGCTGCTTCTTGCCACAGACGGTGCACCGGTAGAGCCTGAGCGCCGGAAACAGCCGCATCCAGGCCAGTCGCTCGACGCGGCGGAGGCGGGCCAGGCCGCAGGAACATCGAAAAAACAGATTCAGCAACATCGCAGCAGAGTTCAAACCGGAAGGGCATCGAGACTCCTTCCACGGCGCTGCTTCGAGGTTGGTGCAACAACGAAGCTTTCGCGTTTGATTCTGTGGGTGTGCAGGGCATGCAGCGAAAGGCCCGCATGCGAAACAAATTGCTGGATGCCGGCTGGGCTGCGACGCAATGGCTGCCTTGGCGAGGGGGCTGTTGCGGCTGTATCAGGCGTTTTCCGAACGGTGCTTCCAGATGGCTTCGTTCACGGCGCGCTCAGTGGCCAATTGCTTCTTCCCGCAGGCGCTGCATTGATAGAAGCGCTGGCTCGAGAAGAGCCGCATCCATGGGCGACGCTCGATGCGTTGGAGATGCTTGAGGCCGCAGGAGCAGCGGGAGAAAAGAATCAGCATCAGAGAGGGGTCCAGGGTGAGGGTTCTGCGGCAATGTCCATCCCTGACCTAGCTCTTCGGCTTTGTAAACGCGATTCGGCTTGCTTTGTAAACACGATCACGATTCGCTTGATTCTGCTTGAACTCCGTGCGTCACACGGGTAGTCCCGTAAGAAAAAGGTTGCAATATTCGCGTAACAACAAGGCAGTGGCGTTTCCCAATGTACAGAACGCGCGGGGCGTGCTACGAGATGTGCTTGTGGCGGTTTCGGAAGCCGGCCTGAAGTTCGACCTCGGCGAATTCGCCCATACGGTCAACGTGTACGAGATCTTGCGGCCCAGCGGTTACACCGACATTTCCAACAACGTCTTTTCCTTTAGCGGCGAGCAGTGCAGGGGCAGGGCCAGGGCCAGGGCCAGACGCCCGCCAATCTCGCTGAAGGGGTCGCAATACCGTATTTCCGGGACCTTGGCTGATCGACGGCCCCGCCACAATGGACCTTTGGCAAGTCGAAAGCCGTGAATACCAATGTACTGATCGTTGAAGATGAGCCGGCTCTGCTGCGGCGATTCACTGACGCCGTCCTGGTGGAGCCGGGCTTCGTGCTGTGCGGGGCTGTGTCCACTGTCGCCGCGGCGCGAGCCCTGCTCGACGCCACCCCGGTGGATGTCGTGCTCGTCGACCTGGGGTTGCCTGACGGACACGGCTTGCAGGTGATCGGGCATGCCGTGGCACGCCATCCGCAGTGCGATGTGATCGTGGTCACCATGTTCGGTGACGATGCCAACGTGACCGACTGCATCGCCGCCGGCGCCACCGGCTACCTGCTGAAGGACGCGCTGCCGCAGCAGCTGGTGGCGGCCATCAGGGAGGTTCGCGAGGGCGGCTCGGCCATCAGCCCTGCGATCGCGCGGCGGATTCTCCAGCGCATGCGGGCCGTTGGGGCCCCCATGTTGACGGGGCCGGCGTCGCAGGCGAAGCCGCCGGCGCCATCGCTGCTGTCGGAGCGTGAAACCGAAATCCTGCGCCTGACCGCGAAGGGCCTGAGCTTCAAGGACGTGGGCGAAGTCCTGGGCATCTCGGCGCACACCGTGAACACGCACATCAAGCGCATCTATCAGAAGCTGGCGGTCCACTCGCGAAGCGAGGCGGTCTACGAAGCGGGCCAGCTCGGCTTGATCTAGGGCCTGTTCACACCGGAACGCAACCAGAACGCGCGAGCGCCAGCCATCGCGTGAACAAGGGACTGCGCGGCGTAAACACGGGATGGAAAAAACATATCGACCTTGACACCATGTCAATTCGATTGTTTTTTAAACCCAGAGGGAGACTCAGATGTCGGACGAATTGGAGAAGCAAGCGACTGAAATTGGCAATGCCGCCCGCGCAAAACTCATTGCCTCGGGGAAAGATATCGAGCCAGGACGTGGGATGCGAAAGGACTTGTTCGACGTGCTCGTTTCCTCGGGGCTCGACTTGGCGGACGTCTTGAAAATCCCGCCCGCTGCGCCAGCCGAAGCCTTGCAAAAGCTCGACGACGTTGTGCAGCAGATGAAGGATGTGGCAGGCGCCTCGATCAACAAGCAGGAATGGCCTATCGGGCTCGATCCTCAATCCTCCATCGGCGTGGCTGCGCTTGAAAAGGCCTATCGGGAACTCGTCTTGTGGCGCGAAGCAACTTTCGAACAGAGGATGCAGGCGATCTTCAAATATCTGGGTGAAGATTCCGGCTACGAGAACTGGTGCGCTGCATTTGTCAGTTGGTGCCTCGAACAGGTTCCGCCCCAGCGGTGGGCGGATGCGCACGTTACTCGGCAGGCGAGCCGGGGCGCGCTCAGGTTATTCGAAAAATTCGAGAAGCATCCCTCAACCGCGGAATTCACCATGCAGGGGATTCCGTCCGGCGGACCCAAGCCAGGAGACATCGTTTTCTGGGAGCGTGCCGATGCCAACGGCGACCTCAAGACAGGGCTCGGGCACATCGGCTTTGTCTTCTCGGTGAACCATGGCCGGGTCACTACGCTCGAAGGAAATTCATCGATGAGCGTGAGGCTTGATGAATACGACGCCGGATTCGACAAGGGCTCTCGACATCGATTTCTCGGCACGGTACGCCTGCCTTGAGAGGTAGGGGCGTGCTCGAGAGCCCGTCGATCGTCTCGCGCCGGCGCTGACCACTTCCGCGCCCGGCGCGGATGTTGTGACGGCACAATCGCCGAAAGGATCGATGCCGCCGCCAACGTCCAAGCCATGAACATGCCAAACACGCGTCACTGGTGGAGGAGCTTGGTGCTGGCGTGGTGGCTTCTTCTCGTTCCGGCCTGGGCCCACGCCGCACAGCACCTCGTTGTTCAAGCGCTCCCGGCCGCCGACATGGGGCGCAACACTCCATCTCCAGACGCAGACTGGGCGCCGGTGACCTTGCCGCATGCGGCGCCGGGCACGACGTGGTATCGGGTCTTCTTCGAGATCGAGTCTCGGAAGGCGGATTCATGGGCCATCTATCTGCCTTATCTCTACGGCGGCGGATCTCTCTGGCTGAATGGCGTGCCGCTGAGCGCCGTGCGGTCCTCCGATGCGGAAATGACGGTGCGCTGGGAGCGGCCCTTCCTGTTCACCATCCCGGATGCGTTGCTGCGCTCCGGCCGCAATGAGCTGCTGATCCTGGCGTCGACCTCCGCGATCACGCCTCAGGCGAGGCTGGGTGAGCTTCAGGTGGGGTCGTCCGTGGCGCTGCTCGAGACCTATGAGCGGCGGCGCTTCTGGGTGCACACGATGCCGCAGTTCACCGTGCTGTCGTGCTTCGTGGTGGGGGTGCTGGTCCTGTTCATCTGGTGGCGCCGGCGCGAGGAACTGCTCTACGGCTTGTTCGGACTGGCGTCGATCTTCTGGGGCTTCCGCACCCTGACCTTCGTGGTGGAAGTCCTGCCCAGCGGGATGTGGCCCGGCTGGCGGGTGCTGTACTACACCGCGACTGGCGGCTTCATCATCGTCCTGCTGATCTTCGCGCTGCGCCTCGCGGGCACGGTCTATCCCCGGGTCGAGCGCGCGCTCTTGCTGTACTGGCTGCTGGGGCCGATCGGCTATGCCGTCAGCGGCGGCTCCGAAACCCTCCTCGGGAAGGTCTGGCAGGGCGGCACCATCCCGTTGGGAATCGGCATCCTCGTGGCATGCACGATTGCAGCGATACGGCAGCGGACCTGGCAGTTGACGGCCCTGACGATCGCCATTGCGCTGGCCGTGGGGGCGGGGGTTCACGACTACCTGCTGGCCACCACGTCGATTCCGCAGCGCCTGGCACCCGCCTGGTTCGGCCAACGCTTTTTCCTGCTGCACTACGGTGCCGACCTGGTGCTGATGGTCATGGGCACGATCCTGAGCACGCGTTTCGTCAACGCCCTGTATGCCGTGGAGCAGATGAACGGGGCACTGGAGTCCCGGGTCCAGGAGCGCGAGCAAGCCCTGCGGGCCAACTATGTCCAGATGCACAAGCTCGAGCGGCAGCACGCGGTGGACGAAGAGCGGCAGCGCATCATGCGCGAACTGCACGACGGTCTGGGTTCGCAACTGTTCGTCGCCTTGTCCCGCGTCGAAGCCCGGGAGATCGAATACGAGGGCGTTGCGCAGACGTTGAGGGACTGCATCGCGGACATGCGGCTGGCACTTGAAGTGATGAGCCCCGCCGGAAACGACTTCATGGCGGCATGGGGCAGCTTCCGTTTCCGGTGGGACCGGCAACTCCAGCAGGCGGGGATTCAAACGCGCTGGAACGTCGACTACGAAGGTGACACGCTGAACCTGAGCGCCGAGGACGGGATGCAACTACTGCGCATCGGGCAGGAAGCCTTGACCAACGTGCTCAAGCACGCCCGGGCCACGCAGGTGGACATCGAGCTTCAGTGCATCGATGCGAACGTGAACTTCGTGGTGTCCGACGATGGCACGAGCTTCGATGCGGGCGGTTCGACCATGGGCAGGGGGCTGGCCAACATGCGTGCGCGGGCGCATCGGCTGGCCGGCGAACTGCACATCGATGCGGCCGATCCGGGGACGCGGATCACGCTGCGATTTCCTTTAGCGGCGCCTGCGCAACCTTGAGACAGAACCCCTTGACCCGTTACACCTAAACCTCGAACGTCGGATCGCCATAGGGGTAGTAGTCCTCGAGCCGGACGTTGGCGTAGCGCAATCCATCGAGCCGCACGGTTCCCAGGTACGGCTCGGGCGGCTCCACCAGCAGGATGCTGGCAGCGAAGCCGGTGTCGTCGAAGCCCCGGCGGAAGTGCACGCGCGACTTGATCGCGAAGAGGTCGAAGTCCGCCGCGTCCAGGCCCATCCCCGTGAACATCGCGGGATCGATGATCTGCATGAGATAGGTGCTGATGACCAGCACGTTGCCGGCGCCGAAGCGCACGCTGACGTAGTCGCTGCGTCCCCCGGTCCCGTCTTGCGCGCTGCCTGTTCCCAGCACCGTGCCCGTCACGCGCACCGGCTGGCCGGCGGATTCGTCCACGAGCCCGCCCACGAGGTGATCGAACGATGCGCCGGGCCGGATGCCCTCGCGCATCAGTCGACTGACCAGCGCCTTGTCGGCAACGCTGGCGACGAGCGTCCTGTGCAGGTCGTGCCGCAGCACCGCGTCGAGCACCCAGGTCGCGCTGCCCGACCGGTCGCTGTGGTCCGCCAGCACGACCGGCGTGCGCCCGGCAGCCATGTCCTGCCGAGCCTTTTCGATGCCTTCGTCGATGGTGTGGATCTTCGTGGTGTGCAGCAGCGCCTTGCGCATGCGCCAGGCGCTGCGCGCGAGGTCGGCGGCGATCCGCGCGGACAGCGCTGCATCGCCGTTGGTCGTGACCTGGACCGTCATGCCGATGTCCGGGACGTCCGACCAGGGGAAGCCGAAGTAGATGTTGACGACGGTGTCGGGCTCGCGCGCCTCCCAGACCAGTGCCTGTTGCGCGAGGTCCATCCACGGCGAGGCCCCGGTCCACTGCAGCACGGTGGGCGAGACGATCGGGACTTTCAGCGTGGTCGAGGTGGGACTGAAATCGCCGCGCATGGCCCGCACCATGGCGCGCGCGGCGCGCTCGCCTTGCAGGTGCATGTCGTAGTGCGGATAGAACTTCACGCAGAACGCGAAGTCGGCGGCCTCCAGGAACTGTTCGTCCTCGTTGCCGTGCGGATCGAAGGTGGCGCCGAGGATGGCGTTGGGGCCCACGACCCGGCGCACCCGCGCAGCGAGTTCCGCCTCGGGGCGCGGCACGCCCCGGACTGCCATTGCGCCGTGCAGGGCCATGTACACGCCGTCGAAGGGGCCGCGATCGGCCAGGTCGCGCAACATGGCCTGGGTGAAGTGCTCGTACGCTTCCTGCGTCACCCAGCCCGAGCCGATGCCGGTCTTGGGAAAGAGCGGCGAGTCGATGCCCACCAGTTCGATGCCGGCGTACTCGCGCGCGCATCGGACGAAGCCGCCCATGTAGCCCCGGGGATCGGCCTGGAGCAGGGCTTCGTCGCGGCAGGGCGAGCCCTCGTAGATGAAATCGTTCAGTTCCGTGTCCTGCGCGAGGAAGGTCACGGTCTCGTGCGCGAAGTGCAGCACCGCGATGCGCAGCGGTGCGATATCTGGTGTCGGGGGATGAGCGGACATGACGGGTTCGTTCACACCTTCTCAGATGTTGGCCGCGCCGGCGCGCTTGACCAGGGCGGCCCACTTGTCCTGCTCGCGCTTGACGAAGGCGATGAACTGTTCGGCGCTCATCGGTGCCATCGCCAGGGTGCCCGTCTGTTGGTAGAAGGCCTTGACGGCCGGGCTCTGGTTGGTTTTCTCCGCCGCCTGCTGCAGTTTCTGGATGAGGGGCTGGGGCGTGCCCCTGGGCGCGGCGATGCCGCCCCAGCTGATGGTCTCGTAGCCCTTCAAGCCCGTTTCCTGCAGGGTGCGGACCTCGGGGAAGAGCGCGCTGCGTTGCGACGCGGTCACGGCCAGCAGCCGGACGCGCCCGTCCTTCGCGTACGGGCCCACCGACAGCAGGTTGTCGAACATGAAGTCGACACGCTCGCCGGCAATGTCGGTGTAGGCCGCCGAAGAGCCCTTGTAGGGCACGTGGACGGCGGTGATGCCGGCCATCTCCTTGAAGAGCTCGCCGCTCAGGTGTCCCGTTGTGCCGGTTCCTGAGGAGCCCATGGTGAGCTTGTCCGGGTGCGCCTTCGCGTAGGCGATGAGGTCCTGCACCGAGTGCACGGGCAGCGTGGGGCGCACCACCAGTGCGTTCATCGTGGAGGCGGTCAGCGCGATCGGCACCAGGTCGACGAGGGGATCGTATTTCTGCTTGGGAAAGAGCGTTGGGTTGATGGCCAGCGTACCCACGTTGACGTACAGCAGCGTGTAGCCGTCCGGGGCGGCGCCGAGCGCGGCCGCCGTGCCCGTGATGCCGTTGGCGCCGGGGCGGTTGTCGATGATCACCGGCTGTCCCAGCGCGAGCGCCAGTTCGTTGGCGAAGAGCCGGTTGACGATGTCCGGCGAGCTTCCGGCGGCGAACGGGACGATCAGTTTCACCGGCTTGCCGGGCCAGGATTCGGCATGGCCGCTGCTGCTGCCGAGGAAAAGGCCCGCGCCGAGCAGGGCGCTGAACTCGCGACGATTCATGAACACTCCGGATTGCATGTCACCAGGGTTGGAGTGCCGCGCGCTGCTTCATGAGCAGATGCGATGCATCTCCGCCTTGCTGCGCCCCACGGCCTTGCCGCAAATGGACAAGGCGAAGGATTCGCGCAGAGGGAGAATAGGTCTCCAGCCCCGAGAACGACAAACGATCGATGCGCATGAAGTTCATGCGAAAAACTCATGAAAAGAAGCCTGCACCTCGCGCTCCCTTCCATCGACAGCCTCATCGTCTTCGAGCAGGCGGCCCACTTCCTGAGCTTCACCAAGGCCGGTCAGCATCTCGGCCTGACGCAGAGCGCGGTGAGCCGCCAGATGATCGACCTGGAGGCGCTGCTGCAGGTCGCGCTCTTCACGCGCGACAAGCGACGGGTGCAGCTCACGCCCGCCGGCGGCGAGTTTCGCGAGATGGTCCGGCCGATCGTGCGCGACCTGCGCTCTGCCACGCTGCGGATGCGGTTTCGCCAGGCGCAGACGGGCGTGCTCAACCTCTCCGTCGCGGCCAGCTTCTGCAACCTGTGGCTGATCCCGCGCCTGCCCCGGTACTACCGCGACGAGGCGGCGCCGCGCGTGAACGTGACGCCGCATGTCGGCGCCGTGCGCTTCGGCGACGGCCAGTTCGACGCGGCCATCGTGAATGCCGACCGCCCGCCGCCGGATTGCGAATCCATCCGGCTGCTGGATATCGAGCTCGCACCCTATGGCGCGACTGCGCTGCTGGCCGAATTGAAAGCCGGGCGCTTGCAGGACCTGCCGCGCATTCCCGCGCTGGATTTGCGCGAAGGCGAGGGCGCGTGGCTGACCTACCTGTCGCAGGTCGGATTGCCGCACATCCCGGTGGACTATGTCGGCAGCAATTCAATGCTCTGGGTGAACCACGAGGCGGCATTGGCGGGGCTCGGCATCGCCCTGCTGCCCAGCCACTTCGTGGAGCGGGAGGTGACGCAGGGGCGGCTCGTCCGGCTGCACCCCGCGACCTTCTCGATCGGGCGCTCGTACTACTACTGTTGGCCGTCGCATCAGGCCAAGAGTGAGGCCGTGCAGCACCTTGGAAACTGGCTCAAGGACTCCCTGGTCGAATCCTGAGCAGGCGGCGCCGTGTGGCGTCGCTCAACCGCGCGGGCGCTGCCCGAACCAGATGCTGCCGATCACCAGCACGAAGCCGGCGATCTGCGTCGGCGTCAGCGTCTGGTCCAGGAAGACCCAGCCCAGCGTCACCGCGGTCACGGGGCTGAGGAAACCGAGCGAAGACACGACGGACGACTCCAGCCGTGCCACGCCGCGGAACCACAGCACGTAGGTCAGCGCCGCGCCGATCAGGCCGAGCCAGGCCAGCCCCGCGAGATTGGCCGCGCTCACCTGCGGCAGCGTCGGATCGACCAGCAGCGCCACCGGCACCAGCAGCAGCCCGCCGGCAGTGAGCTGCCAGGCGGTCAAGGTCAGCAGCGACACCGGCGGCTGCCAGCGCCGCCCCAGCACCGTGCCGAAGGCCATCGAGACAGCGCCGGCCAATGCGGCGGCGACGCCGATCGGGTCCAGCGCGGCATTCGGCGTGAGCACCAGCAGCGCCACGCCGCACAGCCCCGCGAGGGCGGCCGCGATGGTCGCGGCGCGAATCGGCGTCTGCAGGAGAAAGTAGGCCAGCACGATCACGATCAACGGCTGCACCGCCCCCACCGTGGCCGCCACGCCGCCGGGCAGGCGATAGACCGAGATGAACAGCATGGCCCAGAAGAAGGAGAAGTTGAGCGCCCCCAGCACGAAGGCGCGCAGCCACCAGATGCCGCGCGGCAGCTGGCGCACCGCCAGCAGCATCACCAGCCCGGCGGGCAGGGCGCGCAGCATGGCCACCAGCATCGGCGGCCAGCCGGCCAGGAACTGGGTGCTGACGATGTAGGTGCTGCCCCATATGGCGGGAGCGATGGCGGTCAGGAGGAGGTCGTCGGCGCGGATTTTCATGCGAGGTCGAGTATCTCCGGCAGCGGGCGGCGCGGCTTCTGCGGCCAGTTGCCGGGCGCGGCGCGACCGACAGCGACCAGCACCACGGGCACCTCGTGCGACTGCAGGCCGAACTCGCGGCGCACGCCCTCGGGATCGAAGCCGACCATGGGCCCGGAGGCCAGGCCCTGGGCCTCGGCGGCATGGATCAGCGTCGCCGCGCCGAAGGTGGCGGTGCGCACCGCCTCGTCGCGCGCGGTTTGCGCGTCGGCGTACTGCAGCCGTGCGCCTTCGCGCCAGCCGGCCACCGTCTCCTCGGACATGAAGCCGTGCTCGACGAAGGGGCGCAGCCGCTCGGACAGGCTGTCGTGGTCGGGCGGCAGTCCGACGATGATGAAGGTGACCGCCGCATCGACGACCTTGCGCTGGTTCTGCGCCACCGCGCGCAGCCGCGCCTTGGCCTCGGGCGTGCGCACGGCGATGAAGCGCCAGTTCTGCAGGTGGTAGGCGGTGGGGGCCCGGGTCGCCAGGCGCACGAGCGCCTCGATCTCGGTGTCCTGCAGCACGTGCCCGGGGTCGAAGTGGTTGGCGGAGAACCGTTGCTCGATGAGGGCCAGTGCGGGATGGGTCGTCATGAAGGGTTCCTTGGTGATGGATTGAGGGTGTCGGTGCGCGGACCGCCTCAGGGCGCAGTGGGCGCCATGGGCGCAAGGCCTGCACCGAGGCCGGCCCCGTCGAGGAAGGCTCCTTGCTCGGTGTAGACCAGCCGCGTGCCGCTGCCTTCTGCGAAGAACTCGATCGTCGCCAGCGACACGGAGTTGCGCCGGCCGCCGATGGTCATCGTGTAGCTCAGCACGATGCGTTGGCCGGGCACGATCTCGTGATAGATCGTGTCCATGCGCATCGGCGGCCCGTCGCCGCGGCTGAAGCGGCTGCACTCGTGGCCACCTTCCGCGAACACCGCGGTGAATGCTTCCAGGGTCCAGCCCTCGCCGTCGCCGAACCAGCAGCGCTTGGCCGCCGGATCGGCGAAGGCCTCGAAGACCCGCGCAGGGCTGGCCGCGCAGTTGCGCTCGATGACGAAGCTGGCGTGGCGGATGCCGGGCCGGCTCATGCCGCTGCGCCGCACGGCAGCGTGGCCTCCAGCGTGAAGCCGCCGACACCGACAGGTGCGCGCGCGTCGACCGCGTCAATCACCGCCGCCGCGCCTGCGCTGGTGAAGCCGCCGTACAGCTCGATCAGTCCGATGCCGCGCGCGGCCAGTTCCCGCGCCACCGCCGGCGCGTCGGCTTCGTCGGGGAGCGGAACGAAGATGGTGTGCTGCAGCGCGATGGTCCTGGTGAAGCGATCCGCCGACGGGTCGGCGCCGGCCTCGAGGAAGAGAAAGGCCTGGGCAGGCGGGCGGCCTTCGAGGTAGGCCTGGTTGAAGCGCGCGGCGGGCAGCAGCGATTCGATGCCGAAGCTCACCGAGCTGACCCGCACGGCGGGCCCGGCTGCGGCGCTGACCACGGGGCGCCATCGCGGCGAGACGCCGCCGCACAGCTCGATCAACGCCACGCCTTCGGCGACCAGGTCTGCCGTCACGGCCAGCAGTTCACCGGGCTCGCTGATGGCCACGATGGTCAAGTCCTTGCGCTGGATGAGGTCGCGTCTCGGGTCGGCGCCGGGGACTTCGTAGACGATGGCCTTCTTCATGACTTCCCTCTATGGAGTTGGATGTAGGGATAGTGCTTGAATGGAATGATCTGCACAATTGTCGAAATTTCGATCAACTCGATCAGGTGAATCGATCATGTTGGATGCCCTGACCCTCGACCAGCTTCGCGTCTTCGTGTCGATCGCCGACCGGGGATCGTTTCGCGCGGCGGCCCGCTCGCTGGGGCGCGCGCAGTCCGGCCTCAGCAGCGCCATCGCCAACCTCGAGTCGGAACTGCGCCTGCCGCTGTTCGACCGCTCGCAGCACCGGCCTGTGCTGACCGAGGCGGGCGCGACCTTGCTCGCCGAAGCGCGCACGCTCCTGATCAAGGCCGACGCGCTGCGGGCACGCGCCAACAGCTTCAGCCAGGGCGTGGAGGCCGAGCTGCGCGTGGCCATGGACCCGCTGCTGCCGCTGCCACTGCTCGCGCGCGTGATCCGGCGCTTTCAAGAGGGCTTTCCGAGCGTGCGGCTGTCGCTGCAGACCTCGCCGATGACGGCCACGCTCGCGCTGGTGCTGCAGGGTGAGTGCGACATCGGCCTCACGGCCTCGGACGAGCAGGACCCGCACATCGCGTCCGAGGCCTTGGCCGACATCCCCGGCATGGTTGCCGTCTGCGGTGCGGGCCATGCGCTGGCCCATGCGCCGGGCGAGGGCGGCTGGACCGCGGTCGACCTCAGCGATCACCTGCAGATCGTGGTAGCCGATCCGTCCGCGCGTTCGCAGGGGCGCAGCTTCGGTGTGCTGTCGCAGAAGACCTGCCGGGTCAGCGACATCGCGACCAAGCATGCGCTCATCGTCGGCGGCGTGGGCTGGGGCCACCTGCCGCAGTGGATGGTGGAAGACGACCTGCGTGCCGGCCGGCTCGCGCGCGTCTCGCTGGCCATGCAGCACGGCCTGGGCCCCAGGCACCTGACGATCTTCATGATCCGCCGCATCGATCGGCCGTTCGGACCCGCGGCCTCGGGCTTGTGCCGCATGCTGGCGGACGACTTCCGCTGATGCCGGCCTGATCCGGCCGGCTTCGTTGCTTTGCGCTGGCGGACCCTCTTCAACTGATCTGCGACAGATCTTCAGCAGACCTTCAGCCTTTCCTTGGCTTGCACGAGGGATCGCGTCTCCAGAATCCGTGCGAACGTGAACTCGCCACTGGTGCCCGTCGCGAGCGCCGAGTCGTGACGCCCGGCCGTCTTGACGCTTCAGCTCCGCTCCCCGGCTCGTGGGCGCATCTCTACATCACAACCACCTCCAAAGGAAATCGGAATGAATCTGTTTGAAATGAAGACAGGGGCTCAACGGCTGCTCTCGATAGGAAGCGCCTGCGTTCTTCTCATGGCACTCACCGGATGCGAGACGCTGGAGGATCGACGTCGACACGAAAGGCATGAGGATGCGCGGAAGTGCTCCAGCTACGGTGCGCGTGAGGGCTCGAGAGCGTTCAGCGACTGCATGTACCGAAGGCAACTGCGGCGGGACCGGGACCGGGACTGGGACAGGCGCGAGGATCGCGACGACTAGGTCTTCGAAATCGCCCTTTCGAGTCGCGATCTCAGGAATTGCGAGCCGCCGGCGCCGAACCTTTAGCAATCCTTAAGGTTGGCGGACGAACAATCCAGCCATGCATCTCCTGCTCATTGAAGACGACCTCGACCTGGGTCGAGCCCTGTCGCAAGCACTCAAGGCCGAAGGCTTCAGCGTCGAGTGGCTGCGCCGCATCGTCGACGCACCCCGTTCGCTCGAGGGCGATGCCTGCGGCTGTGTCCTGCTCGACGTCTGCCTGCCGGACGGCTCGGGCCTGCACCTGCTGTCGCGCTGGCGGCGTTCGGGTGTGATGGTGCCCATCATCGTCATCACGGCGCGTTCCGCACTCGACGATCGGCTGACCGGGTTGGACGGCGGTGCCGATGACTACGTGGTGAAGCCTTTCGCGACGCCCGAGCTGGTGGCGCGCATCCATGCCGTGCGGCGCCGCTATGCACAGCAAGCCAGCGACTTGTGGACGCTCGGCGACCTCGAGATCGCGCCGCGTGCGCATGTCGTACGGCTCGCTGGCGAAGTGCTGGATCTGTCTCCGCGCGAATTCAACCTGATGCTCGAGCTTGCGCGCGAGCCTGGCGCGGTGGTCCCCAAGGGCACCTTGTCGCAGAGGTTGGACCCGCGAGGCGACGTGGTCGATTTCAGCGCGATCGAAGTGCACGTGTCGAACCTGCGCCGCAAGATCGGCGCGGAGCGCATCAAGACAGTACGTGGCGTCGGCTACATGCTCGCAACATGAAGTGGCTGTTGCAGCGCAGCCTGGTCCGGCGCGTCGCGTTGTCGCTGATGTTCGCCTTCACGCTCGCGTGGATCGTGCTGGTGGCCTACGTCTATCTGGATTTCCGGATGAGCATGTACACGGACTCGAACGTCGTGCGCGCTGGCCGCGAGCTCAACGCCGTGCTGGCGGACGTCGAGAACCCGAGCGTGGCCGCCGAAGTCGTCCGGACGATGGATGCGATGGTCAACAGGATGCGCCACGAGTGGGGCAGGACCCCGGAAGGCGCGGTCTTTCAGTTGAAGGATGCGCAGGGGCGGCTCCTGTATGCGTCGCCCGCGATCATCGGCCTGGCGCTGCCCGGAGAGCCCGGCAGGATGATCGACGTCGCATTGCACGACCGGCGATATTGGTTGTACGAAGGGCGCAGTGCCCGTTGGCGCGTGTGGGTCGGCGAGCCGCACCGGGGAACGCCGTGGGTGATCGGCCTCTTCGGCAGCTTGCTCGTGATGCCATTCTTGATCGCCTTTCCGTTCGTGCTGGCACCTGTGTGGATCGCCGCGAGGCAGGGCCTCAAGCCGCTGCGGCTGCTCGGCGAGCGCATCCAGACGCGAAGCGCCGATGACCTGACCCCACTGAAGTTCGCGCCGAAGTACGCCGAGTTGAAGCCGCTGGTGATGGCGCTTGAAGACCTGCTCGCGCAGCTGCGAGGCAAGGTCGAGCGCGAACGCTCGTTCGTGAACGACGCCGCGCACGAGCTGCGAACACCGCTCGCCGTGATCGGCGTGCAGGCGCACGTGCTGTCGCGCTCGACCGACCCCGCCGAGCGCGAGGAGGCCGCGCAGCACCTGGCGCACGCCATCGCCCGCAGCTCGCATCTCATTCGGCAACTTCTGGAACTGGCGACCATGGAGGGTTCGTCGAACCCTGAAGTGCAGTGCGTCGACATCGCGGAGCTCACACGGCGTCACCTCGCGCAAACGGCGAGGGATGCGGCCGAACGACAACTGGAGCTGACCTTCGAGTCGCCCGATCGCGTGTGCTTCACCTTGTCGGTGCCTCTGTATGAGTCGGTGTTGCGCAACCTGCTCGACAACGCGACGAAGTATGTCGACGAGGGCGGTCAGGTGTCAGTCGCGCTGCGCGCGGAAGACGGCGTCCTGGTGCTCTCGGTGATCGACACCGGGCCGGGTATTCCGCTCGAAGAGCACGCATTGGTTTTCGATCGCTTCCACCGCGTGTCGGGCACCTCGGCGCAGGGCTCGGGGCTCGGGCTTTCGATCGCGCGGCAGGCCTGCCAGCGCATGGGGGGCATGATCGAGCTGACGCCCAACCCGGCGGGACTGGGATGCGCGTTCACGGTTCGAATTCGCAGCCGGCTCGCGCCTGATGCCGTTTCGCCGTGAACAGCCCGCTCGCCGGCTTCTGCGTGAGCGGGCCTGCGCAGCGTGAGCAGCACTTACCGGCTGGCCGGCGATGTGAAGTTCGAGTAGAGGCCCTACACTGTGGCCGCGCTGCAGGTGGGCTACCGGTTCCACCCGAAGCTGGAGGCCACGCTGATGCTTGGCGCCCCGTGAAAAAAGGGCGTCCAGACGGGTGAGCCGGACGCTCCCTGGCCATTTTTTCCTGCGCATTCATTCGTCGAATGACAGCCGGGTCGCGGAACCTTCGGGCGATGAGGGCCTCTTATCGGGCTTTTCCGCTTCTTTGGTCGCTCCAGCCCCTGTCGCTTGATGAATGAAATCCGCAATGCCGCCGCCGAGCTCGCACTTTTTCGCCGCCGTGTGGTGGTCGTCGGCTGCGCGGTGCTGTTCGGATTCGGGCTGATCGGCGCGAGGCTGGTCTACCTGCAGGTGGTGCGCCACGAGACGCTGGCGGACCGGGCCGAGAGCAATCGCACGGCGATCGTCCCGGTGGTTCCCAACCGCGGGCAGATCGTGGATCGCAACGGCGTGGTGCTTGCGTCCAACTACGCCGCCTACACGCTGGAGATCACGCCGTCGAAGGTGGGCGACATCACGACCGTCATCGACGAGCTGGGGGAGCTGGTCGAAGTGACGCCCAGGGACCGTCGTCGCTTCCAGCGACTGCGCGAGGATTCGCGCAGCTTCGACTCCCTGCCCATCCGCAGCCGTCTGAGCGATGAAGAGGTGGCACGTTTCGCGGCGCAGCGCTACCGCTTCCCCGGCGTGGAAATCAAGGCGCGGCTGTTCCGCAGCTATCCGCATGGCGAGGTGGGCGCGCACGTGATCGGCTACATCGGCCGCATCAACCAGCGCGAGAAGACCGCGATGGACGACTGGGCAGAAGACGAGCGCGCCAACTACCGGGGCACCGACTACATTGGCAAGGTCGGCATCGAGCAGAGCTACGAACAGGCGCTGCACGGCCAGACCGGGGTGGAGCAGATGGAAACCTCGGCCGGCGGGCATGCGGTGCGCCGCTTGTCCCGTCACCCCGCCAGGCCCGGCCAGACGGTGATGCTGTCGCTCGACATCAAACTGCAGAAGCTGGTCGAAGACATGTTCGGCGAGCGCCGGGGCGCGCTGGTGGCCATCGACCCGAAGACCGGCGAGGTGCTGGCCTTCGTGAGCAAGCCCTCGTTCGACCCCAACCTCTTCGTCGAAGGCATCGACACGGAGAGCTGGAAGGCGCTGATCGAGTCGCCCGACAACCCGCTGATGAACCGCGCGCTGCGCGGCACCTATCCGCCGGGCTCCACCTACAAGCCCTTCATGGCGATGGCGGCGCTGCAGACCGGCAAGCGCAGCGCGGACAAGGTGGAGAACGATCCGGGCTTCTACAACTTCGGCGGACGCACGTTTCGCAGCCACCGGGGTGGACTGGGCGGCGTCGACATGCACCGCGCCATCCAGTTCTCGAGCAACACGTACTTCTATTCGCTGGCCAGCGAGATGGGCGTCGACCTGATCCACGACTTCATGGCGCCGCTGGGTTTCGGACAGTACACCGGCATCGACCTGCAGGGCGAATCGCGCGGCGTGCTGCCGAGCAAGGCCTGGAAGCGCGCGGCCTACCGGCGCGCCGACATGAAGACCTGGCACCCGGGCGAGACGATTTCTCTGGGCATCGGACAGGGCTACAACAACTTCACGATGCTGCAACTGGCCTCGGCCAACGCCACGCTGGCCAACGGCGGCGTGCGCTACCAGCCGCACCTGGTGCGCGCGATCCGCGACACCGTGACCGGCGACGTGGTGCGCCAGGTTCAACCCCCGGCCCAGGACCTGGGCTATGCGCGCAGGCACGTGGAGGTGGTGCGCGACGCGATGGTGGCGGTCACCAAGGGCGGCACCGGCACGCGCGTGTTCGCGGGCGCCGCGTACACCTCGGCCGGCAAGACGGGCACCTCGCAGGCCGTGAGCCTGGGGCCGAAGGCACGTGCGAGCGGCAAGGCCCTGGATGAACGCCAGCGCGATCACGCGCTGTACATGGCGTTCGCCCCGGCCGAAGACCCGACGATCGCCGTGGCGGCGATCGTCGAGAACGCCGGCTTCGGTGCGGCGCACGCGGCACCGATCGTGCGACGTGTGTTCGACTACTGGATTGCGGACCAGTACCCGAACGACGCCGACATGGCGGCAGTCCAGGTGGGCAAGGCCGGGGCGCCCATCGGCACGCCGTTGCGGGCGAGCGAGGTGCCGATGCCGGACGACGATGGGGCGACGGGGGAGGCTTCGGTGCTTTGAGGGGGCGATGGCGAACGTGCGGCGACGATGGTCGAACTCCATCCGGTCAGCGATGCTTCTGGTTGCGCGAGCAGGCGGCCGCGAGTTCGCCCGCTACAGCCATGCCGTTCGGGACGGACTCACCGGCGGCACATTGCCTGCACGCGTGTCAGTCCTTGCTGGGGCTGTACGCGGCGCAACGGTTCTGGCTCTTTCCGGATGAAAGCAGGCACTGCATCCTTTCATCCTCGACCCCCACCATACCCTCCGATGAGCTGCTTCCCGTCGCGCCATCGGGGTAGGTCACCAGATGGCTGCGACGGTCTTGCGGGGCTGCACGCACCGTCATGGCCATGTCGCCGAACACGTTTGTTTCCAGGTACAGCGTTGCGGACGTCGGGGGATCGAAGCTCGGAGGAAGGAAGAGCGACTTGGATCGCAGTCGAACTTCGTTTTTCGACGGGTCTTCTCTGATGTAGATCACGGGAAAATATGAAAGCTCCGCTCTCAGGCCTGGCGTGCGGACGGCGTTTTTCTCACTCCCGAATCTGAACCTGCTTCGGAAGGACGTCGCTTCCTTCCCCTTGGCCAGCGGGTGGTTGCTTCTGTACTTGAATGAGGTTTCGAGGGACACCAGCTTCCATTGGCAACTTCCTCCCGCATCGATGGCAAAGCGCGCCTTGTAGGCATCGCCTACCGACTCCTTGATGAGGTTGACGTGTTCGAAGTGCGTGGCTCGCATCAGCATCGTGCCGCTTTGCGACTGGCCGCCCACACCGTAGCTCCTCGGTTCCTTGCATTTTTCGGATTCGTATTCCAGCGTGACAGGCAGGGGCTCGACACCTTCGTTCCCCTTCATGACCAGCGTCAGCCAGCGGGCATTCGCGGCAGGGCTTTGCGTGCGATCGGCTTTCTGGTCCAGATCCAGCGCCGAGGCGCAACCCGCCAGGACAAAGCAGATCATCAACAGAGGGATGCCGGATTTCGTCTTCATGTTCGGTCGTCGCGCAATGATGGAACGGTTCTGCTCGCGCCGGGTGGGGCGCGGACAGTTCGGGCGAGTGTCGGGCGCGCGATGCGACCGACGCTATTGCTTCACCTTGCCCAGCGCGTTGACGATCGACAGCTCGACATAGTTCGAGCCCACGTGGGAGGTCGGCGAGAAGCCGGTCGAATAGCTGCCGATGTCCACAGGGCCGAAGGTATTCAGCGCCGCCACCATGCCCTCGCGGGTCGGAGTGCGACCGATCCGTTGGGCGGCTTCCACGATGACGCGGCCCGCGATGAAGCCCTCGATCATGGTGAAACTGCGTTCGAGCTCAATCTTCGACTTGGCGAACGCATCGTTGAAGTCCTTGCTGAGGGCCGTCGTCACCTTGTACGGACTGGGTGTCACCTGGGCGATCACGATGCCCCGCATCTGCTCTTCGCCCAGCCGCTGCGAGAGTTGCTCGACATCGGCGCTCGATGGCGTGAAGAGATGGGCCTTCCCGCCCTCGGAGCGATAGCGCTCGACGAAGGCGCTGGTGGTGCTGCTGTTGCTCACCAGGGGAGGCAATGACCCCGCCTGTCCCTGCGTCTGCTGCCGGTGGGCCGGGGTGCTAACCACAAAGCCGAAGCCTTCGGCACTAACTTGTGGAAGGGGGCCCTTCCAATCGAGCGGAACTCGCGCGCTGGGTCCTGATTTTTCGCAGCGTGTTGGTCAAGGCCTGCGGGCTGGTGTTGAGTTGCCTTGCCGCTTTGGTCGGGCGCATGCCTTCGACCAGTACCAGGCGCGCGGCGGCCAGGGACGGGGTGGTCTGCAGATGCAGTTTCTGGGCCACTTCCCAGAACTCGGCCGAGGTGAACGTGCCGAGGTCGGGGGGCAACGAGCGCGGCGCGACCGCCTTGCGCTTCTCGAAAACACAGTGAGGCGCGGATTCCATTTCAGCAACCCGGGCGATCAGGGCCTCGAGATAAGCCTGTGTGGCAGGGGTGTTCGAAATCCAGTTCGAATGGACGATCAGCTTCGATCCGTCGTCGGGAAACGTGTGCTCCCAACTCACACGCAACTCGGTCATCGCCAGCGGTGAAACGCGCACGTCGCGGGACGGCCGTTTTCGGTGTGATTTTTTCGCATGTGTGCAGTATGTCTCAGAAGGGGGCGCTTCTCCGAGAGCGATCCGCCGCGGGTGTGAGTCGTACCCGCCAATGAAAAAGGGCGTCCGGTCGAATGAACCGGACGCCCTTGGGCATTTCAATTGGTCGGGGCGAAAGGATTCGAACCTTCGACCCTCTGGTCCCAAACCAGATGCGCTACCAGGCTGCGCTACACCCCGCCAAGCCTTCGATTCTAGCCCGAATCCAGGCCCGTTCAGCGCTTCTCGTACTGCGTCTTGCCAAAAAGGATCTCGCGGGCCTTGTCATCCGTGATCGGACGACGCAGATCGGCCAGCACTTTCACGCCGCGCTGCACGGCGGGGCGCGCGGCGATGCCGTCGAACCAGGCCTTCAGGTGCGGGTAGTCGGTGAGGGTGATGCCCTGGTTTTCCCAGCTGCGCAGCCACGGGAAGATGGCGATGTCGGCAATCGAATAGCTCTTGCCGGCAATGAACTTGTTCTTCGACAGCTGCCGGTCGATCACGCCGTACAGGCGCCTGGCTTCGTTGGTGTAGCGGTCGACGGCATAGGCGATCTTCTCGGGCGCGTAGATGCGGAAGTGGTGCGCCTGGCCCAGCATCGGGCCGACGCCGCCCATCTGGAACATGAGCCACTGCAGCACGTCGTAGCGTTCGCGGTCGCCCGTGGGCAGGAACTTGCCGGTCTTGCCTGCCAGGTACACGAGGATGGCGCCTGATTCGAACAGCGAGATCGGCTGGCCGTCCGGCCCGTCGGGGTCGGTGATGGCGGGGATCTTGTTGTTGGGGCTGATCTTCAGGAACTCGGGGGCGAACTGGTCGCCGGTGCCGATGTTCACCGGATGCGCGTGGTACGGCAGGCCGCACTCCTCGAGCATGATGTGAATCTTGTGGCCGTTCGGCGTGGGCCAGGAATAGACCTCGATGGGCGATGCGGGCATGTCGCGGGCTCCGGATTGAGAGGGTTGTGACGGGAGAACGGCAGCATATACACGCCTATCCGGGCGCGTGCGGGTGCGGTCATTGCCCGTCGGCCCGCGGCCGAATCAGCCCACCTGACGTTCGTGCGCGTTGCACCACATCCAGTGTTCGCCGGGCTCGATGGACTGGATCACCGGATGCCCTTCAGCCCGCGCATGCTTCGTGGCGTGGCGGTTCTTCGACGAGTCGCAGCAGCCCACGTGGCCGCAGTGCACACACAGGCGCAGGTGGACCCAGGTGTCGCCGGTCTTCAGGCAGTCTTCGCAGCCCTGGGGCGTGTGCGGCTGCGCGAGGTCGGCGGGAACGTGTTCGCAGGCTTGGATGGGCATGGAGCGCCTTTGGAGAAGAAAAAGATTCAGGCCACGGCCGAAGCCGACGACAGGTGCTGGTGAATGAGCGCCACCGCCGCGGCGCCTTCGCCGATCGCACCGCCCACGCGCTTGACCGAGCCCGAGCGCACGTCGCCCACCGCGAACACGCCGGGCACGCTCGATTCGAGCGCGGCGGCGGGCCGGGCCGGGAAGCCGCTGCTCGCGGCCGGGCCGGTCAGCACGAAGCCGTGGCGATCGACCGCCACGCCGCAGCCGTCGAGCCATGCGGTCTCGGGCTCTGCGCCGACAAACAGGAAGATGTTGCGCGCCGGGCAGTCGTGCTCCTGGCCGGAGGTGTGACAGCGCCACGTGGCGCCCGTGAGGCCCTCTTCGGGCGCGCCGTGCAGCCGGACGAGCTCGGTGTGCGGCTGAAGCGAGATGTTGGGCGTGGCTTCGATGCGGTCGATCAGGTAGCGCGACATGCTGGCCGCCAGCGAAGGTCCGCGCACCAGCACGTTGACCTTGGCCGCGTGGCGCGACAGGAACACCGCCGCCTGGCCCGCCGAGTTGCCGCCGCCCACCAGCGCGACTTCCTGCTGCGCGCAGATCTTGGCTTCGATGGCCGAGGCCCAGTACCAGATGCCGCGGCCTTCGAATTCGGCCAGGCGCGGCACGCCGGGGCGACGGTAGCGCGCGCCGCTCGCGATGACCACCGTGCGCGCCTGGATGCGGCGGCCGTCGGTGAGCTTCAATGCCAGGCTGCCCAGGGCGTTCTCGCGCGAACAGTCGAGCGCTGCCACCTGCGCCGGAATCAGCATCTCGACGCCGAACTTCTGCGCCTGCACGAACGCGCGGCCCGCCAGCGCCTGTCCGGAGATGCCGGTCGGAAAGCCCAGGTAGTTCTCGATGCGTGCGCTGGCGCCGGCCTGGCCGCCGAAGGCGCGGCAATCGAGCACGATCACGCGCAGGCCTTCGGAGGCCGCATACACCGCGGTCGCAAGGCCGGCCGGCCCGGCGCCGACCACGGCCACGTCGTACAGCTCGTCGCGCGCCGCGGTGTCGACCATGCCGAGGCACCGCGCCAGGCCTTCGTCGCTCGGGTTGACGAGCACCGAGCCATCGGGGCACACGGCCAGCAGTTGGTCAGGGCCGTATTGAGCGAGCAGGGCGGCGGCATCGGCATCCGCCGCCGCATCGACCAGGTGATAAGGATGACCGTTGCGGCGCAGGAAGTTCTCCAGCCGCGCCATGTCGTGTGAATCGGGCCGCCCGATCAGCACCGGTCCGGCCGCGCCCGATTCGATCAGCGCCACGCGCCGCAGGATCAGCGCGCGGGTGATGCGCTCGCCCAGGTCGGCCTCGGCCACCAAGAGCGCGCGCAGGCGGTCCGGCGGCACGACCAGCGCCTCGACCTCTTCGTCGGCGTGCCCGTCGACCAGGGCAGGGCGCCCGCTCAGCTGGCCGACCTCGGCCAGGAATTCGCCCGGCCCCTGGCGTGCGATGGGCACCACATGGCCCAGGCCGTCGCGTTGCGTGACGGCCACCACGCCCTTGAGCAGCACGAACATGCCGGCGCCGGTCTCGCCGGCGGTGAACAGGCGTTCGCCGCGCGCAAAGCGCTGCACGCTGCCGAAGCTGGCGATGCGTGCCATCTCGGCGTCACTGAGGACGGGGAAAGTCTGGTGCAGGCGGCTGTTGGCGCCTGGAGCATCGGTGGCCATGGGGGTGGAACTCCGTGTCGCGAATGCTCCGCATTAGACGCCGAAGCGGGCGCGAAACGGCGCAAACGCGCGATGTAACAACGTCATGTGGCTGCCATGCCGCTGACATGCCGCTTTCATCGCGTGTGTCCAGACTCGGTCGGCAGAAAGGGATTTCCCATGAAAGAACTGCCGAACCCGACGTTTCCGCTCTCGCAGCTCGGACTGCGCGCGGCCTTGTGGCCTGCCCCCACGACCGGCACCCCCGTCGCCACCTCTGCCGCTGCCGCCGCAACAGCCGCCGCCCTGGCCACTCGCACGTCGGTGCCCGAGGCGCCCCTCGCTGTCATCGTGCCACCGGCCGCCGAAGCCAAGTCGGGCATCACGGTGAGCTGGGCCCGCCATCTCGACGATGTGCGTGCCGCGCAACGCCTGCGTCACGATGTGTTCGTCGGCGAAATGGGCGCACGCCTGACCACGCCGCTGGCCGGCCACGACATCGACCTGTTCGACGACTTCTGCGAACACCTGCTGGTGCGCGACGAACTCACCGGCCAGGTCATCGGCACCTACCGTGTGCTGACCCCCGCGCAGGCCCGCCGTGTCGGCAGCACCTACAGCGACACCGAATTCGACCTGACCCGCCTGCGCGACCTGCGCGAGCGCATGGTCGAGCTGGGCCGCAGCTGCGTGCATGCCGAGCACCGCCAGGGCGGTGTGATCCTGGCCCTGTGGGGCGCGCTGGCCGGTTTCATGCATCGCAACAAGCTCGACACCATGATCGGCTGCGCGAGCATTCCGATGTCGCACAACGGCGTGACCAGCGGTGACGCGGCCGCCAGCATCTGGCGCCAGCTCTCGGCCAGCCATCTGGCGCCGATCCAGTACCAGGTGCAGCCGCGCCTGCCGCTGCCGGTCGAGCGGCTGGACAGCGCGCTCGACGTGGAACCGCCCGCGCTCATCAAGGGTTATCTGCGCCTGGGTGCCAAGGTGCTGGGTGCGCCGGCCTGGGACCCGGACTTCAACACCGCCGACCTGCCCATGCTGATGCGCATCGACGATCTGCCGGCGCGCTACCGCAAGCACTTCCTCGGCGCATGAAGCCGGCGGCCATCCGGCCCGACGCCGGGCCGCACGCTGCATCGCTGTCGTCGAATATGTCAGGGGCGTTGCCTGCGGGGCAGGGCGCGTCACGCGAATGTCATGGAACTGTCACGAACGAAGTTGACACTGTCATATTTCAGCCGACGTGTTCTCCCGTGCCGCTTGCTCCAGAATCAGTGCCCATGCCTTCCGTTTCCGCTGACCCATCGCGCGCCGATGCGTCGCCCTCGTTCGCATTGCTGGACCGCGACCACAGCATCCTCTCGTTCAACGAGCGCGTGCTCGACTGGGCGCATCGCCCCGAGGTGCCGCTGATCGAGCGCCTGCGCTATCTGTGCATCGTGTCGTCCAACCTCGACGAATTCTTCGAGGTTCGCGCCGCGCCGCACCTGAGTGCGGGCAGTGCCGGCGATCGCAAGGGCACCTACACGGTCGAGTCGTTCGAGCGGTTGTCCGAGGCGGCCCATGCCCTGGTGGCAAGGCAGTACGCGCTGTACAACGATGAGCTGATGCCGACCTTCGCGACGCACGGCATCCACATCGTGTCGCACGGCGAGCGCAACCCGGCCCAGCGCAAGTGGGTCAGCGAGTATTTCGAGCGCGAGGTGCGCCCGCTGCTGATCCCTGTGGGGCTCGATCCGGCGCATCCGTTCCCGCAGGTGGCGAACAAGTCGCTGAACTTCATCGTGCGCCTGGGTGGCAAGGACGCCTTCGGCCGCGAGAACCCGATCCAGATCGTCAAGCTGCCGCGCGTGCTGCCGCGCCTGATCAAGATGCCGGCCAAGGTGTCGGATGGCAAGACGCTGTTCGTCGCGCTGTCGAGCGTGGTGCGCGCGCACCTGGCGAGCATGTTCCCGGGCCGCGAAGTGGGCGACTTCTCGCAGTTCCGCGTCACGCGCCATTCCGACCTCGCTGTCGATGAGGAAGACGTCAAGAACCTGCGCACCGCGCTGCGCCAGGGTCTGCAGCACCGCCACTACGGGCAGGCCGTGCGGCTCGAGGTGTCGGCGAGCTGCGCCGAATCGCTCGCGAGCTTCCTGCTGGCGCAGTTCAACCTGCCGCCACAGGCGCTGTACCGCGTGCATGGGCCGGTGAACCTGGCGCGTCTCACGCAACTCATCGACCTGATCGGCGAGCCGCAGCTGCGCTTTCCGCCTTACGAGGCGTCGTTCCCCGTCACGCTGTCGCCCGCGCAGTCGTTCTTCGATCGGCTGCAGCGCGGCGATGTGCTGATCCACCAGCCCTTCGAGAGCTTCGACGGCGTGCTGGCCTTCCTGCGCGAATCCGTGCTCGATCCGCAGGTGCTGGCCATCAAGCAGACCATCTACCGCACGGGCGCCGACTCGGAGCTCATGGACCTGCTGCGCGAAGCCGTGCGCCGCGGCAAGGAGGTCACGGTGGTGGTCGAGCTGAAGGCGCGCTTCGACGAGGAGGCCAACATTAACTGGGCCGAGATGCTCGAGTCGATCGGCGCCCAGGTGGTGTACGGCGTGGTGGGCCTGAAGACCCACGCGAAGATGCTGCTGGTCACGCGCCGCGAGGGCAAGCAACTGCGCCGCTACGGTCACCTTTCCACGGGCAACTACAACCCGCGCACGTCGCGGCTGTACACCGACATCAGCCACCTCACGGCCGACCCGGCGCTCACCGCCGACATGGAAGCCGTGTTCGTCCACCTGGCCAGCCAGAGCCGCCTGCCCAAACTCAACCGCATGTGGCTCGCCCCCTTCGACCTGCACAAGAACCTGGTCGCGCGCATCGATGCGCTGGGGCAGGCCGCAGCCAGCGGCGAGCCGACGCGCATCGTCGCCAAGATGAATGCGCTGACCGACGAGGAGATCATCGGCGCGCTCATCCGTGCGGGTCAGAAGGGTGTGAAGATCGACCTCATCGTGCGCGGCGCCTGCACGCTGCCGGCGCAGGTGCCGGGGCTCACCGACAACGTGCGCGTGCGCTCGGTGATCGGGCGTTTCCTCGAGCATTCGCGGGTGTTCTATTTCCGCCATGGCGAGGACGAGTCGCTCTACCTGTCGAGCGCCGACTGGATGAACCGCAACATGATGCGGCGCATCGAGCTGGCCTGGCCTGTGACCGACCCCAACCTGCGCCAGCGCCTCATCGACGAATGCCTGGTGGCCTATCTGCACGACGGGCGCGACGCCTGGGACCTGGGCGGCGACGGCATCTACACGCGTGTCGACCACGACACGCACTCCGGCGAGGCGGGCGCGTCCCCCGCGATCGAAGCGCATGGCGCCCAGGCCGCATTGATGGGCCGCTATGCATCACGAGGAAATCACCGTGATGCGTCCGCCCATTGAAATTGAAGAAGAAGTTCGAAAGACGATGAGCATGGACTTGATCTTCTGGCGTCACGCCGAAGCCGAGGACTGGACCGAAGGTTGTGACGACATGCAGCGCTCGCTCACGCCGCGCGGCGAAAAGCAGGCCAAGCGCATGGCCTCCTGGCTCGACCGGCAATTGCCCGACGGCACGCGCATCGTGTGCAGCCCGGCGCGCCGCTGCGAGCAGACCGCGCTGGCGCTGGGCCGCAAGTACAAGCTGCGTTCGGAGCTGTCGCCCGACACCACCGCCGACGCGCTGCTGGCCGCCACGGGCTGGCCCAACGGCAAGTCGGTGGTGCTGGTGGTGGGTCACCAGCCTTCGCTGGGGCAGGCGATCTCGCTGCTGCTCGGCCTGAAGCAGGACAGCTGCCCGGTGCGCAAGGGCTCGCTGTGGTGGATCCGCACCCGTGAGCGCGATGGTGACGTGCAGACCGTCGTCGTGACGGTGCAGGCGCCCGAACTGCTCTAGGGCCAATCAAGGCGGGTGACGCCGCGTGTGCATGTGCACACGCAAGGAACGCGACGCCAGAAGCCGCGTAATCAGGCCCTGGGTACCCCGGGCGCTTTGTCATGGATGCAGACCAAGTGGGCAGGGGCGCTTGTCTCCCCGGAAAAAGGGCGCGCTGCTCATGTGCGCCGGCGGCGAAATTCCTACAGTGACTCCACGGCAGTCCGTCTGGCCCCGACGAGGGAAAAGAGCGTTGCCTGTCGGCCACCTCACTGGGGGAACACGCATGAAACCGCTCGACCTCTTGCCAAGAAGCCCCACGACCCTGCTGCGGGAAAGCGCGGGCATGTCGTTGAAGATGCTGACTTTCCTGCTGGTTGCCGCAGCCCTTCTGTCAGGGTGCGCGACGAACACGCCCCCGCCTGCGCTGCAGATCAGCCCCGACGCAGCCCGGTCGGTAGCGAAGGTCGAAATCATCTACAACCAGCAGGACGAACTGCTCGTCTCGGATGGCGGCGGTTCGGGGTTGACAAGCTTCGCCGGGTTCCTGGGCCCCATTGTCGCGCTGGTGGCGCTCGGCATCGACAACAGCAGCCGGGCATCGGCGGCCGACCGCATGGCCCAGCGCAGCAAGGAATTCACGGACGCGGTGAGAAAGAGCGGTGTGCCCATGGGGCTCAACAAGTACTTCGCAGAACGGCTGGCGGAACGCCTGCGGGACGGCGGTCGCGAGGTGAAGCTGACGCCTTTCATGCGCGCGACCGGAAAGCTCCCCGAGATGCAGGTGCCGGAACTCCAGCCCACCCCTGGCTACAGCACATTGATCCTGCGGATCATGACGGCCTATGGCGCGTACGATGCGACTTCGAGCTTCAAGCCCTACGTGACGGTCGAGCAGTTGCTGAGAGACGAGCATCAGACCGTCCTCTACCAGGCAAGCCATAGTCCCGAATTGAGCGAGCCGACCTACTTCCGCTATGAAGGCATCCTCAGCGACCCTGCGGCTGCCCGGGAAGGGCTGAAGCAAGGGCTTGCCCAGGTCGTTCAGTCTGCCTACGTCGGCATGTTCGGAGGCGACGCGCCTCGCGTGGCCCATGTGGCAGCCGGCCCGGCGGTCGCCCCCGATCCCGGCACCGCCCCTGAGTAAAGGCCAGGGGCGCTCAGGCTCCGCTGAGGTCCACGCGCCAGTTGCCGGTTTTCTGCCAGGCGAGCACTTCTTCTCGCAGGAGGTGCGCGGACTGCGGGTAGACCTCGGCCCAGTCGGGCGCGCAGGCGATCGTGAATGCACGCGCGCCCAGCGTCGCCACGTGCAGCGCCTGCGGGTCAGGGTCGCGGCGCGCATGGCACAGGATCACGGCCAGTCGCAGCGCGAGCAGCTGCATCACGAAGGTCTCGTCGTCGAGCGAGGCCTCGAGCTTGCGCAGCTTGCCGCGCTGGCCGAGCACCAGCTGCGCGAGGGCATGCAACTCGTTCACCGCGAAGCCCGGTGCATCGGTGTTGTCGAGGATGTAGGCGCCGTGCTTGTGATAGTCGCTGTGCGAGACCAGCGTGCCGATCTCGTGCAGCTGCGCGGCCCAGCCGAGCTTGCGCAGTGCGCGGCCGGCGCGGCTGGAGGTGCTGCCGCCGCGCGCGGCGGGGGCCAACTGAACGAACAGCGCGGCGGCGGTGTCGCTCACGCGCTTGGCTTGGGCTGTATCGACGGCGAAGCGGGTGGCCAGCCGGGTCACGGTGGCGCTGCGCATGTCGGCCACGCTCTCGTCGCGTTCGAGCAACTCGTACAGCACGCCGTGGCGCAGGGCGCCCTGGGCGACCTTCATTTCCTGGATGTCGAGCAGGTCGAACACCGCGCGCAGCACGCTCAGGCCGCCGCCGATCACGGCCTTGCGGTCTTCGCGCATGCCGTCGATGCGCAGCTTGTCGATGCTGCCGGCCTTGAGCAGGCGGTCGAGCAGCCAGTCGAGACCGTCGCGGGTGACAAGGCCGGCCTCGCCGCCGGCCGCGGCAAGCACGTCGCCCACCGCGCCGATGGTGCCGGAGGCGCCGTAGGCCACGTCCCACTGATCGCGTGTGTAGCTCGACAGCGCGTCGTCCAGCACGGCCTTGGCCGCCACCTCGGCGGCGCGGAAGGCGGGGGCGGTGAACTGGCCTTCGCCGAAATGCTTCATCGACCAGGCGACGCTGCCCACGCGGTACGACTCCATGCGCTCGGCTTCGAGCGCGTGGCCGATGATCATTTCGGTGGAGCGCCCGCCGATGTCGATCACCAGCCGGCGTTCCTGGTCGGACGCGTCCGTATGCGGCAGGTGGTGCGCCACGCCCTGATAAATAAGGCGGGCTTCTTCCCGGCCCGGGATCACGTCGATGCCGAACCCGAGGATGGTGCGCGCACGCAACAGAAATTCCTCGCGGTTGCGCGCTTCACGCAGGGTCTGGGTGGCCACGGCGCGCACTTGCGAGCGCTTGAAGCCGGCCAGGCGCTCGCCGAAGCGGGCGAGGGCGTCCCAGCCGCGCTGCATGGCTTCGGTCGTGAGGTTGCGGGCGCTGTCCAGGCCGTTGCCCTGGCGCACGGTTTCCTTGAGGTACTCGGTGCGATGGATCTGTCCGTGGTCGACCTGGCCGATTTCCAGCCTGAAGCTGTTCGAGCCGAGATCGACCGCTGCGAGGCGGGTGCCGTTTTGCATGTTGTGGTGAAGAGGGCGGTTCTCTGATCGTAGCGCCGTGACAGCAAGCGCCGCCTCCCAAGTCACGTCACGGCGAGGTCGGGAGGTTAGGCGCGGCGAATGACGGTTATGTGACATCGTCACACGCGACATGGGCGGCGCAGCGGCATTTTCCCTCGACAGAGGGGTGTCACATCGATGTCACAAAAGCTTTTTAGAGTCCGTCCGAGCCCCAAAAAGGGACTACTTCTTACTTCTCAAGGAAGCTTTATGAAAACGACGTTCAAATTTGCAACCGCCGGCCTCGTGACCGCGCTGTTCTCCATTCCCGCCCTGGCCCAAGACGTGACCGGCGCTGGCGCCAGCTTCCCGGCACCGCTGTACGCCAAGTGGGCGTCCGACTTCAACAAGGCCACCGGCGTCAAGATCAACTACCAGTCGGTCGGCTCGGGTGCCGGCCTGAAGCAGATCGAAGCCAAGACCGTCGATTTCGGCGCATCGGACGCTCCCCTGAAGGACGACGAGCTGCAAGCCAAGGGCCTGATGCAGTTCCCCACCGTCATCGGCGGCGTGATCCCCGTGGTGAACATCCCCGGCATCAAGCCGGGCGAACTGAAGCTCAACGGCCAGGTCCTGGGCGACATCTACCTGGGCAAGATCACCAAGTGGAACGACGCCGCCATCAAGGCGCTGAACGGTTCGCTGAACCTGCCTGACGCCGCCATCGCCCCGGTTCGCCGCGCCGACGGTTCGGGCACCAGCTTCCTGTTCACCAACTACCTGAGCAAGGTCAACGCCGAGTGGAAGTCGAAGGTCGGTGAAGGCACGGCCGTGAACTGGCCCACCGGCGCGGGTGGCAAGGGCAACGAAGGCGTCGCCGCTTTCGTGAACCGCCTGCCGAACTCGATCGGCTACGTGGAATACGCCTACGTGAAGCAGAACAAGATGACCTACGCGCAGCTGCAGAACGCCGCCGGCTCGTTCGTCTCGCCCGACGACACCGCTTTCAAGGCTGCCGCCGCCGGCGCCGACTGGAGCAAGAGCTTCTACCAGGTGCTGACCAACCAGGCCGGCAAGGATTCGTGGCCCATCACCGGCGCGACCTTCATCCTGCTGCACAAGGTGCAGGACAAGCCCGCCAGCGCCACCACCGTGCTGAAGTTCTTCGACTGGGCCTACAAGAGCGGCGACAAGACGGCTGACGAACTCGACTACGTGCCGATGCCCGACGCCGTGAAGGCCACCATCGCCAAGGCATGGGGTGAAGTGAAGGATGCATCGGGCAAGCCGGTCGCGTTCAAGTAAGAAGCAACCCTTCATTCCACAGTCCAGGACGGCGCGCCCATGAGCAACTCTTCGCTCCAGGACGCGCCGCTTTCGTCTTTGCCGGAGCGACCCGTGTCATCCACTTTCCCCGCTGCTGCCGCTTCTCTCGACCTCGCGGCCGAGCGCGCGCGCACCTCCGCCGCTCCTCCGCCGCCCGTGAAGGCGGCCCGTTCCGGCCCCATGGCCGACCGCCTCTTCGGCTGGGCCGCCAAGGGCGCCGCCCTGCTGACGCTCGCACTGCTGATCGGCATCCTGCTGTCGCTGATCGCTGGCGCCTGGCCCGCCATCACGAAGTACGGCCTCGGCTTCCTGACGAGCAGCGTCTGGGACCCGGTGAAGGACGAGTACGGCGGCCTCGTGATGATCTACGGCACGCTGGCCACCTCGTTCATCGCGCTGGTGATCGCCGTGCCGGTGAGCTTCGGCATCGCACTGTTCCTGACCGAACTCTCGCCCAACTGGCTCAAGCGCCCGCTGGGCACCGCCATTGAACTGCTGGCTGCCGTGCCGTCCATCGTGTACGGCATGTGGGGCCTGCTGGTCTTCGGCCCGATTCTTTCCACCTGGGTGCAGCAGCCGCTGCAGAAGCTGCTGTCCGGCGTGCCGTACCTCGGTGCCCTGGTGTCCGGCCCGCCCGTGGGCATCGGCATCCTGTCGGCCGGCATCATCCTGGCCATCATGATCATTCCGTTCATCGCCTCGGTGATGCGCGACGTGTTCGAGGTGACGCCCGCGCTGCTCAAGGAGTCGGCCTACGGCCTGGGCTCCACCACCTGGGAAGTCGTCTCCAAGGTCGTGCTGCCCTACACCAAGGCCGGTGTGATCGGCGGCATCATGCTCGGCCTCGGCCGCGCACTGGGCGAGACCATGGCCGTCACGTTCGTGATCGGCAACATGAACCAGCTCAACTCCCTGTCGGTGTTCGAGGCTGCCAACAGCATCACCTCGGCGCTGGCCAATGAATTCGCCGAAGCCGGCGCGGGCCTGCACCAGGCCGCGCTGATGTACCTCGGCCTCGTGCTGTTCTTCATCACCTTCGTCGTGCTGTCGCTCTCGAAGATGCTGCTGGCACAGATGAAGAAGAGCGAAGGAACCAAGTCGTGAGCAGCACTGCGCAAAACCTGATCAACGCCAAGACGTTGGCCGACACGCGCCAGGCGAAGTTCGCCGCGCGCAACCGCATCAACAAGATCGCGCTCACGCTGTCGCTCGCCGCGATGGCTTTCGGCGTGTTCTGGCTGGTGTGGATCCTCTGGGAAACGCTGCGCCAGGGCGTGGGCGGCCTGGCGATCGCCACCTTCACCGAGATGACGCCGCCGCCGAACGAGGCGGGCGGTATCGCCAACGCCATCTTCGGCTCGTTCGTGATGGTGGCGCTGGCCACCTTCGTGGGCACGCCCATCGGCATCATGGCCGGCATCTACTTGGCCGAGTACAACCCCAAGGGCCTGCTGGCCTCGGTCACGCGCTTCGTCAACGACATCCTGCTGTCGGCGCCGTCGATCGTGATCGGCCTGTTCGTCTACGCCGTGGTGGTGGCCTACTTCAAGACCTTCTCGGGCCTGGCCGGTGCGCTGGCGCTCGCGCTGATCGTGATTCCGGTGGTGATCCGCACCACCGAGAACATGCTGCAGCTGGTGCCGCCGGGCCTGCGCGAAGCGGCCTACGCACTGGGTACGCCGAAGTGGAAGGTCATTCTGAGCATCACGCTGCGCGCCGCGCGCGCAGGTGTGGTCACGGGTGTGCTGCTGGCCGTGGCCCGCATCGCCGGCGAGACCGCGCCGCTGCTGTTCACCGCGCTGAACAACCAGTTCTGGACCTCCGATGTGAGCCAGCCGATGGCCAGCCTGCCGGTCACGATCTTCAAGTTCGCGATGAGCCCGTACGAGAACTGGCAACAACTGGCCTGGGCCGGCGTGTTCCTGATCACTGTCGCCGTGCTTGCCCTCAACATCCTGGCGCGCGTGCTGACGCGCAACAAACACTAATTCAAGAAGGCGCCAACATGCCAAACACCGTTGCACAACAACCCGCGTCGCGCTCGAAGATCTCGGTCAAGGACCTGAACTTCTACTACGGCAAGTTCCACGCGCTCAAGGGCATCAACCTCGAGATTCCCGAGAACAAGGTCACGGCCTTCATCGGCCCGTCGGGCTGCGGCAAGTCGACCCTGCTGCGCACCTTCAACCGCATGTTCGAGCTGTACCCCGAGCAGCGCGCCGAAGGCACGATTGCCCTGGACGGCGAGAACCTGCTCACGTCGAAGCAGGACGTGGCGCTGATCCGCGCCAAGGTCGGCATGGTGTTCCAGAAGCCCACGCCGTTCCCGATGTCGATCTACGACAACATCGCTTTCGGCGTGAAGCTGTTCGAGAACCTCTCGGCCAGCGAGATGGACGACCGCGTCGAGTGGGCCCTGAAGAAGGCGGCCCTGTGGACCGAAGTGCGCGACAAGCTGCAGCAAAGCGGCTCGGGCCTTTCGGGCGGCCAGCAGCAGCGCCTGTGCATCGCACGCGGCATTGCCATCAAGCCTGAAGTCCTGCTGCTCGACGAGCCGTGCTCCGCACTCGACCCGATCTCGACCGCGAAGATCGAAGAGTTGATCGCCGAGCTGAAAAACGAGTACACCGTGGTCATCGTGACCCACAACATGCAGCAGGCCGCCCGCTGCAGCGACTACACCGCCTACATGTATCTCGGCGACCTGATCGAGTTCGGCGCGACGGAACAGATGTTCTTCAAGCCGCAGCGCAAGGAGACCGAGGACTACATCACCGGCCGTTTCGGTTGAAGTGAAAGGAAACACCATGACCGAGAAACACCTTTCCAGCCAGTTCGACAGCGAACTCAACGGCGTCTCGTCGCGCGTGATGGAGCTCGGCGGCATGGTCGAGTCGCAGATCCACCAGGCCGTGTACGCCTTGCTGCAGTTCGACCCCGAAGCCGCTGACCGCGTGATGGAGACCGAGAACCGCGTCAACGCGATGGAGATCGAGATCGACCGCGAACTGTCGTCGATCATTGCGCGGCGCCAGCCCACGGCGCGCGACCTGCGCCTGCTCATCGCCATCAGCAAGACCACCGCCAACCTGGAGCGCGTGGGCGACGAGGCCAACAAGATCGCGCGCATGGTCAAGTCGATCATCGAAAGCGGATCGGCCCGCCAGCTGCCCACCACCGAACTGCGCATTGCCGCCGACCTGGCCTCGAACCTGCTGCGCACCGCGCTGGACGCCTTCGCGCGCCTGGACACGGCCGCGGCGCTGTCGATCCTGAAAGACGACGACCTCATCGACAAGGAGTTCGACGGTTTCGTGCGCAAGCTGGTCACCTACATGATGGAAGACCCGCGCACCATCTCCGCCAGCCTGGACCTGCTGTTCCTGGCCAAGGCCATCGAACGCATCGGCGACCACGCCAAGAACATCGCCGAGTTCATCATCTACATCGTCAAGGGTGCCGATGTGCGGCACACTTCCATGGAGGAAATCGAGTCTGCCCTCCAATGACAAACCCCCAGGCTTCGCGCACTTCGTGTCGCTACGCCAACCCCCTTGCAGGGGGCAACGCCTGCGGCCCGGCAAAGCCGGTTCCGCGGCGTTCGCTGGAAGGAATCGGGGTGACCCGCAAGTGAGCAAATAACATGAAGAAACCCAGAGTCCTGATCGTCGAAGACGAATCCTCGATCGCCGAGCTGATCGCCGTCAACCTGCGCCACAACGGCTTCGAGCCGATCTGGTCCGAAGACGGCGCTGCGGCCCAGCGTGAAATCGACGCCTTCCTGCCGGACCTGATCCTGCTCGACTGGATGCTGCCCGGCCAGAGCGGCCTGCAGCTCGCGCGCCAGTGGCGCAAGGACCCGCGCACCAAGGCCATCCCCATCCTGATGCTCACGGCGCGCGGCGACGAGCCCGACAAGGTGGCCGGCCTGGACGCCGGTGCCGACGACTACATCACCAAGCCGTTCTCCACCCAGGAAATGCTGGCGCGCATCCGCGCCGTGCTGCGCCGCCGTGCGCCCGAGGTGGTCACCGAACGTGTCGAGATCGGCGAGCTGGCCCTGGACACCTCCACCCACCGCGTTACGTGGCAGGGCGGAGCGCTGAAGGTCGGCCCGACCGAGTTCAAGCTGCTGGCCTACCTGATGCAGCATGCCGAGCGCGTGCACAGCCGCGCACAGCTGCTCGACAAGGTATGGGGCGACCACGTCTACATCGAAGAACGCACGGTCGACGTGCACGTCAAGCGCCTGCGCGAGTCGCTGGGCGCGGCAGCGCCGATGGTGGAAACCGTTCGCGGCGCAGGTTACCGGCTGACGGCCCAAGTCACGGTGTGAGCACCGCGGCGAGCCTCGGCGGCGGGCGCGGATAATCGCCCGCCATGCCTTTTCGTATTGCTACTTTTTTAATAGCATCCCTCGTAATTGCGGCGGGTGCTGTCGGCCTTTTCGGCTGGAAGTACGGCTGGCTGGGCGCCTGGTTGGGCGCGGTGGTCTGGCTGGGCCTCGATGCCTGGCGCGCAGAGCGCCTGCTGCGCGTGCTGCGCAACGACGCGGCCGGGTTGCCGTCGCGTGGGCCCGGCGTGTGGGGCGAACTGTCGGAGCGCATCCGCAAGCTGCTGCGCGAGCGCGAACAGCAGACCCGGCAGGCCGAAGACCGGCTGCAGGAGTTCCTGGCCGCGATCCAGGCGTCGCCCAACGGTGTGGTGCTGCTCGACGAGCAAGGCCGCATCGAGTGGTGCAACCAGACGGCGGCAGGGCAGTTCGGCATCGACGCCGAGCGCGACCTGCTGCAGCACCTGGCCAACCTCGTGCGCGACCCGGCGTTCGTGGCCTACCTGGCTTCATGGAACTACAGCCGCGACGTGGTCATCGATGCGCCGGGCCTCGGCCATGCGCAGCATCGCGGCCATCCGGTGCGGCTGTCGGTGCAGGTGCATCCCTATGCCGGCAACCGGCGCATGCTGCTCACGCGCGACATCACGGCGCTCGAGCAGGCCGAAGCGATGCGGCGCGACTTCGTGGCCAACGTGTCGCACGAGATCCGCACGCCGCTCACGGTGCTGGCGGGCTTCGTCGAGACGCTGCAGAACCTGCCGCTGGACGCCGACGAGCGCACGCGCTACCTCTCGCTGATGGGCGCGCAGTCGCACCGCATGGAAACGCTGGTGAACGACCTGCTGACGCTGTCGCGGCTGGAAGGCAGTGCGGCGCCGTCGGGCAACCAGTGGGTGCGCATGCGCGCGCTGCTGGCGCAGTGCGAGGACGAAGGGCGCGGCCTGTCGGGTCGGCTCACGCCGCAGGGGCACCGGCTCACGTTCACGTCCGAGGCCGAGTCCGAGCTGTCGGGCGCGGCCACCGAGTTGCAGAGCGCGATGTCGAACCTCGTGAGCAACGCCATCCGCTACACCCCCGGTGGCGGCGAGGTGGCCGTGAGCTGGCGGGTGCTGCCCGACGGGCGCGGTGAATACGCCGTGCGAGACACCGGCCCAGGCATTGCGGCCGAGCACATTCCGCGGCTCACCGAGCGCTTCTATCGCATCGATCGCAGCCGCTCGCGCGAAACAGGCGGCACCGGGCTCGGGCTGGCGATCGTGAAGCACATCGCGCAGCGCCACGGGACCGAGTTGCGCATCGAGAGCACCGTAGGCAAGGGCAGTCGTTTCGCGCTGCTGTTCCCGGCGACACGGGTGCGCGAGGCGCGGGTGATGGTCACCAAGTAAGTCGGCAAGCCGCGAGGCGCCTGACCCGGGTCAGCGCGCCCGCGCCTTCATCGTCCAGCGCAGCAGCGCGACGAACAACAGCGCGGTGAGCGCCAGCGCGATGGCGCTCATGAGCCAGAAGGCCAGCGGCGACTGCATGGCCGGCCACGGCCCCAGGCCGCGGTAGGCCAGCAGGTAGCTGCCGCCCAGACCCATGCCCCAGAGCATCGTGCAGTAGATGACCAGCGGCGCCAGCGTCACCCGGTAGCAGCGCAGCACGAAGACGCACAGCGTCTGGAAGGCATCGGCAACGTGGTAGATCGCTACGGTGACCAGCAGCGCGGCCGCCTGCGCGATCACGGCGGGATTGTCGGAGTACACATTGGCCAGCGGCGTGCGGAAGGCCGCCATGGCGCCGGCATAGAGCAGGGCGAACAGCGCCGTGAGTTCGAAGCCGAGCCGGCAGGCATGACGGGCCCTGGTGGCGTCACCGGCGCCGAGCCAGAAGCTCACGCGCGCACTCGTCGCGATGGCGAGCGACAGCGGCGTCATGTAGGCCACGGCCAGCAGGTTCGACGCGATCTGGTGGGCGGCCGCCGCGGCGGTGCCTAGGCGTGCGATGAAGAGCGCCATCAGCGTGAACGACGTGACCTCCACCAGCACTGCGAGGCCGCCGGGCACGCCCAGTCGCGCGAACAGGCGGATCTGGCGCCAGTCGGGCGCCTCGATGCGTTTCCACAGCTGGTAGTCGCGGTAGAACGCGCCGTGGCGCAGCAGCCAGATCGCACAGCCGAGCATGGCCCAGTTCACGCACAGCGTGGCCCAGGCGCAGCCCACCAGCCCCATCGCAGGAAGGCCGGCGCCACCGAAGGTGAACCAGACCGACAGCGGCAGCTTCACGATCAGCGAGGCCAGCTGCAGCCAGGTCACGAGCTTGGGCTTGCCCAGGCTCTGGTTCAGCGTGCTGAAGAGTCGAAAGAGAAGGGCGGGCGCCAGCGCAAAGGCCAGCACCGCGAGGTAGGCCTCGACCTCGCCGCGCATGTCCGCCGGCACCTGCGTCCAGCGCAGCGCGGGGCCGGGCAGCAGCAGCACCGTCATGCCCACCACGACGGCGATGGCCGCGAGGTAGAGCGACTGTCGCACCGAGCGGCCGATTTCGCTGCCCCGGTTGGCGCCGTGCAGTTCGGCCCATACGGGCAGCAGCGCCTGCAGCACGCCCATCAGCGAGACATACACGCTGACGAAGATCGCGGCACCCACCGACAGCGCGGCCAGTGCGCCTTCGGAGTAGCGGCCCGCGATGATGGTGTCGGCCACGCCGAAGGCCATCACGGCGAGCTGGCCGATCAGCACCGTGCCGGCGTGCCGCGCGATGAGTCCCCGTTCGCTGCTGTTCTGTGTGCCGATGGTGCTGCTGCTGCTCACGGGTCAGCGCACGATCTTTTCGTAGAGCAGCAGGTCGTCCGCGGGGCTGCTGGGACGGCGCAGGGTGCCGCTGAAGCGCCACTGTTCCAGCGGGATGATCGTGTGCAGCCGCTCGATGGTGTCGGGGCTCACCAGCAGCCAGGGGCAGTCGTTGCCCAGCAGCAGCGGTTGCAGGTTGAGATTGCCGTGGTGGCGCAGTGCCGCGATGTGCGGCCGGCTCAGCGCCAGTTCAGCGACGCAGCGTGGATGGCCGATGCGTTCGGTCACGGCACGCACCTGCGGGATGTAGCTGCGCGCGTAGTCGATCGGCGGCAGCCAGAGCGTCATCAGCAGCATCCAGCACAGGGCGGTGCCGCCGGCGGGCAGCACCAGCGTCTTCCAGAGCGCGGCGCGATGGCGGCCGGTGCGCCAGCGCACCAGCCAGCACCAGGCCAGCGTGGCGGCCAGCGCGAGCACGAAGGCGACCGGCGAGAACTCGGCCACGAAGCCAGGCACCAGCCGCGCGACGCTGGCGGCGGCCTTGCGTGGCGCGCCTGTCAGCATGGCGATCCAGTACATCCAGCCGAGCACGGCCAGGCCGCTGAAGAACAGGACGTTGAACCAGTCGATCAACGCTGCTGCACTGCGCCGGAAGGTCGGCAGCGCGAAGGCGGCCAGCGTGGCGAAGGCCGGCAGGGCCAGCAGCAGCGAACGGTCGGAGAAGTCGGTGGTCCAGGTGGCGGCCAGCGGCACCAGCGCGAACCACAGCGGCAGCGCCAGGTGGCGCTCGAGCAGCTGGCGGCGCCAGCGCCAGAGCGTCCAGATCGCGAGCGGCCAGACCGGCCAAGTGAACCACAGCAGCAGCTTGGCCTGGCTGCGCACGTCGGACAGCAGCGAGTTGCCCAGCGTGATCTTCCATTGCGCCAGGCCCAGGCCGAAGACCAGCGCGGCGGCCAGCACGGTGATGCCGGCCATTGTCAGCAGGGCACCGAGGGTGAAGCCGGGGCCGCTCTCGTCGTCATGGCTGCTGCTGCCTGCTTCTTCGCGGGCGGCGCGCTGGCGGCGCTCGTAGACCATGTACACGGCGCTGCCGATGGCCAGCGCGAGGCCGACCGTCGGCCCGCCGCTCAACGTCATGCCGAGGGTACCGATCACGAGTGCGATCACCGGGCCGACCCGGCGGTAAGGCAGTGCGGCCACGCCGTAGAACAGGTGCGAGGCGAAGTACAGCTGCGCCAGCGCAGGCGTGGTTTCATGCCCGAGCTGGGCGAGGCCCAGCGAGGCGATGAGCGCCAGCAGGCCGCCGTCGGCGATGGCGCGGGCGTAGTCGGTGGGACGCGCCTCGCCGCCGAAGGCAAAGGCCACGGGCTGGGCGCGCGGTGTGCGGGCGAGGTAGTAGACCGCATACCAGGTTGCGGTGAAGGTGCCCCACAGCATCAGCGCGAACACGAAGCGCACCGCCAGGTCGGGGTTGACCCACGACGGGGCCAACTGGATCGCCCAGGCGCCGATCCAGTAGGGGATCAGCGCGGGCGTCTCGGGGCGCATGCCCAGCAGCAGCGGGTCGAACCAGCGGGCGATGCCCTCGGTGCTGCGGGCCAGTTCGGCCATGTAGCCGAAGGCCGTGATGTCGGCGCTCTTCCAGGGGCCCCGGCCGAGCAGGCCCGGCAACAGGTAGGCCGCGCACAGCAACAGCAACGCGACGCGCGGCAGCCGGCGGACGGCATTCTGGGCAACGATCGCGGGGGTCGGCTGGTTCAAGGCGAGGGCGGAAGAGGGAAACGGGTGATTGGAAAGAAAAAGGGCAGCGCGGTAAACCGGGCTGCCCTCGACGCCAGAGCGCGTGCCTGATTACTTGGCAGCGGTCTTGCCGAAACGGTTGCGGAACTTCTCGACGCGACCACCCATGTTGTCCACCGACTTTTGCGTGCCGGTGTAGAAGGGGTGCGATTCGCTCGTGGTGTCCAGCTTGAACAGGGGCAGCTCGCGACCGTCGTCGGTCGTGCCCATTTCCTTGGTGTTCGCGCACGAACGGGTCACGAACTTGAAGCCGTTCGACATGTCGACGAACAGAACTTCGCGGTAATTCGGGTGGATGCCTTCTTTTGCCATGGTGTTTCCTTTTGCGCTGTTGGAATCAATGCGCGGTCGATGCGAGAGCCACCAGCGTGCCAGCAATCTGGCGCGCCGCCCTGAGGCCTTCAAGCGAAGTGAAGGCCAAGGAAGCCGGGCGACGCTGCCCAGCCGCACTTTTCGCGGAGCCCATGATTATCGCATACTGCCCCAATTGCGAGCAAACCGGGCCCTTCCATGACTTCTACACCTCTTCGTGCCGGCCTCGTCGGCTACGGTTTCGCCGGCCAGACCTTCCATGCACCGGTGCTTTCGGCTGTTCCGGGACTCGAGCTGGCGGCGGTGGCGAGCTCGCAGCCGCACAAGGTCCATGCCGACTGGCCGGGCGTGGCCGTCGTGCCCGACGTGGCGGCGCTGGTCGCCCGGTCGGACATCGACCTCGTGGTGGTGGCAACCCCCAACGCCCAGCACCACCCCGTGGCAAAGGCCGCCCTGGAGGCCGGCAAGCATGTGGTGGTTGACAAGCCGTTCACGCTCGATGTGACCGAGGCGCGGGAGCTTGAATTGTTGTCACAACGCAACAATCGGGTGCTCGCTGTCTACCAGAACCGGCGCTTCGACGCCGACTTCCTGACGCTTCAGCAGGTCCTGGCGTCCGGCGAGTTGGGGCGCCCGGTGTACCTGGAATCGCATTTCGATCGCTTCAGGCCCGGGGTGCGCGAGCGCTGGCGGGAGCAGCCCGTGCCGGGTTCGGGTCTGTGGGTGGATCTTGGCTCGCATCTGCT
Organism: Acidovorax cavernicola; assembly: GCF_003581445.1. NCBI lineage: Bacteria > Pseudomonadati > Pseudomonadota > Betaproteobacteria > Burkholderiales > Comamonadaceae > Acidovorax > Acidovorax cavernicola. The sequence continues at coordinate 130,283 of NZ_QXMN01000002.1, read as the reverse complement.
CGATCAGGCCGTGCAGCTCTTCGGCCGGCCCGACACGTTGCAGCTCGACACGGCCGCCTTGCGCGATGGCGCGCTGGTCGAAGACTATTTCCATGCTGTGCTGCGCTACGAGCGCGGTCCTCACGCACCCTTGCGCGTGGTGCTGCATGCCACGACGCTCGCGGCCCATGCGGCACCGCGCTACATCGTGCACGGCACGCGCGGGAGCTACGTGAAGCACGGCGTCGATCCGCAGGAGGATGCCCTGCGCGCCGGCCAGCGGCCGCCAGCCGAAGGCTGGGGCGCCGATCCGCTCGACGGCGAGTTCACGCTGATCGGTGGCGACGGCGCGCCGCAGTTCCGCGCGGTGCCGACGCAGGCGGGAAACTACGTCGACTACTACGTGGCGATCCGCGATGCGATTCTTGGCAACGGGCCGAACCCCGTACCGCCCGCGCAGGCCGTCGCGTTGATGGAGTTGCTCGACATCGGTCGCCAGAGCGCTGCCGAGGGACGTGCCATCCGCATCGAGCGCCCATGAAAAAAGCGCGTGGGCCCGTGAGGGCCAACGCGCTTCTTGCGGAAGAGCAGGGTGTGCTCAGCCGCCGCGACGCATCATGTCGAAGAACTCGACATTGGTCTTGGTCGCCTTCATGTTCTTGAGCATCAGCTCCATCGACTCGATCTCGTCCATGTTGTACATGAGCTGACGCAGGATGCGGGTCTTCTGCAGGATCTCGGGTGCCAGCAGCAGCTCTTCGCGGCGCGTGCCGCTGCGGTTGAGCTGGATCGAGGGGAACACGCGCTTTTCGTACAGGCGGCGGTCGAGGTGGATTTCGGAGTTGCCGGTGCCCTTGAACTCTTCGAAGATCACTTCGTCCATGCGGCTGCCGGTGTCGATCAGCGCCGTGCCGATGATGGTCAGCGAGCCGCCTTCTTCCACGTTGCGCGCGGCGCCCAGGAAGCGCTTGGGGCGCTGCAGCGCGTTGGAGTCGACACCGCCCGTCAGCACCTTGCCCGACGAGGGCACGACGTTGTTGTAGGCGCGGGCCAGACGCGTGATCGAGTCCAGCAGGATCACGACGTCCTTCTTGAGTTCGACCAGGCGCTTGGCGCGCTCGATCACCATTTCGGCCACGTGCACGTGGCGCGCTGCGGGCTCGTCGAAGGTCGAAGCAATGACTTCGCCCTTCACCGTGCGCTGCATCTCGGTCACTTCTTCAGGGCGCTCGTCCACGAGCAGCACCATCATGTGCACGTCAGGGTAGTTGGCGCTGATCGCGTGGGCGATGTGCTGCATCATCACCGTCTTGCCGCTCTTGGGCGGTGCCACGAGCAGGGCGCGCTGGCCTTTGCCGATGGGGGCGATGATGTCGATGATGCGGCCGGTGAGGTTCTCTTCGCCCTTGACGCCTTCGCGCTCAAGCTTCATCTGTTCCTTGGGGAACAGCGGCGTCAGGTTCTCGAACATCACCTTGTGCTTGTTGGCTTCGGGTGCGCCGTCGTTGACCTTGTCGAGCTTGGTCAGTGCGAAGTAGCGCTCGCCGTCCTTGGGCGTGCGCACTTCACCTTCGATCATGTCGCCGGTGTGCAGGTTGAAGCGGCGCACCTGGCTGGGCGAGATGTAGATGTCGTCGGTGCTGGCCGTGAAGCTGGTGTCGGGGCTGCGCAGGAAGCCGAAGCCGTCGGGCAGGATTTCGAGCACGCCGTCGGCGAAGACCTGTTCGCCGGCTTTCGCGCGCTTCTTGATGATCGCGAACATCAGCTCCTGCTTGCGCATGCGGCCGATGTTTTCGATCTCAAGCGCCTCAGCCTGCTTGAAGACTTCAGACACGTGGAGTGCCTTGAGTTCGTTTAAGTGCATGGAACGACCCCTGGAGGGGTAATCGAAACGGAAACGGGGGGAGGTTTGATGTGGGGCAAGAACTGCCTCACGAACCGGGGAACTCGAACCGGTTGCCTGATGAAAGGCCCGGTGAACTGAGGGCGATTATGACAGGAAAATCGCCCCGGCCAACGCCTTGCGCGCTGGCCGGAAGAAATGCATCAGGCGAGTTGCTGGTCGATGAAGGCCGTGAGTTGCGCCTTGCTCATGGCACCGACCTTGGTGGCGGCCAGCTGACCGTCCTTGAACAGCATCAGCGTGGGGATGCCGCGAATGCCGAACTTGGCGGGGATGTCGCGGTTCTCGTCGACGTTGAGCTTGGCGATCTGCAGCTTGCCTTCATAGGCGGTCGATACCTCATCGAGGATTGGCGCGATCATCTTGCAGGGGCCGCACCATTCGGCCCAGTAGTCGACCAGAACCGGCTGGCTGGACTTGAGAACGTCGGCCTCGAAGGAAGAATCGGAGATATGTTTGATCAGTTCGCTGGCCATGTGATGTGTCCTTGTGCGCAGAGAGAGTTTCGGTGCAGCTAAAGTGCTGGTCATTGTGACAGAAACCAAGGGGTGACGTGCCATGCGGCCCGGCTATGGCGGCGATAGCCAAAGCCCTTGGCGGCCCTGGCGCCGACCTCCTCAACCCCCTCGATAGAACATGAACGAAGGCCACCCCGTCCAGGCCCTGTGGTGCGAACCCGCCGACGGCGTCGTCGCGCGGATCGTCCGCGCGCTCGGCGAGCGGCAGCTGCATGCGGCGCGCACCGTTGTGCTGGTGCCGTATGCGCAGCTGATGGCGGTCGCGCGCGGCATGTGGGCGCGTTGCGGCAGCCCGGGCTTCGTGCCGCGCTTCGAGACCACGCACAACTGGGCGCGCAGCGCGGGCGGCTTCCTGCCGGCCGGCTACGACATCGCCTTCGACATGGCGCGCGATCTGGTCACGGCGCAGGGGCTGCTTGCGCAGTCGGGTTTCCAGTCCGAACGCTTCGCGCTCGCGGGGCGCGTGGTCGAGCTGGCCTACCAGCTGGCGCCGTTGGCCGCGGCCGTGACGCCGGAGCGGCGCAGCACCGACTGGGCAGAGGGCGCTGCCAAGGTGGCCGATGCAGGCAGCGAATCGGAGTGGTTCCGCATCGAGAGTGCGTTGATCCGCGTCGCCGTGGCCTGGGCTGCGAACTCGGGCTATGCGACCGACGTGCTGCTGAGGGATGCAGCGCGCACCCAGGTCGATGCGCTGATCGTGCTCGAAGGCTTCCAGACCGACCCGCTGACGCAGGCGCTGTGCGCGCTGTGGGGCGACCGCGCGATCCGCATTCCGCTGGTGCCCGCCGACGCTCCGCTGTCTGCAGCTCATGCGCATGTCGCGCTCGATCCAGAAGACGAGGCCCAGCTGGCCGCTGCCTGCGTGCTGCAGCACCTGGCCGAGGGGCGTGCGCCCGTCGCGCTCGTTGCCACCGACCGCGCGCTCACCCGCCGCATCAGCGCGCAGCTGAGCACGCAGGGCATCGTCACGCACGACGAAACCGGCTGGAAGCTCTCCACCACGCGCGCCGCCGCCACGCTGATGAGCGCACTGCGTGCTTGCGCGCACGATGCCGCCACCGACCAGGTGCTCGAGTGGCTCAAGAGCGGTGCCGAGGTTGATGCGTCCGCCGTCCAGTCGCTCGAAGCGCGCCTGCGGCGCGAAGGCGTGCGCGACTGGCAGGCCTGGTGCGCGTTGATCGCGCGCAGCGACAAGGCGCAGGACGAAGGCCTGCGCACCTTCACCGCCACCATCGAAGCTCGCCGTGCGCCGATGGCGCGCGCGCGTTCCCTGGCCGACTGGCATCGCGCATTGCGCGAGCTGCTGACGGCCGGTGAACAGTGGGACGCGCTCGCCGCCGACTTCGCCGGCGCCAAGGTGATTGCCGCCCTCTGGCTCGATGCCGATGCGCACGGCGAAGAGGACGAGTTCCCCGGTGGACGCCACAGCCTCGCCGAGTTCACGGCCTGGACGCGCGACGTGCTCGAAGACGCCAGCTTCGTGCCGCCCGCCGGCGACGACGCGCCCAAGGTGTCCGTGCTGCCGATGTACCAACTGCTGGGCCGCGTCTTCGGCGCCGTCGTCATTCCCGGCTGCGACGACCGGCGCTTGCCCGCATCGCCCGAGCCGCCGGGCAACTGGAGCGCGGCGCAGCGCCTCGACCTCGGGCTGGCGTCGCGCGAGACGCTCGAGATCGCGCAGCGCGCGGCCTGGGCCATGGCCACGCGCAACCCGTGCTGCGACCTGGTCTGGCGCCATTCCGACGCCAGCGGCGAACCCGTGCGGCCGAGCCCGCTGGTGCAAGCCCTGCAACTCGCCCACGTGCTGGAGCCGGGTATCGACCCCCGCACGCCGCGCGACGTCGCCGTGACACCGACCCTGCGGCCCACGCCTTCGGGCGCACTGCTGCCGCTCACCAACGTGTCGACCAGCATCTACGAAGACCTGCGCCGCTGCCCCTATCGTTTCTTTGCGCTGCGCCAACTGGGCCTGCGCACTGCGGACGAGCTGGATGCCGAGGTCGACAAGCGCGACTTCGGCAACTGGCTGCACGCGGTGCTCGGCCAGTTCCACGAGACCCTGCGCGACACTCCGACGAGTGATGCGCAGGCGCGCGCCGTGTTGCTCGCCGACACCGCGCGCGAGGTCACGCAGGCGGTCGGATACTCTGATGCCGAGTTCCTGCCGTTCGCCGCGGCGTGGCCGGCGGTGCGCGACGGGTACCTCGAGTGGCTCGCGAAGCATGAAGCGGGCGGAGCGGTCTTCGTGGAGGCCGAGCCCTGGAAGGAGCAACTCCTGGGCAAGTTGCTGCTGGTCGGCCGGCTCGACCGCGTCGATCGCACCGCCGACGGCCAACCCTTCGTGATCGACTACAAGACCGAGACCGCCTCCGTCACCAAGGAGCGCGTGAAGGACCCGACCGAAGACACGCAGCTTGCGTTCTACGCAGCGCTGGTGGCTGACGACACCTTGCGTGCAGCCTACGTCAACGTGGGCGAGAAGTCGTCCGGCACGCAGACCGTCGAGCAGCCGACCGTGGTCGAGGCACGCGATGCGCTCGTCGCGGGCATCATCGACGACTTCGCGCGCATCGCGCAGGGCGCACCGCTGCCACCGCTGGGCGAGGGGACCGTGTGCGATTTCTGCGCCGCACGCGGCCTGTGCCGCAAGGATTTCTGGGAGGTCTCGCCATGAACGGCGCAGCCTACGAACACAACGGCCGGCACATCGCGCGGGAAGCCTTCTACACCGTCGCCTGCGACCCGCGGCGTTCGGTGGCGGTCGAAGCTTGTGCAGGTGCCGGCAAGACCTGGATGCTGGTGTCGCGCATCGTGCGCGCCTTGCTCGAAGAGGGTGATTCGGCCTGCGAACCGCACGAGATCCTGGCCATCACTTTCACCAAGAAGGCGGCCGGCGAGATGCGCGAGCGGCTCGACCAGTGGCTTGCGCTGTTCGCCGAACTCGACCCGGCCGCCTCGCAACGCGAGCTCGTGATGCGTGGCATGACGCAGGAGGCCGCGCAGGCCGCCGTGCCGCGCCTGCAAGGGCTCTACCGGCGGCTGCTCGAAGGCGGCCGGCCGGTGCAGTTCCGCACCTTCCACGCGTGGTTCGCGGGCCTGCTGCGCAACGCGCCGCTTGCCGTGCTGCGCGAACTGGGGTTGCCGTCGAACTACGAGCTGCTCGAAGACGACGCCGAGGCACGCAACCACACGTGGCGCCCGTTCTTCGAAGCGGTGACCGGCGATGCGCGTGCGCTGGCCGACTACTACGCCGTTGTCGCCACCCATGGCCGCTCGCAGACGGCCAAGGCGCTGGGCGAGGCGCTGTCGAAGCGCGTCGAGTTCTCGCTGTCCGATGCCGCAAGTGCCGTGGCGCCTTTCGACGTGCTGTTCCCGGCCCTGCAAGGGCTGGAAGTGCCGACCGATGCCTTGCGCGGCGAAGCGGTGCGCCGCCGCTGGCTCGACCGCGCCGCCGCCCTCGGCCGCGAAGCCAACAAGACACCGCAGAAGGCGGCCGAAGCCATCATCGACGTGTTCGGCACCAGCGAGCCCGCGCCCGAAGCACTGGCCGATGCACTCGCCGTGCTGCGCAAGACCTTCTTCGTCGCGACCGAAGACCGGCTCACCAAGAACCTGCAGAAATTCCCCGCCGCGCAGGAAGCCGAGACCGAACTGCAGCTGCTGTGCGCCGCGCAGGCCCAGCATTCGGCCTGGCTGTATCAGCAACGCATGACCCGGCTCACGCGTCTGCTGATCGCCGCCTTCGGCGAGGTCAAGCGCGCGCACGGTTGGGTCGACATGAACGACGTCGAGCAGGCCGCGCAGCTGCTGCTGGGTCAGTCGGCGCTGTCGGGCTGGGTGCAGGAACGGCTCGATGCGCGCGTCGCGCACCTGCTGATCGACGAATTCCAGGACACCAATCCGCTGCAGTGGCAGGCGCTCTACGGTTGGCTCAGCGCCTACACCGGCGCGGGCGGCAGCGCGCCGCGCGTGTTCATCGTGGGCGACCCCAAGCAGAGCATCTACCGCTTCCGCCGGGCCGAGCCGCAGGTGTTCATCGCCGCCAAAAAATTCGTGCGCGAAGGGCTCGGCGGCGAACTGCTCAACTGCGACCACACGCACCGCAACGCGCGCGCCGTGGTCGACCTCGTCAACAGCGCGATGCTGGCTGCGCAGGCGGCCGGCGAGTTCGACGGCTACCGGGCCCACACCACCGAGCGCGGCGATGACGGCGAACTGCTGAAGCTGCCCGCCATCGATCGCGACGCGCTGGACGCCGAGGCCGCCTCCGCGCCGGCCGACGACGGCATGCTGCATTGGCGCGACAGCCTCGTCACGCCCCGCGTGTTGCCCGAGGAGCAGCTGCTGCAGAAGGAATGCGAACAGGCCGCGCGCTGGGTTGCGCAGCGCATCGCCGACGGCACGCCGCCGCGCCAGATCATGGTGCTGGCTCGCCGCCGCAGCCGGCTGTCGGCCATGCAGGACGCGCTGCGCCGCCGCCACATTCCCGTGCAGCAGCCCGAGAAGAACGACCTGAACGATGCACCCGAGGTGCAGGACGTGGTCGCGCTGCTCGACGCGCTGGTGTCGCCCGCGCACGACCTGTCGCTGGCGCGTGCGCTCAAGTCGCCGCTGTTCGGCATCGACGACGAGACGCTGGTGCAACTGGCACGCTGCCAGCGCGAGACGCCGGTGGCCAGCTGGTTCTCGCTGATCCAGAAAGGCGAGGGCCTGCCGGCCGTGCTGACCGAGGCCGGCGTGCAGCTGCGCCGCTGGCAGCGCTGGCTGATGGCGATGCCGCCGCACGATGCGCTGGACGCCATCTTTCACGACGGCGACGTGCTCGCGAAGTTCGGCGCCGCGGTGCCGGCGGCCTTGCGCCAGAGTGCGTTGGCCAACCTGCGCGGGCTGGTCGCCGCTTCGCTCGACATCGACGGTGCGCGCTTCGCGACGCCCTACGCGCTGGTGCGCGCCTTGCGCGCGGGCGGCGTGCGCGCGCCCACCGTGGCCGCGCCAGAAGCGGTGCAGCTGCTGACCGTGCACGGCGCCAAGGGCCTCGAGGCCGACACCGTGCTGATGCTCGACTGCGACGCGCCACCGCCGCGTGCCCAGACCATGGGCGTGCTCGTCGAGTGGAAGGGCAGCGACAGTGCGCCGACGCGCTTCGTGTTCCTGGCCAGCGAGAAGACACCGCCGGCCTGTGCTGCCGCGCTGCTCGAAGAGGAGCAGCAGGCGCGCCACCGCGAGGAACTCAACGGTCTCTATGTGGCGACCACGCGGGCGCGTGAGCGGCTGGTGCTGTCTTCGGTGAAACCGTCGCGCGCCAACGAGGGCAGCTGGTGGACGCGGCTGGAGCCGCTGTGCGAGCCGACCGAGGTCGATGAGCCGCTGGTCGAGGCGTCTGCCGCCGCGGAAGCAGGCTCGACCACCTTCGCGATGAAGCAGCTGCCCGCGCCGCTCGTGGCGACAACTGGTGCGCCGCCCGAAAAGAAAAAAGCCCAAGACACCACGGTCGATGCGCGCGCCGCCGCGTTCGGCCAGGCCATGCACCGGTTGCTCGAATGGGCGGTGCCCGGCGAGGCCTTGCCGCCGGCCCACGTGCGGGCGGCTGCGCGCGAATTCATGCTCGATCCGCAGCAGGCGCGCGGTGCCGCGGCGCTGGCCCAGCGCATCCGCGCGGGGGCGGGTGCCTGGGTGTGGGACGATCGCAGGGTCGACTGGCATGGCAATGAGGTCACGCTGGTCCATGAGGGCGACACCTTGCGCATCGACCGATTGGTGCGCGAGCGCGCCACCGGCGCATGGTGGATCCTCGACTACAAATCGGCCGCGCGCCCCGAACGGGACGCGGCCCTGATCGCACAGATGCAGCGCTACCGCACTGCCGTGCAACATGCCTACCCCGGTGCCACGGTGCGCGCCGCGTTCCTGACCGGGCAGGGCGAACTGGTGAATCTCGAATGACTGTTTCTTCCACCGTCGCCGTCATCGGCGGCGGCCCTGCCGGCCTGATGGCGGCCGAAGTACTGAGCGCGTCCGGCGCGCAAGTGCATGTGTACGACGCGATGCCCTCGGTGGGCCGCAAGTTTCTGCTGGCCGGCCGCGGCGGCCTCAACCTCACGCACTCGGAGCCGTTCGACGTGTTTGTCACCCGCTTCGGTGAGCGCCGTGCCGAGCTCGAGCCGCTGCTCGCGGCCTTCGGCCCGCAACAGGCGCGCGAATGGGCGGCGGGACTGGGCATCGAGACCTTCGTCGGCACGTCGGGCCGTGTGTTTCCGACCGACATGAAGGCCGCGCCCTTGCTGCGCGCCTGGCTGCACCGCTTGCGCGCCGCGGGCGTGCAGTTCCACATGCGCCATCGCTGGGTGGGTGAGGGGGCCTTCGATGCGAACGCATTGCGCTTTGCGACGCCGATGGGCGAGGTGACGGCCAAGGCCGATGCCGTCGTGCTGGCCCTGGGCGGCGCGAGCTGGGCGCGCCTGGGCTCCGACGGGGCGTGGGCGCCGTGGCTGCAGGCGCAGGGCGTGGCCGTGGCACCGTTGCTGCCCGCCAATTGCGGCTTCGATGGGGCAGGCTGGAGCGAGCATTTTTCAAGCCGCTTTGCCGGGCAGCCCTTCAAGTCGGTCGCGATCGCGTTCACCGACAGCCAGGGGCGTCACTTCGCGCGCAAGGGTGAGTTCGTCGCCACGGCCACCGGCATCGAGGGCAGTCTGGTCTATGTGGCGTCGGCGCTGCTGCGCGACGAGATTGCTGCGAACGGCAGCGCGACATTGCTGCTCGACCTGCTGCCCGACCGCAGCGCCGAACAGGTGCTGGCGGCGGTGAAGCATCCGCGCGGCGCGCGTTCGCTGAGCAGCCACCTCAAGAGCCGGCTCGGCATCGAGGGCATCAAGGCGGGCGTGCTGCACGAAGCGCTGAGCAAGGATGCGATGCAGGACCCGGCGCAACTGGCGGCCACCATCAAGGCGGTGCCACTGAAGCTGGTCGCGACGCGGCCGGTCGACGAGGCGATCAGCACGGCCGGTGGTGTGCGCTTCGACGCCCTCGATCCGGCGCTGATGGCGACGGCCTTGCCCGGCGTCTTCGCGGCAGGGGAAATGCTCGACTGGGAAGCCCCGACCGGCGGCTACCTGCTCACGGCGGCGATGGCCAGCGGTGCGGCTGCCGCGCGCGGCGCGATCCTGCGGCTGGGGCTGTAGCGCAAGGCCCGCTCAGCGCTCGCACGGCCAGAAGAACACCTGCTCGGGGTCGCCTGCATCGAGGTTCTCGATGTGGCCGCTCTCCCTGAAACCGGCTTCTTTCAGCAGCAATTGCATCGCCCCATTGGAGCGGTTCGTGGAGGTGAAAAGCTTGGGGCGCTCGCAGATCGACTGGAAGTGATCGACGAGCCTCAGGCCGAGTCGCCTGCGGCGAAACTTCTCGCCGACCATCAGCATTTCGATGAAGCCGCAGTCGAAGAAGTGGTGGTGCAGCACGCCGTAGGCGGCGATGTCGCCATCCGTCTCGAGCACATGGCAGAAGCGATCCTCGATCCAGCCCTTGATCTGCACGGCGCGACGTTCATCGTGCGCGGCCACGGTGTCCAGACGTGTCAACGCCTCGAGGTCGTTGAGGCGGGCGGGCCGGATGTCCACGTTCATGGTGGGCTGCGCGAAGTTCTGGGAGGTTGGGTTTCCAGAGGGCCGTAACCCCTGGAAACAGCGCGTGAGTTCTCCGGGAACTCACGGCTTTCTGATGTTAGGTTGACGAGCCTTACCCCTGGCACTGACTACGCAGTTAGGGCTGCTTGGTTCCCCACCTGACCCGGTTGGCCACTTCACCATGCAGGGAGGCCCGTCAGCGTGCATTCTAACCGCGCGGATTTGCCCCCTTTGCCGGGGCGTGAATCATTTCCCGTCGAATGGGGAAACCAGTGTGAAGTCACCCCCGCCGCGCCTTTTAGAATGCCCGCAATGTCTTATCTCGTGCTCGCTCGCAAGTTCCGTCCGAAAACCTTCGGTGAGATGGTCGGTCAGGGGCATGTGGTCCAGGCGCTGGAAAACGCGCTGACGACGCAGCGCCTGCACCACGCCTATCTGTTCACCGGCACGCGAGGCGTGGGCAAGACCACGGTGTCGCGCATCCTGGCCAAGTCGCTCAACTGCCAGGGCCCGGACGGGCAGGGCGGCATCACGGCCACGCCGTGCGGTGTGTGCCAGGCCTGCCAGGACATCGATTCGGGCCGCTTCGTCGACTACACCGAGCTTGACGCGGCCTCCAACCGCGGCGTCGACGAAGTGCAGTCGCTGCTCGAGCAGGCGGTCTACAAGCCGGTACAGGGGCGCTTCAAGGTCTTCATGATCGACGAAGTGCACATGCTCACGAACACCGCATTCAACGCGATGCTCAAGACGCTCGAAGAGCCGCCCGAGTACCTCAAGTTCGTGCTGGCCACGACCGATCCGCAGAAGGTGCCGGTCACGGTGCTGTCGCGCTGCCTGCAGTTCAACCTGCGGCCGATGGCGCCCGAGACGGTGCTCGAACACCTCACGGCCGTGCTGCAGACCGAGCAGGTGCCGGCCGAGCCGCAGGCGCTGCGCCTGCTGGCGCGCGCCGCGCGCGGCTCGATGCGCGACGCGCTCTCGCTCACCGACCAGGCGATCGCCTTCGGCAACGGCGAACTGGTTGAAACGGGTGTGCGCCAGATGCTCGGCAGCGTCGATCGCGGCCATGTGTTCCGCCTCATCGAGGCGCTGGCGGGCGGCGACGGCAAGACCGTGGTCGACACCTCCGAGGCGCTGCGCCGCGACGGCATGTCCGCCGCCTCGACGCTCGAAGAGATGACGGCGGTGCTGCAGGCCATGGCGGTGCTGCAGGCTGTGCCCTCGCGCGCCGAGTCGGCCGATGCGGCCACCGACCCCGACGCGGCCGACACGGCGCGCCTGGCGTCGCTGATGCCCGCCGACGAGACGCAGCTGCTCTACAGCCTGTGCCTGCATGGGCGCGGCGAGCTGGGTCTGGCGCCCGACGAGTACGCGGCGTTGACCATGGTGCTGCTGCGGCTGCTGGCCTTCAAGCCTTCCAATGCGGCTGCTTCGACGGCCTCCGCGGAAAAAAAAACTCTGAATGACGCCGGGGGCGCCGCGCCGCGGGCTCACGTACGCGAAGCCGCCCCGGTTACCCGGCCTTCCACACCCGACGCGGCGCCGATCGCCGCGCCTTCCGCACCTGCTGTTTCGCAACCGCCCGTGCAATCCGCGCCGGCCGGCCAGCGGCTGGCGGTGGTCGATGCCCCGCAGCGACAGCCGATGCCCCGGCCTACAGCGCAGGACGCACCGGATGCCCCGGCGGCCCAGGTGGTCGGCGTGCCGATCCGCGTGCAGCCACCACCCGGGCAGCGCGACGTGCCGCGCGAAGAAGAACAGCGCAGCACCTACACCCCGATCCCGCCGAGCGAAGAGGGCGACTTCTGGCACGCCACGGTCATGCAGCTCGTCGCCGCCGAGAGCGTGGCGGCGCTGGCGCGCGAGCTCGCGTTGCAGTCGCAACTGGTGGCGCGCGACACCGACCAGTGGATGCTGCGCATCGAACGCGAAACCCTCAACCAGCCCGCCAGCCGCGAGAAGCTCACGGCGGCGCTGCAGGGCCTCGGCCACAATGTGAAGCTGGTCATCGAGATCGGCGGCGTGGTCGACAGCCCGGCGCGCCGCAACAAGCAAGCGGCCGAGGAGCGTCAGCGCGTGGCCGAAGACGCCATCCGCAGCGACCCCGAGGTGCAAATGCTGATGCGCGACTTCGATGCGAGGATCGTGCCCGGATCGCTGAAGCCCCTCTGAACGCGGCCTCACAATCGCCGCATTTTTCGACCGTATTCTTTCCATCACCAACCCATCAAAGACAGGACCAACGATGTTCAACAAAGGACAACTGGCCGGCCTCATGAAGCAGGCACAGGCAATGCAGGACAACCTCAAGAAGGCCCAGGAAGAACTGGCGCACATCGAGGTCGAGGGCGAATCCGGTGCAGGTCTCGTCAAGGTCGTCATGACCTGCAAGCACGACGTCAAGCGCATCACCATCGACCCCAGCCTGCTGGCCGACGACAAGGACATGCTCGAAGACCTCGTGGCTGCCGCCTTCAACGCCGCCGTGCGCAAGGCTGAGGAAACCAGCGAACAGAAGATGGGCAAGCTGACGGCCGGCATGCCCGGTCTGCCGCCCGGCATGAAGCTGCCGTTCTAAGCGGCGCATGGCAGACGCCAGTTCGCTCGACGCGCTGGTCGATGCGCTGCGCCGGTTGCCCGGTGTCGGCGTCAAGTCGGCCTCGCGCATGGCGTTCCACCTGCTGCAGCACGACCGCGAGGGCGCGCAGTTGCTCGCGCGTGCGCTGCAGCAGGCAGCGGGCCAGGTGCGGCACTGCGAGCTGTGCAACACCTTCACCGAAGCGCCGATCTGCCATGTCTGCATGGACTCGCGGCGCGACGGCTCCAAGCTGTGCGTGGTGGAGACGCCGGCCGACCAGGCCGCGCTCGAACGCACGGGCGCTTTCCGCGGCTACTACTTCGTGCTGATGGGCAAGCTCAGTCCACTCGACGGCATCGGGCCGAAGGACATCGGCCTGCAGAAGCTCTTCGACCGCGCACGCGACGGTACGGTGAGCGAGGTCATCCTCGCGACCAACTTCACGGCCGAAGGCGAGGCCACCGCGCACGTGATCGGCGAAGCGCTCAAGCAGCACGGGCTCACCGTGACGCGTCTCGCGCGCGGCGTGCCGGCGGGCAGCGAGCTTGAGTACGTCGACCTCGGCACCATCGCGCACGCGCTGGTCGATCGTCGCTGAAGCGCGGCCTGTTCAAGGCCGCGTTCGTTCTTTCTCTTCGTTGTCGTCACCATGACCTTCTCCCTGCTCACCGTCGCCTACTGGTGCGTGTTCATCGCCTGCGGCCTGCCGTACCTGGCGGCATGGATCGCGAAGGCGGGCAGCTTCGGTCCGCGCGACAACATGCATCCGCGCGACTGGGCCGCCAAGCAAAGCGGGTGGCGCGCACGTGCCAACAGTGCGCAGGCCAACAGCTTCGAAGGCCTGCCGTTCTTCATCGGCGCAGTACTCATTGCGCACCAACTCGGCGTGGCGCAGGCGCGGCTCGACATGCTTGCGGTGGCCTATGTGGTGCTGCGCGTGATCTACCTGGGCCTGTACATCCGTGGTGCGGCGAGTGCGCGCAGTGCGGTCTGGGCACTCGCGTTTCTGGTCAATATCGCGATACTTTTTCTGGCCCGATAACGCGTTGGCGAAGGCTTCTCCAAGAGGCCTTCATGCTTACGTGAAAACCCGCACGGGATCACCCCGATGCAGGGCGGCGGCGCGCACGCCTAAGCTCGATTCAATTCACAAGAATCACAGAGCCCGCAGGACCGCGCCATGCTTCATCGCAGAACCCTCATTTCCGCCTCCGCAGTGGCCGCAGCAGCGATTGCATTGCCGCGGGTCTTTGCGCAGCAGGCCAAGCTGGAGAAGAGCAAGGTCTCCATCGCGGTGGGCGGCAAGGCGGCGTTCTACTACCTCCCGCTCACCATCTCCGAGCAGCTCGGCTACTTCAAGGCCGAAGGCCTCGAGGTCGAAATTTCCGACTTCGCCGGTGGCGCACGAGCGCTGCAGGCCGTGGTGGGCGGTTCGGCCGATGTCTGCTCGGGCGCCTACGAACACACGATCAACCTGCAGGCCAAGAACCAGTTCTTCCAGGCCTTCGTGCTGCAGGGCCGTGCACCGCAGATCGCGGTGGGCGTGTCGACCAAGAACCTCGCGGGCTACACCGGCATCCAGGACCTCAAGGGCAAGAAGATCGGCGTGTCGGCGCCGGGCTCGTCGACCAACATGGTGGCCAACCTCGTGCTCTCGCGCGGCGGCCTCAAGGCCAGCGACGTGAGCTTCATCGGCGTGGGCGTGGCGGCCGGCGCGCTCACCGCACTGCGCTCGGGCCAGATCGACGCCATCAGCAACACCGATCCGGTGATGACGATGCTGGAGCAGAAGGGCGACGTGAAGATCATCAGCGACACGCGCACGCTCAAGGGCACCGAGCAGGTGTTCGGCGGGCCGATGCCCGCGGCCTGCCTCTATGCGCCGACCGACTTCGTGCTGAAGCATCCCAACACCTGCCAGGCGCTGGCGAATGCCATCGTGCGCGGCCTCAAGTGGCTGCAGACGGCGGGGCCCGGCGACATCATCAAGACTGTGCCCGAGACCTACCTGCTCGGGGACCGCGCGCTGTACCTCGCGTCGTTCGACAAGGTGCGCGAGTCCATCGCCACCGACGGCCTCGTGCCGGCCGAGGGGCCGAAGACCGCGCTCAACGCCATTGCGAGTTTCGACACCGCGGTGAAGGCCGACAAGATCGACCTCGCCAAGACCTACACCAATGATTTTGCAAAGCGTGCGAAAGACAGGTTCAAAGCCTGACTGCGAACGTTTCCGCGACCCGGCCTAGGCCGGGTTTTTTAATCCTGGCCCTCATGTCTGACTACGCACTCGAACTCATCTCCATCCGCTGCACCTTCCATTCGAAGGACGATCCCGGTCAGCGCTACACGGCGGTGGACGACACCACGCTGCGCATCGGGGCCGGCGAATTCGTGTCGGTGGTCGGCCCCACGGGCTGCGGCAAGTCGACGCTGCTGAATGTGGGGGCGGGGTTGCTGGAGCCGTCGTCGGGCGGCGTGAAGGTCTTCGGCCAGGGGCTCACGGGCGTCAACAAGCGCGCCGGCTACATGTTCCAGACCGAGGCGCTGATGCCTTGGCGCAGCGCCATCGACAACGTGAAGGTGGGGTTGCAATACCGGGGCGTCTCGGATGCCGAGGCGACCGAGCAGGCAGAAGCCTGGCTCGCGCGGGTGGGGCTTTCGGGCTTCGGTGATCGCTATCCGCACCAGCTCTCGGGCGGCATGCGCAAGCGCGTGGCGCTGGCGCAGACGCTGGTGCTCGACCCCGACATCATCCTCATGGACGAGCCCTTCAGCGCGCTGGATGTGCAGACGCGGCAGCTGATGGAGAACGAAGTGCTCGAACTGTGGAGCGCGAAGAAGAAGGCCGTGCTCTTCATCACGCACGACCTCGACGAGGCGATCGCGATGAGCGATCGCGTGGTGGTGCTGTCGGCCGGCCCGGCGACGCGGCCGATCGGCGAGTTCGTGATCGACCTGCCGCGTCCGCGTGACGTGGCCGAGGTGCGCACGCAGCCACGTTTCGTCGAACTGCACCGCCAGATCTGGGAGGTGCTGCGCGACGAAGTGCTCAAGGGCTACGCGCAGCAACTGAGGAAGGCCGCATGATGCCGCGCCTGGACGCACGCCATGCGCGCTTCTGGCAGCTTGCGCTGCTGGCCCTGATCCTGGTGCTGTGGCATGTCGCGTCGCGCAACGACCAGATCGCGTTCTTCCTTGGTCAGCCGATCGTGGTGGCGGGGCGCATCTGGAGCTGGTTCCTGCCGTTCGAGGTGCCGCCGAACTTGCTGTTTCCCGAAGGCCTGAAAGGCAACGCCGACATCTACCGCCACCTGGGCACCACGCTGCTCGAAACGGTGCTGGCTTTCGGCATCGGCACGGCGCTCGGGCTGGGTTGCGGCCTGTGGCTCGCGCTGGCGCCCACGGCGAGCCTGATCCTCGACCCCTACATCAAGGCCGCCAACTCGATGCCGCGCGTGATCCTGGCGCCCATCTTCGCGCTGTGGTTCGGCCTGGGCATCTGGAGCAAGGTGGCGCTGGCGGTCACGCTGGTGTTCTTCATCGTGTTCTTCAACGTCTACCAGGGCGTGCGCGAAGTGAGTCCGGTGGTGCTGGCCAACGCGAAGATGCTGGGCGCCAACCAGCGGCAGCTGCTGCGCACGGTGTACCTGCCGAGCGCCACGAGCTGGGTGTTCTCCAGCCTGCACACCTCGGTGGGCCTGGCCTTCGTCGGCGCGGTGGTGGGGGAGTACCTGGGTTCGGCGCGCGGCGTGGGCTACCTGATCCTGCAGGCCGAAGGCACCTTCGACGTGAACACGGTCTTCGCAGGCATCGTGGTGCTCACGGCGTTTGCGCTGGCGCTCGACGGGCTGGTGGGGCTGATCGAGAAGCGGCTCATGAAGTGGCAGCCGCGCAGCGGAGAGACGGAAAAACTCTGAGCCGCGCGTTCGGCGCCGTCAGTGCTGCTGGCGCGTCTCGGTGTTGACCTGCACCAGCGCGCGCCCCGCGAAGAGGCCGCCGGACATCTCCAGCGCCAACCGCTCCTTGTCGCGCCGGCGCAGGTCGTCGATCACCTCGTCGGCTTCGTCGGGCGTGGCACCGAGCGCGAGCACGCCCTGGCGGCCGAAGGCCATGGCCGACTCGAAGGTCTCGCGGATCTGGTAGTCGACGTCGAGCTTGACCAGCTCCACCGCATGCTCGCGATCGAAGGCGCGCACCATCAGGTGGGCATGCGGGAACTCGGCCTTCACGTGTTCCGCGATGCGTGTGGCCAAGGCGCGGTTGTCGATGCACACCATGATCGCGCGGGCGTTGTGCGCACCCGCCGCATGCAGCACGTCGGCGCGCGCGCCGTCGCCGTAGTAGACCTTGAAGCCGAAGTCGGCCGCGTCGCGGATCACCTGCGTGTCGTTGTCGATGATCGAGATGGACGCACCGCGCGCCAGCGCGCCCTGGATGGCGATCTGGCCGAAGCGGCCAAAGCCGATGACGAGGATGTTGCCGGCCAGCTCCTCGGCCTTTTCCACGCCTTCCATCGAGGCCTGCACGGTGGGCGCGAAGCGGCGATGCACCAGCACCACCAGCGGCGTGAGCGCCATCGACAGCACGACCACCGCCGTCATGTTGGCGTTGACCGTCGGACTGATCACCTTCGAGGCCAGCGCCGACGAGAACAGCACGAAGGCGAACTCGCCGCCTTGCGCCATCAGCACGGCGCGGTCGAGCGCGTCGGCGGGCGAGCTCTTGGCGAGCCGCGCCACGCCGTAGATGCACAGCGCCTTGACGACCATCATCGACACCACGCCCGCGACGATGAGTTGCCAGTTCTGCGCCACCACCGCGAGGTCGAGCGACATGCCCACGCCGATGAAGAAGAGGCCGAGCAGCAAGCCGCGGAAGGGTTCGATGTCGGCTTCGAGCTGGTGGCGGAAGGTCGATTCGGAGAGCAGCACGCCGGCCAGGAAGGCCCCCATGGCCATCGACAGGCCGCCGACCTGCATCAGCAGCGCCGCGCCCAGCACCACGAGCAATGCCGCAGCCGTCATGACTTCGCGCGCCTTGGAATTCGCCAGCATGCGGAACAGCGGGTTGAGCAGCCAGATACCGGCCGCAACGAGCGCCGCGAGCGCTCCCACGGCGATGCCGACACCGACCCAGCGCGAGGGAGCGATGGCGTCCTGCGCCGCATCCACCGGCGCGATGAAGGCGACGATGGCCAGCAGCGGCACGATCAGCAGGTCTTCGAAGAGCAGCACCGCGACGATCTTCTGGCCGCGCGGCGCGGCGATGTCGCCGCGCTCGCCGAGCAGCTGCATCACGATGGCGGTCGAGGTGAGCACGAAGCCCATCGCACACACGAAGGAGACGGCGAGCGGGAAGCCGAAGGCCATGCCCACGCAGGTCAGCAGGATGCCGCAGACCACGACCTGCAGGCTGCCCAGGCCGAAGATGTCGCGCCGCATGCTCCACAGGTGCGAGGGCCGCATCTCGAGCCCGATCACGAAGAGGAACATCACGACGCCGAGTTCGGCCGTGTGCAGGATGGTCTGCGGGTCGGTGAAGAGGCCGAAGCCGAAGGGCCCGATGGCCAGGCCCGCTGCCAGGTAGCCGAGCACCGAGCCCAGCCCGAGCCGCTTGAACAGCGGCACGGCCACGACGGCAGCACCCAACAACGTCACGACCTTGATGAGATCGCCCGCGCTTCCTTCGACTGCCATGGCCTGTCCTCCTGATATCGCTCTTATCTCTTATCGTCGTCCGGGCCCGGCACCGCCCGCCGGCAGGGCGGGGGTCAGCGCTTGCGCTTGGACGGCGTGCCGCCGCGCGGCTGGCGCACCACCGCCTGCTTGGCGCTGCTGCTGCGCGAGACGGCCTTGACCGGTGCGCCACGCTTGGATGTTGCCACCGCGGCGCCACGGCCGCGCGCGGGCCCCGCGCCCGAACCGACACGCGCCGACGGCGTGGCTCGCACCGGCAGGTACACGACCACGCTGTAACCGCGCTTGAAGGCGTGGTTCTGATTCACGTCGTTCCAGTCGGCCACGGCCGCGGGCTTGAGGTTGTAGCGGCGCGCGATGCTCGCCACGTTGTCCGAGCGGCCGGCC
Organism: Acidovorax cavernicola; assembly: GCF_003581445.1. Classification (NCBI taxonomy): domain Bacteria; kingdom Pseudomonadati; phylum Pseudomonadota; class Betaproteobacteria; order Burkholderiales; family Comamonadaceae; genus Acidovorax; species Acidovorax cavernicola. The sequence continues at coordinate 111,600 of NZ_QXMN01000002.1, read as the reverse complement.
TTGACGGTGGTGCGGCGGGTGATGATTTCGGGCTGGAAGCTCAGGTGACCGCCATCGGCCACGACGGCCGCCACGTCTTCCTTCACGCGCGCGCCGCGCGGCACGATGAGCGTGGAGCCGGCCTTGATCAGCATGCGCGGCGGCACGTTGTTGAGCGCGCGCAGGTCCGATTCGCTCATGCCCGAGCGCTGGGCGGCGTCGGCCACCGTCATGGTGGAGGGCACGACCCAGGCGGTCCAGCTGGCGTACTGGCCTTGGGAGTAGGCGTCGAAGTTGCGCTTGAAGACCGCAGCGTTGTCCCAGGGCAGCAGGATCTCGGAGGTGCCGGCTGCGATCAGCACGGGCTTGTGGGCGGCGGGGTTGAGTGCGCGGAAGTCCTCGATGCGCACGTCGGCCAGCTTGGCCGCCAGTTCCACGTCGAGGTCACGCGTGAGCGCCACGGTCTGGAAGTAGGGGTGGTTGGCGATCAGCGGCAGCTCGGTGTTGAAGGCCTGCGGATTCGCCACGATGTTCTTCACGGCCTGCAGCTTGGGCACGTAAAGCCGGGTCTCCGCCGGCATCGACAGGTCGCTGTAGGTGGTGGGCAGGCCCAGGCGCTGGTTCTTGGCGATGGCGCGTCCCACGCTGCCTTCGCCCCAGTTGTAGGCGGCCAGCGCGAGTTGCCAGTCGCCGAACATGCCGTAGAGCTTCTGCAGGTAGTCGAGCGCGGCGCGGGTGGAGGCCACCACGTCGCGGCGGTCGTCGCGGAAGATGTTCTGCTTCAGGTCGAAGTCGTTGCCCGTGGCGGGCATGAATTGCCACATGCCGGCGGCACGCGCGCTCGACACGGCCTGCGGGTTGAAGGCGCTCTCGATGTACGGCAGCAGCGCGAGCTCGGTCGGCATGTTGCGACGTTCGAGTTCCTCGACGATGTGGAAGATGTACTTGTCCGAGCGTGCGGTCATGCGCTGGATGTAGTCGGGCCGGCTGGCGTACCACTGCTCGCGGTCACGCACCAGGTCGCTCTCCAGGTTGGGCATCTTGAAGCCGCGACGGATGCGGTCCCACATGTCGGTGGGCGGGGCCAGCGTGACCACGCTCTGCGAGCGTGCCTGGCCGCTGGTCAGGGGGCTGAGGTGGCTGTCGCGCGGATAGACCGGCGTGGCGCTGCCCGACGGGCGGGCGCCCGTGCCGCCGGCGGAGGCGCCGGCCTTGGCGGTGGAGGAGGAAGAAGCGCTGTTGTCCGTGCCCGCGCAGCCCGCGAGTACCAGTGAGCCTGCAAGGCAGGTGGCAACGATAAATTTCATCGGAAGTCGTTTTTCCATTGGCGCAGCGCGGCGAACACTTCGGCTTCGGCGGCATCCGCGGAAAGCTCGGCGTGGGCCCGCACCGCTCGAAGGACAGTGGCTTCGCGGCTGCGAAGAAAGGGGTTGATCTGGCGTTCGATCGCCAGTTGCGACGGCAGCGTGGGCTGCCCTTGTGCGCGCAGGCTTTCGCAGCGCGCGTTGTAGTGACTCAGCGCGTCGTTGCCGGGTTCCACGGCGCGGGCGAACTTCAGGTTAGCAAGTGTGTATTCGTGCGCGCAGCACACACGGGTGTCGCCGGGCAGCGCGGCGAGCGCATCGAGCGAGGCCAGCATCTGCGCGGGCGTGCCCTCGAACAGGCGGCCGCAGCCGCCGGAGAAGAGGGTGTCGCCGCAGAACAGCACGGGTGCCTGCGCGGCCGAGGCCGGCAGAAAGTAGGCGATGTGCCCGGCCGTGTGGCCCGGCACGTCGATGATCTCGAAGCGCAGGCCCAGGGCCTGCGCGACGTCGCCCTGCACCAGCGGCGTGAAGGGCCCGGGGATGCGCTCGTGCGCGGGGCCCCACACCTTCGCGCCCGTGGCTGCGTGCAGCGCGGCCACACCGCCCGTGTGATCGGCGTGGTGGTGCGTGACTAGAATCGCGGCCAGCTGCAGCTTGTGGTGCGCCAACGCATCGAACACCGGTTGGGCATCGCCCGGGTCCACCACGATGGCGTGGTGCCCGTCGTGCAGCATCCAGATGTAGTTGTCAGCAAAAGCGGGCAGCGGAACAAGGGTCATGAGCGGTCAAATTATAGGTTTGCAGGATTGGTTCGCGACCCCCCCCGGCCGCTACCTCCTGGCTTGGGAACAGGCCCAGTTCGACGAGGCGGTGGCCGATGTTTTCGGTTACCACGCCTTGCAGCTCGGGGCCGCCGAGGTCGACGGGCTGCGCGCCAACCGCATGCCGCACCGCTGGCTGGCCCTGACCGACCCGGTGCGGGCCGGCAAGGCCACGCTGGTGACCGATTTCGCCGCCTTGCCGTTCGCGGCCAACAGCCTCGACCTCGTGGTGCTGCCGCACGCTTTGGAACTCAGTCCCGATCCGCACGCCACGCTGCGCGAGGTGGAGCGGGTGCTGGTACCCGAGGGCCGCGTGGTGATCTGCGGCCTGAACCCGACCAGCCTCTGGGGCATGCGCCAGCGGCGCGGGCAGCTCTACCGCCGGCTGGGCCTGGGCGAGACCTTCCTGCCCGAGGCCGGCGAGTTCATCGGCTACTGGCGCATGCGCGACTGGCTGAGGCTGTTGAGCTTCGAGGTCGAGTCGGGTCGCTTCGGCATCTACCGGCCGGCCGTGCGCAGCGAAGCCTGGCTGGAGCGCTCGCGCTGGATGGACGCCGCCGGCGAGCGCTGGTGGCCGATCTTCGGCGCGGCCTACTTCCTGGTGGCCGTGAAGCGGGTGCGGGGCATGCGGATGCTGAGTGCCGACTGGCGCCGCAGCGGCGCGCGGGCGACGGCGCCCGTGCCGATCGCGGGCAAGGTGCATCGCAACGGCGACCCGGGTGGCCGTTGAACGAACAGAAACAGAGATAACGCCGAGCGTTTCGGCAGAAGAAGGAAAAGTCAGTTTGAACGAAGTCGTGATCTACACCGATGGCGCGTGCAAGGGCAACCCGGGACCGGGCGGCTGGGGCGCGTGGCTCAAGTCGGGCCCCACCGAGAAAGAGCTGTTCGGCGGTGAACTCAACACCACCAACAACCGCATGGAACTCACGGCCGTGATCGAAGGCCTGGCCGCGCTCAAGCGGCCCTGCAAGGTGCTGCTGTACCTCGACAGCCAGTACGTGCGCAAGGGCATCACCGAATGGATCCGCGGCTGGAAGGCCAAGGGTTGGGTCACTGCGAGCAAGGAGCCGGTGAAGAACGTCGAACTCTGGAAGCGTCTGGACAAGCTGGTGTCCGAAGGCGGTCACCAGATCGAATGGCGCTGGGTCAAGGGCCACTCGGGCGACCCGGGCAACGAGCGGGCCGACATGCTGGCCAACAAGGGCGTGGACAAGGCCCTGGGCCGGATCTGAAGGATCCGACCGGTTAGATCAGCCCTTCGAAGATCATCACGTCGACTTCCTGGCCGGCGTCGACATGGCCTTGATCGTGGTGCAACACCACGAGCCCGTTGGCCTCGAGCATCGAACTCAGTACGCCCGAGCCCTGGTGCGCTGCCACCAGCACCTCGGGCAGCGACCCCGGCACCTGCCTCACGAAACCGCGCTGGTACTCGGTGCGGCCCGGCTTCTTTCGGATGGGGCCGGCGCTGCGTGCGCGCAGCAGCGGCGGTGGCGCTGCCGCTGCGTCGTGGCAGCCCATGAGCCGCAACAGCGCCGGCCGCACGAAGGCCAGGAAGGCGACCATGGTCGCCACCGGATTGCCCGGCAGGCCGAACAGGACTGCGGGCGTGGTCGGGGTGTCGGGGCTCGGAATGAGCCCCACCGCCAGTGGGCGTCCCGGCCGCATCGCGACCCGCCAGAAGGCCATATCGCCCAACTGCTGCATCACATCGCGCGTGTGGTCGGCCGCGCCGGCGCTCACGCCGCCGCTGGTGATGATGGCGTCCGCCTCGCGCGCGGCGCGTTGCATCGTCGCGCCCAGCGTGGCCGGATCGTCGTGCACCAGTCCGAGGTCGACCACCTCGCAGCCCAGCCGTGTGAGCAGGCCGAACAGGGTGTAGCGGTTGCTGTCGTAGACGGCGCCTTCGCGCGGCGTCTCGCCCAGGCAGAGGATTTCGTCGCCGGTCGAGAAGTACGCCACGCGCAGCCGGCGCCGCACCGTGACGCGCGACAGGCCCAGGCTCGCAATCATGCCGAGCGCGGCCGGCGACAGGCGCTCGCCGCGTCGCAGCGCCGGCTGGCCCTGCATGAGGTCTTCGCCTGCGAGGCGGCGGTTGTCGCCGCGCCGCAGCACGCGGGCCGGAAAGCAGACCTGGTCGCCGTCGACCTTGCAGAACTCCTGCGGGATCACGGTGTCGAGGCCGGCGGGCATCATCGCGCCGGTCATGATGCGCACGGCCTCTTGCGGCCCCAGCGCGCCGCGCCAGGCCGAGCCGGCCAGTGCCGTGCCCGCCACGCGCAGCGTGAGCGAATGGTCGATGGGCGCGTCGGCCGGCAGCAGGGCGCCATCGAAGGCGTAGCCGTCCATGGCCGAGTTGTCGTGCGGCGGCACGCTCACGGGCGAGACGAGGTCGTCGGCCAGCACACGGTCGAGCGCGTCGCGCAGCGTGACCTCCTCGGTGTCGGCCACGGCCAGGGGCGCCACGAGGCGGGCGAGAAAGGCGGCGACGGTGTCGACGTCGAGGTCGCCCGCGTCGTAGTCCGCGAGGTCGGCGGCAATGGCGGCGATGCGGCTCATGGGTGTTCGAGGGCCTGCAGGTCAGCCGGCGTGTTGGCGTTGAAGAAAGCGTCGGGGGCGTCGCCCGGGCGGTCGAAGGGGACGGTCACGGCGCCATGCTGCGCGGTCCATGCACCGACCTTGCGGCCGCCGTCTTCGATGAAGCACTGCAGGCTGTCGCGCAGTTCGACATGCAGCAGGCAGAACACCGGCTGGCGGCGCAGCACCGTGAGGCCGTCGGGGCCGACTTCAGGAGCGCTGGCCATGGCGATGCGGGCATGGTCCCCGCCGTCAGCCAGGGCCGCGGCCAGCCGGGCCGCCAGGTCGGGCGGAAAGCGCGGCGTGTCGCAGGGCACGGTGAGCAGCCAGGGCGTGGCGCAGTGTTCGAGCCCGCTCAGCATGCCGGCGAGCGGGCCGGGATGGTCGGGCAGGCTGTCGGCGACCACTGGCACGCCCAGTGCCTCATAGGCCGGGAAATTCCTGTTGGCATTGACCAGCACGCGGCCGACCTGAGGGCGCAGCCGTCGGACGGCATGCGCGGCCAGCGCTTCGCCCTGGAACAGCTGCAGGCCCTTGTCGATCCCACCCATGCGGGTGCCCCGGCCACCGGCCAGCACGAGGCCCGTGATGTCGGCCCGGGCGATGGCCATTGCGGCACCCATGGCTGGCGGCCTCATCCGCCGATGTAGCTCATCTCGACGCGTCGTGGCGCCGCCGCATCGGCTGGGCCGTCGTCGGGGCCGCGCAGCGCGCGCAATTCGGAATAGCGGTCGGCGCGGCCCTGCCAGATGTGGCCGATGGCGGAGGCGATGTCGTCGTCGCTGGCTGTGCCGCGCAGCAGGGGGCGCAGGTCGTGGCCGGCGTTCGCGAACAGGCACAGGTAGAGCTTGCCTTCGGTCGACAGCCGCGCGCGGCTGCAATCGTGGCAGAAGGCCTGGGTGACGCTGCTGATCACGCCGATCTCGCCGCCGCCGCCGGCGTAGGCCCAGCGCTGGGCGGTTTCGCCGGGCGTGGTGGCCTCCAGGGGCACGAGCGGAAACTCGGCCGCGATGCGCGCGATGACCTCGGCTGACGGCAGCACCTCGTCCATGCGCCAGCCGTTGGTGGCGCCCACGTCCATGTATTCGATGAAGCGCAGCACGACCTTGCCGCCGTGGTGCTCGCGGAAGTAGCGCGCCATCGGCAGGATCTCCTGCTCGTTGGTGCCGCGCTTGACCACCATGTTGACCTTGATCGGGCCCAGGCCCGCGGCCAGCGCGGCGTCGATGCCGGCCAGCACGTCGGCCACCGGAAAGTCGACGTCGTTCATGTGGCGGAACACGGCGTCGTCCAGGCTGTCCAGGCTCACCGTCACGCGCTGCAGGCCGGCGGTACGCAGGGCGGCGGCCTTGCGCCGCAGCAGCGAGCCGTTGGTGGTCAGCGTGAGTTCCAGCGGGTCGCCATCGGGGGTGCGCAGCTCGGCCAGTTGCGCGACGAGTCCCTCGATGTGCTTGCGCAGCAGCGGCTCGCCGCCGGTCAGGCGGATCTTGCGCACGCCGTGCGAGGCAAAGAGGCGCGCCAGGCGCGTGATTTCCTCGAAGCTCAGCAGGGCGCTGTGCGGCAGGTACTGGTAGTCCTTGTCGAACACGTCCTTCGGCATGCAGTAGCTGCAGCGGAAGTTGCAGCGGTCGGTCACGCTGATGCGCAGGTCGGTCAGCGGGCGGCCGAGCCGGTCGGCCAGCAAGCCGGTGGCGGGCACGGCGACGCCCGGCGCAGTCACGACGGCGTGGCCTGCCGGGGCGATCGGAATGACGGTGCTGCTGTTGTTCTTCATGGGGCGAGGCCGATTTTGCGCCATGGCCCGCGGCTGCGCGCCTGGCGGGCTACTCCGGCTACTTCAGCACCGCCGCATAGACCATGTTGCGCGTGAGGCTTCGGTAGTGGGTGCGGTACTTGGGCGACTGCAGCATCAGCACCACGAACATCTCGTTCTTCGGATCGACCCACATGTAGGTGCCGCCCGCGCCGCCCCAGTTGTACTCGCCGCCGCCGGACGGGTAGGGCGCTTCGCCGTCGTTGCGACGCACCGCGAAGCCCAGGCCGAAGCCGTAGCCCGGACCCGGCAGGTAGAGCGGGCCGGGCACGATGCCGGCGCCGGCGTTGGAGTGGTCGCTCGTCATCAGCGCCAGCGTGCGCGGGCCGAGGTAGCGCGTGCCGTCGAGCGTGCCGCCGTTGAGCAGCATCTGCAGGAAGCGCGCGTAGTCGGACGCGGTCGACACCAGCCCGCCGCCGCCCGATTCGAGCTTGCGCACGATGCGCGGGTCGTTCAGGTCGGCGCCCACGCCGAAGCTGCGGTCGTTCGCCAGCGGCTCGGCGATGCGCGGCTGGCGCGCTGGCTCGGGCACATAGTACGTGGTGTCCTTCATGCCCAGCGGGTCGAGCAGGCGCGCTTTCTCGAACTGGTAGAGCGACTGGCCCGACACCACCTCGACCAGGCGGCCCAGGATGTCGGTCGAATAGCTGTAGTCCCAGGTCGTGCCGGGCTGGTAGGCCAGCGGCAGCTTGGCCAGGCGCTGCGAGAACTCGGCGTTGTTCGGGTCGCCGGCCCCCAGGTTGGCGACGTTGTAGGCCTGCTTGACCAGCCCCGGGCCGAAGAAGCCGTAGGTCAGGCCCGAGGTGTGGCGCATGAGGTCTTGCACGGTGATCGGGCGGCGCGCGGGCACGGTCTCGAGCACGGGCTTGCCGTCGGCGCCGGGCTTCTCGACGCCGACCGTCATGCTGGCGTACTCGGGCAGGTACATCGCGACCGGGTCGTCCAGCTTCATGCGGCCGTCTTCCACCAGCATCATCGCGGCGACGGTGGTAATGGGCTTGCTCATCGAGTAGATGCGGAAGATGCCGTCGCGCGGCATCGGGGTGCCGGCGGCCGCGTCGAGCTTGCCGACGGGTTCGAACCACGCGACCTTGCCCTGGCGCGCGACCAGCAGCACTGCGCCGGGGATCTTGCCGGCGGCCACGTCGGCCTTGAGCACGTCGGTGAGCTTCTGCAGGCGCTCGCTCGACAAGCCCACGGACTCCGGCTTGGCCGTGGGCAGCGACTGGGCGGTGGCAAGCAGCGGCAGGGCGAGGCTCAGGCCGAGCAGGGCCGTGTGCAGCAGGGCGCGGCGCTTCAGGAAGGTCATGCGTGTTGTCTCCGTCGTTGAGGGAAGGATGCAACCGGGCAGACGGTCTTGACGCCGTCCGTGCGAACCGGTCGCGGGGCAGTGTATCGGTGGTTCGACCTGGGGAGGCACACGGTCGGCTGGCCGATTGGCGTCATCTATGGCGTCGATATCTTGACGCAGACAATGCGAATTACTATCATTTGACTGCCTGAGTACGCAGCACCCGCACCACGCAAAGGGCTCTCTTCAACCAAGGAGCTTCCGAACCGTGCCGTACACCCTGCCAGCCTTGCCCTATGCCTTCGATGCGCTCGAACCCCACATCGACGCGCAGACGATGGAAATCCACCACGGCAAGCATCACCAGACCTATGTGAACAACCTGAATGCGGCGCTGAAAGACACGCCGCATGCGGACACGCCGGTCGAAGCCCTCATCGCCGGTGTCGAGGAACTGCCGGAGGCGCTGCGCGCGCCGGTGCGCAACAACGGCGGCGGCCACGCCAACCACAGCCTGTTCTGGACCGTGATGGCGCCGGTGGATCAGGGCGGTGGCGGCGCCCCGAACGGTGCGCTGGCGAAGGCGATCGATGCCGACCTGGGCGGCTTCGATGCCTTCAAGGACGCCTTCACCAAGGCCGCGCTCACGCGTTTCGGCAGCGGCTGGGCCTGGCTGGTCGTCGGCGCCGACGGCAAGCTGGCGGTGGAAAGCAGCGGCAACCAGGACAGCCCGCTGATGCGCGGCATCGGCTCGGGCAAGACCCCGATCCTGGGCCTGGACGTGTGGGAGCACGCCTACTACCTGAAGTACCAGAACCGCCGCCCCGAGTACATCGCGGCCTTCTACAACGTGGTGAACTGGGCCGAGGTGGCCCGTCGCCATGCCGCCGCGACCGGCGGCTGATGACCTGCCAAGGAGCCCGCCCATGAACGACTCGCAGCAAGGCACGATCGCGACGCAGCCGCCGCGGAAGTCGCCGCGCCCGGCACGCGAATGGATCGGCTTTGCCATCGTCGCGGCCGGCGCGCTGGCGCTGGTGTCGCAGTTCTGGTCGTTCGTGCGCGCCGACCCGTTGGTGTGGAATGCACTGCTCGGTGGCTCGGTGGCGGCGCTGGCGACCGCGCTGGGCACGCTGCCGGTGCTGTTCTCGCAGAAGCTGCCCGAACGGCTGCAGGACACGCTGTTCGGCTTCGGCGCGGGCGTGATGCTCGCAGCCTGCGCGTTCTCGCTGATCATTCCCGGGCTGGACGCCGCCCGGTCGACGGGCGTCTTCGGCGGTGGCGCCTGGGCGGCCGGCGGCGTGATCGGCACGGCCATCCTGCTGGGTGGCCTGGTGTTGATGACGATGGACCGCGTGCTGCCGCACGAGCATTTCATCAAGGGTCGCGAAGGGCAGAGCGGGCGACAACTGCGCCGCACCTGGCTCTTCGTGTTCGCGATCGCGCTGCACAACGTGCCCGAAGGCCTGGCCATCGGCGTCGGCTACGCGGCCAACAACGGCGTGCGCGCCGATGCGCTCGCCACCGGGATCGCGATCCAGGACGTGCCCGAGGGGCTGGTGGTCGCCGTGGCGCTGCTGGCGGCTGGCTACAGCCGCCTGTTCGCGGTGCTGATCGGCATGGCGTCAGGGCTGGTCGAGCCGCTGGGGGCGGTGCTCGGCGCCGCAGTGGTCGGTCATTCGGCCATGCTGTTGCCTTGGGGGCTGGGCTTTGCGGCGGGGGCGATGCTGTTCGTCATCAGCCACGAGATCATTCCCGAATCGCATCGCAAGGGGCATGAGGCCTATGCGACGAGCGGGTTGATGATCGGCTTCGTGCTGATGATGCTGCTCGATACCGCGCTGGGATAAGAGAGCTCTCCCCCAGGCTTCGCGCACTTCGTGTCGCTTCGCCAACCCCCTCACCGGGGGCGACACCAGCGGCCCGGCAAAGCCGGTTCCGCGGTGTCTCTGGAAGAGCAGCCCTCCAGACTTAGCCGTGCTTGACGGCGATGGTTTTCAGCGTCGTGAAGCCGTACAACGCCTCGAAGCCCTTTTCGCGCCCGTAGCCCGACGACTTCACGCCGCCGAACGGCAACTCGACACCGCCGCCCGCGCCGTAGTTGTTGATGAACACCTGGCCGCTCTTCACGCGCCTGGCCATGCGGAACTGCCGTGCGCCGTCGGTCGTCCAGACGCCGGCCACGAGGCCGAACTGGGTCGCGTTGGCGAGCGCCACGGCTTCGTCTTCGTCGGCGAATTGCATCGCGGCGAGCACGGGGCCGAACACTTCTTCCTGGGCGAGGCGATGGTTCACGGGCACGTCGCGCAGCAGGGTTGGGGCCTGGTAGAAGCCGGTTTCGGGCGCTTCCTCGACCACCACGCCCTGCGCCACCATCGGGATGCCGGCATGTTGCGCGTCGCTCAGGAAGTCCCACACGCGCTGCTGCTGCGTCTGGCGGATCAACGGGCCGACGTCGAGGTCCATGGCGGCGGGGCCGACGCGCAGGGCTTCGAAGGCATGGCCCAGGCGCTCGAGCAGGGGCTCGTAGATGTCGCGCTGGATCAGCACGCGCGAGCCGGCCGAGCAGGTCTGGCCGGCGTTCTGCACGATGGCGTTGATGACCACCGGGATGGCCGCATCGAGGTCGGCGTCCGCGAAGATGATCTGCGGGCTCTTGCCGCCGAGTTCGAGCGTGACTGGGCAGTGCCGTTCGGCCGCCACCTGCTGGATCAGCGTGCCGATCTTCGGGCTGCCCGTGAAGCTGATGTGGTCGATGCCTTCGTGGCGCGCGAGCGCGTCGCCCACTTCATGGCCGTAGCCCGTCACGATGTTGAGCGCGCCGGCCGGGAAACCGACCTCGGCCGCCAGTTGCGCCACGCGGATCAGCGAAAGGCACGCGTCTTCGGCCGGCTTGACCACGCACACGTTGCCGGCCGCCAGGGCACCGCCCACGCTGCGCCCGAAGATCTGCATCGGGTAGTTCCACGGAATGATGTGGCCCGTGACGCCGTGCGGCTCGCGCCAGGTGAAGACGCTGTAGCCGTCCTGGTAGGGAATGGTCTCGCCGTGCAGCTTGTCGCAGGCACCGGCGTAGAACTCGAAATAGCGCACCAGTGCCACCGCGTCGGCGCGCGCCTGCTTCACGGGTTTGCCGCAGTCGCGCTGCTCGATGAGCGCGAGTTCGTCGACGTGTTCGGCGATCTTCTGCGAGAGCTTGAATAGCAGGCGACCGCGGTCGGCGGCGCTGACCTTGTGCCACACGCCCTCGAAGCAGTCGCGCGCGGCGCGCACGGCGGCGTCGATGTCTGAGGCGTTGCTGCGCTGGATTTCGTCGAAGGGCTGGCCGTCGGAAGGGTCGATGACGGGGAGGGTGCGGCCGGAGGCGGAGGGAACGTCCGCGTTGGCGATGTAGTTGAGCTGCATGGGGCGGGATTTTGCGCGAAGGCGGCCCGGCGCGTGGCGCGCGGGGCCGTCCGCCTTACTTGGCCGCCGTGGCTTTGGGCAGCGCGCGCACCGCGTTCAGCATGCGCTCGACGTGCTTGTCGGGGTTGAGGTTCTGGTAGTAGTACGCGACCTTGCCGTCGGGCGCGATCACGTACGACAGGCGGTTGGCGAAGTCGGGCCGCGTCTGCATCAGCGCGTCGAAGCCCTGGATCACGGTCTTGCCCTGGTCGGAGGCGACCGGAAAGCGGCTCTGGCAGGACTTGACCGAGAACTTGGAGAGCGTGTCGATGTCGTCGGCCGACACACCGATCACCGTGGCGCCCAGCGCGGCGAACTGGTCGACCGCTTCGGCGAAGGCGTGGGCTTCGATGGAGCAGTCGTTCGAGTCGGCTGCCGGAAAAAAGTACAGCACCACCGGCCCCTTGGCCAGCGCCTCGGCCAGCGAGTAGCGGAAGGTCTTGCCGCCGAGCGCGGCCGTGGCCGTGAACTTGGGCACGGGGTCGCCGATGTCCAGGGCGGCGTGGGCGCAGGGTACCCCGGCGGCGAGGATTGCAGCCATCCAGACGGTGCGAAAAAGGGTCGATCGGGCCATGATGCAACTCCGGGGCGAAGTGGATCGGGTTCGCAAGTGTGCTCCGAAGCGGGCTCCGATGAAACCGGCGCGCGACGGCCGGCGTACTTCAGGCAATGGCAACCACGACGAGGAGTGATTCACCATGAACGACTGGGCCCATTCCCTGCTGCGCGCGGCGCTCGCCGGCGCTCTCCTGGTTGTGCTGGGCGCCTGTGGCTCGCTGCCGCCCGCGCGCGAACGCCCGGCCGAGCACGCGGCCGTGGCCGATCCCGGCACCGCGCTGGCGAAGATCGTCGCGGCCTCGACGCCGCCCGGCGAGCACTCGGGTTTCCGGCTGATGCCGCTGGGCGTGTACTCGCTCGACGCGCGCATCCAGCTCGCGCAGCGCGCCGAGCATTCGCTGGTGGTGCAGTACTACCAGCTCGAAAACGACGCCACCGGCCGCCTGCTGCTGCGCACGCTGCGCGAGGCGGCGGCGCGCGGCGTGAAGGTGCGGGTGCTGGTGGACGACCTGTACACCGTCAAGAGCCAGAAGCTGCTGCTGGCGCTGTCCGAGACGCCCAACGTGTCGGTGCGCCTGTTCAACCCGTTCTGCTGCGCGCGCGACGGTTTTCTCTCGCGCTTCGTGGTGTCGATCTTCGACATCCACCGGCTCAACCACCGCATGCACAACAAGCTCTTCATTGCCGACGGCGCGATGGCGGTGGTGGGCGGGCGCAACATCGCCGACGAGTATTTCGTGCTGAGCGAGGCGCAGAACTTCATCGACATGGACGCGCTGGTGGTCGGCAAGGTGGTGCAGCAGCTCGAGTCGATCTTCGATGCCTACTGGAACAGCGACCAGGTCTGGCCCATCGCCGAGATCGTGCGAGGGGAGGGCGGCGCTGGTTTCGACGAGTGGGTCGGCATGGCCGGTCCGCCGCCGAAGGTCGTGCTGCCGCCCTCGGACATCCTGGGCTACGGCCCCATCGCCGAGGAACTCGACGGCGGCCGCATGGGCCTGCTGTGGGGCGAGGCGCGCGCCATCGCCGATCCGCCTTCCAAGCCCACGACCCTGACGGCCGAAGACGCCATTGCCACCAGCGTGACCATGAAGGTCTGGGCGCTGCTGCTCGACGCCAAGACCGAGGTCGACCTGACCTCGCCCTACCTCGTGCCGGGCGAGCGCGGCATGGCCGCCTTCGAGGACCTGGCCAAGCGCAAGGTCAAGCTCACGCTGCTGACCAATTCGCTTGCCGCCAACGACGAGCCGCTGGTGCACACCGGCTATGCGCGCTACCGCGAGCGCCTGCTGAAAGGCGGCGCCGACCTGTACGAGCTGAGCCCGCAGCGCACCACCGCGAGCATGCGTTTCGGCAGCTTCGGCAACTCGCTGGGCCGGCTGCATGCCAAGACCGCCGCTATCGACAGGACGCGTATCTTCGTCGGCTCGATGAATCTCGACCCGCGCTCGGCCAGCCAGAACACCGAGATGGGCGTGGTGGTCGACAACCCGCAACTCGCGCGCGAGATGCTGCGCATCATCCACGTGAGCAAGCTGCAGAATTCGTACCGGCTGCGGCTGGCGAAGGAGGGCGGCACGCTCGAATGGCTCACGAATGACGGCGAGAAGGAGCTGATCCTCACCTCGGAACCCGAGTCGGGTTTTTTCCAGCGCCTGTACAACACCCTGATCTCTCCGCTGGTGCCCGAGATGCTGTTGTAGCCTCGGGGGATGGCGCAGACCTTCACTTCTCTTTCTGCTCCGCAGGTCATGCTGTGGGGCCTGCTGTTTTTCGGCGGCATCTACCTGGGCTTCGGCGCGCTCACCTGGCTGCTCACGAAGCGCGTGCTGCCGGCGATGGGCATCGGGCGCGCGCTCGATCCCCGGCCGCTGCAGCCCGGCCAGCTTCAGCGCGAGCTGACGCAGTCGGGCGTCTCGGTGCTGATCTTCGGTTTGGGCATGGTGTTTCCGTGGGGGCTGCTGCAGCTCGGCTGGGCGCGGCTGGAGCCTGATGCGGGCTGGCGCCGGATCGGCGTGGAAATCCTCGTGCTCGCGGTATGGAACGACGTGCATTTCTGGGTCAACCACCGCCTGCTGCACACGCGCTGGCTGCGGCGCTTTCACGGCCCGCACCACCGCTCGTTCGTGACCACGCCGTGGGCCACCTACAGCTTCCATCCGATCGAGGCGCTGATGCTCGGCAACGTGATCCTGCTGCCGATGGTGCTGCACGACTTCAGCTTCTGGTCGCTGGCGTCGGTGCCGGTCTTCAGCCTGTTCTTCAATTGCGTCGGGCATTCGAATTACGACTTCGTTCCGGGCGTGTCGTACAGCCACTGGTTTGCCGCGAGCCGCCGACACCATCTGCACCATGCCGTTCACAACGGCAACTACGGTTTTCAGTTCACCTTCATGGACCGGCTGTTCCGCACGCGCATCGCGGCCGATGCGGCCCAGCCGTTGTTCCAGGCCTTTCACAAGAAGCTCGGCAAGACGCATGGCGCCACGACAGCCTGATGCACGTCGCAGCCGGCTGCCGAGGCTGCGCCACTGGCGCGACTGGCAGAGCCTTGCCTACCTCGTCGCCTTGCCCGCGTTGGCCGCGTGGCAGTGGGTGCACGGCTTCCAGGTGGTGCTGTATGCGCTGATGCTGTTCCTCACGCTCGGCATCGGCGTGATCCATCACAACCACGTGCATCTGCGCATGTGGCGCGGTCGGCGCATGAACCGGCTGACCGACTTCTGGATCACGCTGCTGCAGGGCCACCCGACCTTTGTCTTCTGGCCCGCGCATGTGGCCAACCACCATCGCCATCGGCATGGCCCGAAGGATGCGGCGCGCACCTACCGCTTCGGCGGCGACACCAACCACCTGTGGGGCTACCTGCTGCACCCCTTCCAGGCCGTGTGGGTGCTGATGCCGCTGTTCTTCGGCTGGCTCGCGAGGTTGCACCGGCACCATCGCGGCGCCTGGCGCTACTGCATGGCGCAGTACGCGCTGTGGCTGGTCAGCTGGACCGTGCTGCTGGCGATCGACTGGCGCAAGGCCTTGCTGTTCGTAATCGTGCCCCAGCTGCACGGCCTGCATTGGCTGCTGGCCACCAACTACCTGCAGCACGCGCACGCCGACGGCCGCAAGACCCCGCGCAAGGCATCCTCGCAGGAGGCGCCGCGCGATACCGCGGGTAGCCAGCTGAACTACGCGCGCAATTTCGAGGGGCTGGTGAACCCCTTGTTGTTCAACATCGGCCTGCACACCGCACACCACGAGAACCCGCATGCCCATTGGTCCGAGCTCACGCACCTGCATCGCACGCGCTACCGCGCGCAGGTGGCGCCCGCGCTCAACGAGGGCGGGCTGGTGCCGTACATGGTGCGCGTGTTCGTGCTGGGGACCGTGTGGCCGCGTTTTCGCAGCCGCTCGCTGATGCCTCCCGATTCACCCATCTCCTGAACCCATGCCCGTTTCATTCCAACGCGTGTACCTCGAAAGCGCCGGCTACTTCATGCCCGGCGAGCCTGTTCCCAACGACCGGATGGATGCCTACATCGCGCCGCTCAATCGCATGTCGGAGCGCATCAAGCGGCGCATCCTGGCCGAGAACGGCATCCTCACGCGGCATTACGCGATCGACGAGGAGGGCGTAACGCGCCACACCAACGCGCAACTGGCGGCCGGCGCGATCCGCGACTGCCTGCAGCGTGGCGGCGCCGAGCTGTCGCGCGTGTCGCTGCTGGCCAGCGGCTCCTCGGGGGGCGACACGCTGATGCCCGGCTTCGCCAACATGATCCAGGGCGAGCTGGCGGCGCAGCCGATGGAAACGCACTCGGTGCACGGCATCTGTGCGGCCGGCGTGTCGGCGATCCAGACGGCGGCGCAGGGCATCGAGCTGGGCGCGCACCGCTCGGCGCTGGCGGTGGCCAGCGAGATGCCGTCGCGCCTGTTCAAGCGCTCGCGCTTTGCTGCGCGCGGCTACGAGACGGATTTCGACTCGCACTTCCTGCGCTGGATGCTGTCCGATGGCGCCGGTGCGCTGCTGCTGTCCGACGGCACACCTGCATTGGCCGGCAAGCCGGGGCTGCGCCTCAAGCTGAAGTGGGTGCACCAGCGCGCCTTCTCGGGCGACTACCCGGTCTGCATGCAGCTGGGCCTGACGGAGAACCGCGAAGACCACGGCCGGGGCCACCTCGATTTCGGCTCATGGGCCGAGGCCGAGGCGGCCGGCGCGCTGTCGTTGCGCCAGGACATCCGCCTGCTGCCGCACCTGTTCGACATCGGCATCCATGAATACGCAGGGCTGGTGCGCGACGGTTGGGTCGATCCGAAACGGGTCGATCACTTCCTGTGCCACTACTCGTCGGAAAAATTCATCCCGGTCGTCGAAGACCTGATGGCGAAGGCCGACCTCGCGATTCCGCGCGAACGCTGGTGGAGCAACCTCGCGTGGCGCGGCAACACCGGCGCGGCATCGATCCTCGTGATGCTGGCCGAGTTCCTGCACACCAAGGCGCTGAAGCCGGGCGAGCAGATCTTCTGCTACGTGCCGGAGTCGGGGCGCTTCATGGTGGCGTACATGCTGCTCGAGGTCGAGGCTGTCGATGCGGCGCCTGTCGTGGTCGCGCCGCGTGCCGCGGCCGTCGTGCCCGACGACGACCTCGTCATCGCGCCGCCGCACGACCCGGCCGCCGCGCCCGAAGGCCTGGGCGCCTTGCTGACCGAGCTGGCCGCCATCTGGCACGACTACCGCTCGCGCGTGTGGCGCACGCCGCTGATCCGCCAGATCCGCGAGCGCCGCTTCGCCGTGCCCGACTACCTGAACTGGATGGAGCAGTGGGTGCCGCAGGTGCGTGAAGGCAGCCTGTGGATGCGCGAAGGCGCCGCGTCGCTGAGCGAGCCGTACCGCATGCTGTCGTCGCTGATCGACGTGCATGCGGGCGAGGAACAGAACGACTTCAACATCCTCTTCAGCGACTACCGCAAGGCCGGCGGCACGGTCGAGTCGATCGACGAGCTGCGCCGCAATCCGGGCGGTGAGGCGCTCAACGCCTACCTGCACGGGCTGGCCGCCACGCGCGATCCGATCGGGTTGCTGGGCGCGATCTACATCATCGAAGGCACGGGTCAGCGCATCGTGCCGGCGCTGCTGCCGCTGCTCAAGGCCAGCCTGAAGCTGCCGCCCGATGCCTTCCGCTTCCTCGAATACCACGGCCACAACGACGAGCACCATCTGAACCGCTGGCTCGCGGCGGTCGAGATGGTGATGGCCGTGGAAGGGCAGGCCCGCGCCGCCCGCCAGATCACCGACACCGCGCGTCACACGGCCGCGCTGTACCTGATGCAGTTCCAGCACATCACGGAGCGAATGAGCAATGGACAGAACGCCTGATTTCCTGACCCAGGCACACGACGAGCGCGACCCCAGTCCGTGGCTGGCGCTGTACCTCGACCAGAGCACGCCGCTGCCCGACGACGTGAAGGCCGCATGGCTGGCCGACTCGAGTTCGGCCTCGCGCCAGTACCTGCTGCCGTTCCTGCGGCCGATTGCGCGGCTGACGATCATCCTGATCCAGATCGTGAAGGTGTTCGTGCCGCGCAACTGGTCGCACTCGGTGCTGCTGCACCGCTTCCTGGCGTGGGGGCTCAAGCGCTTCGTGTCGCCCGAGGCCAACTGGCTGATCCTGCGGCACTTTCACCTCGGCTCGCAGGTGCTGGCCTTCATCGGGCGCAACTCGCCCGCGCCCGTGGGAACGTCGCCGCTGGAGCCGGCCGACATTGACGCGCTGAAGGACGAGATGTTCCTCAAGCACGACCTGAACCTGTTCAACTTCGTGATCCGGCTGAACACGGCGTTGCGCGACAAGGGGTTGGCGCTGTGCAAGGCCGAAAGCGTCGATTTCTCGATGATCAAGTCGCCGGCGCTGCGGCTCGAAGACATGCCCCAGGGCAAGCTGAATTTCCTCGACCTGCAAAGCGCCATCGAGCTGTTCACGCCGCTGTACCAGCTGATGCTGACCGACAACGATTTCTGGCGTGCGGCCAACTCGCTGCAACTGGACGAAACCATCGGCATCTACGCGGCAACGATCCTGAATGCGCCGGAGCACCTGATCCTGGTCAACAACAAGCATCCGCTGGTGCCGCTGTCGACCTTGCGGGCCGGGCACCGGCTGGTGATTCACGGGTTGTCGACCGAAATGCTTCACAGCCTGCTCCATCGCATGCGCGCGGCGCAGGAGACCGGGGCGGCAGAGACACTGGCGCGGGACCCGCCCCTTGCATAGGGGTATGCTGTCCCCACATGCAAACCATGAATACGACCCGAAATCCGTCTCCCAAGACCGATCTGGCTGTGACCCACGTGCTGGCTCAGCTGCTGGAGAGGCTCGAGCACAGCGCTGTGCCCGTCGGTGCCGAGCAGTACCGCTCGGTGGTCGAGCACCTGGTGCATGAATTCGAAGACGTCGAACCCGGCGCCGAACTGGGCCAACTGCTCGATGCCTATCCGGCCGCCTCCGAGGTCTACGAAAATATGAATTACCAGCACGCGGGCCTTTGCCGCTCCGCGCTGGACGTTTCGCTGGCGGCCGAAGGCGCGGCCAGGGAAGCGATTGCCCGCGCGATGCGCGGTGACGAACCGAACAAGGACTAGATGCATGGCCAAGGGTGAAGTGAAAACAGCAGTGGTGGCGGACGGCCTGCGCTACAAGTCGAAGGCGCCGGGCTCTCCGTTCCGCGCCTCGGCGTCGTTCAGCGGGGCCACCATGTCCTGCTTCATGTGCGGCAAGCACCGCGTGCGCTCGCAGCTGCGCACGCGCCAGGTGCTGGGCAAGTCGCAGACCGTCTGTGCGCCTTCGTGCAAGGCACTCGACGAGGCCCTCGAGGCCGAAGCGTCGTCGAGCTGAGCGGCTAGCACAACGCCGCGTCGCGTTGGCGACATGGCCTCATCGGCATGTCGTCGATTGCCTTCCATCCCGGTCGCAATCGATATACAGTTGGACACAAATGATGCAAGTAATTGCATTTGATCTAAAGTTCTAATTTGTAGCCGATGACCACACAATTCCAGCAAGAAGGCGATCGGTGCCCCGCAGCGGGCGTGGATTTTTCTCTGCGTGGAGGGCCTGAGCTGTGAACAAGCCGCGCCACGTTGTCATGCAGGTCGTCAAGCGCTCATCGGGCAGCGCGACGCACCATGTCGAATTCCTGATGGACGACAACTTTGCCGAGCGCCTGCGCCAATTGCGCTCGCTGGTGCCGCCGCTGGGCGC
Organism: Acidovorax cavernicola; assembly: GCF_003581445.1. NCBI lineage: Bacteria > Pseudomonadati > Pseudomonadota > Betaproteobacteria > Burkholderiales > Comamonadaceae > Acidovorax > Acidovorax cavernicola. Next base: position 92,560 of record NZ_QXMN01000002.1, on the reverse strand, counting down.
TCTCAACAAGCAACGCGACCTTGTGATCGACAAGGTGCGTGTGCGCCTGCCCAACGCCATCTGGCGCTCGGGCAACGAGATCGCCATCGACGGCGGGGTGGACGGCTCCTGCATCGTGATCGCGGCCGAGGGCTCGTTCAACTGCGGCGGCAAGGACCGCCGCACGCGCGAAAAACTCGTGACCTACAACTTCTCGATCGCGCGCCTGATCGAGTTGCATGGCGAGCGCCCCGAAGGCGAAACGCTCTACATCCGCGACGGCGTGTTCGCCAACGACGAACCGGCCGAATCGCCGGCCGGCCGCTGGGTGGCCTCGATGCACGAACTCGAAGTGGTGATGCGCGTGCCCGACGCACCGTCGGATTTCGACACGCTGCACGACCTCACGATGCGCGCCGACGGCCAGCCGACCCAGGCGGGCGTGCTGAGCCCGCACCGCGCCAGCATCTACTGACCGAGGCCTGCCTCAGGCCGAGGTGGCCGCCGGCGCACCCACCGGCGTGAACTGCGCGCCGTTGTCGGCCAGCCAGCGCGCCGAGAGGCTGCTGTCCTGCTGGTCGGGGTGGAAGTCGCTGCGCAGATAGAGGCGCCAGCCCGCAAGGTTGCCCCGCAGCAGCCCGCCGCGGCCCAACAGGATGCGCGCGGCGCTCTTCCAGGTGGCCCATTTCCACAATTGCTTTTCATGCCGCAGGTTGTCGACCGTCTGGCGCATCAGGTCGCCGAGGAACATCACTGTCACGCGGCGGAACCAGCGCGTGCGCCATTCGTCGGAGCCACCTGCGGCCTTGTAGATGTCGAAGGCGACGCTCTTGTGCTCCAACTCTTCCGCGCTGTGCCACAGCCACATCGTGCGCAGCCGGGGCTCGGCGCCGTCGAGGATCTCGGGGCGGGCCAGCAGCCACTCGGCGAACATCGCCGTGAAGTGCTCGGTGGCGGCCGTCACGGCCAGGGCGTGGCGCGGATCGGCGCCGTCCATCAGTTCCATGCGCTTGCTGGCGCGCGAGGTCCAGCGGTCGACCAGGCCCTGCTGGTCGAGGTGCGCGTTGAAGAGCGAATGGATGCGCCGGTGCGTGGCCTCCTGCCCGATGAAGCCGCGCACGTCGGCGCGGTAGCGCTCCTGCACCTCGGGCGGCAGCGTGGCCATGGCGTCGCGCACGGCGTCGATGAAGAACTGCTCGCCGAAGGGAAAGCTCATCGACAGGGCGTTGAAGAAGGCTGTCGAGAAGGCATCACCCCCGCACCAGTCGCGCGAAAAGGGCGGTTGCAGGTCGATCAGCAGGCGGCGGACAACGAGTTCGGTCATGGGGTGGCAATTCCTGAGGTCGTGGACACAAGCGTTGGTACAGATTCGTACCGCATGCCGCCATGGTGCAATTGTGAACTGGTACTGTCAAGTACCGAGGCGTAGGAGAATGAAACGCACATGACTGCCACCATCGACAAATCGGCCCCGTCCGGTGCCGCCGAAAGCGCGCCGAGCGAGCACTACACGCGGCTGTTGCAGGGCATGGCGCATGCCGTGGCGGCCAAGGGCTACGCCGACACCACCATCGCCGACATCGTGCGCGAGGCGGCCGTGTCGCGGCGCACGTTCTACGAGCACTTCAGCACCAAGACCGAGTGCCTGATCGCGCTGTACGAAACGGCCAGCCGGCTCGGCCTGCAGGCCGTGAGCGAGGCTTTCGACCCGGCCCAGCCCTGGCACACGCAGGTGGAGCAGGCGATGACCGCGTACATGGACTACCTCGCCCAGGACCCGGTGCTGCTGCGCACGTTGTTCGTCGAGATCCTGGGGCTGGGCCTGCCGGGCCTGGCTGCGCGGCGCCGCGTGAACGCCGAGATCGCCAACTTCATCCAGGTGGCGATCAACAGCAGCGAGTCGGGCAATACACCCGAGGTGCCCGCGGCGCACCTCAGCAGCCAGATGGCGATGACGGTGGTCGGCGGCATCAACGAACTGGTGCTGCAGGCCATCGAGCAGGACCGCGTGGGCGACCTGCGCGAGTTGGTCGCGCCGGCCACGCGGCTGGTGCGCGCGGTGGCGGCGGACAGCCGACGCTAGGCGCGTTCGGCCGCTTCGTTCTTGCGCGGCGTGGCCGCGGCCCACAGCACGAGCAGGCCCGCAACCACCATCGCCGCCAGTGTGCCCAGGTACGGCAACACGTCGTGCAGCGGCGCACCCATCTGGTTGAGCCGCAGCGAGGCCTGGATGCCCGCCGTGCTCGGGAACAGCCAGCGCAACGCCTGCAGCGGCGCGGGCAGCGCCTCGACCGGCCACGAGAAGCCGGACAGGAACGCCATCGGCAGCGCAGTGAACAGCAGCACCTGCAAGGCTCGCTCGCGGTCGCGGAACCAGCAGCCCAGCAACAGGCCGAGCACACAGATCGCGGGCACGTAGAACAGCAGCAGCACCAGCGCACCGAGCGGATTGCCGCCGCGCGGATAGTCCTGCAGGAAGAACACCCAGCCGAAATAGAACACGCCGCTCAGCACGCCGAAGCCCGACAGCGCGCCCAGCCGCCCCAGCCACGCCCCCATGCCCGCGCGCAGGCGGCGGGCCTCTGCCCAGGTGCCGGCCAGCATCGCGGTGCCCATCAGCAGCGTCTGCTGCAGGATCAGCAGCGCCACCGCCGGCACCACGTAGCTGCCGTAGCCCTCGGTCGGGTTGAACAGCGCCACCAGCTGCGTGTTGAGCGGACTGCGGCTGCGTGCCGCCTGAATGGCGCTCTGGCCGCCGGCCTGCAGCTTGCGGATCTCGACCCCGGCCGACACCGTGCCCACCGCTTCCGAGAAGCCGTACAGCACCGCCTTGTTCAGCAGCGCATACGCGCCGTTGCCTTCGATGGTGACGACCGCCGGCGTGCCGCGCAGCACGTTGCGCTTGAGATCCTGCGGCAGCAGCGCATAGCCTTCGATCTCGCCGCGCCACAGCGCCTGCTGCGCCTCGTGCACATCGGACGTGACCATGCGCACGTCCAGGCGCGGGCTGGCCATCGCGAAGCGCGCGATCTGCCGCGAGAGCCCGCTGTGGTCCTGGTCGACCACCGCCACGGGCACGCGCGTGACGGCTTGGGTGCCATAGGGCCAGGGGTAGAAGAAGCCGTAGATGATGGGCGCGAGCAGCATGATCAGCAGCACGCCTTTGTCGCGCAGCACGGCGAGCGCGGTGTCGCGCCAGGCGGCGGCGAAGCCTTGGGTGGACGTGTTGTTCATCAGCGGCCTCCCCAGGTATCGGGCGCTGCAGCCGCACGCAACAGCAGCGTGGCCGACACGGCCAGCAACATGATCGTGCCCACCACCATCCACAGCGGCGTGGCCGCCGAGTACGCCACGGGCGCGCCCATCTGCAGCTGCTCCATCTGCACGCGGATGTAGTGCGTGTAGGGCAGCAGTCCGGCCCACAGCTGCGCGAGCAAAGGCATGGCGACCAGCGGAAAGCCCACGCCGCCGAACGCGAAGGCCGGCGCCGTGATGAAGCCGGTGGCCGACAGCGCGGTGCGCAGCGAGCGCGTGAGGCTGGCCACGAAGGCGCCCAGCGCGATCGACAGCGCGAGGAACACCATCAGCGCGAACAGCGTCCATCCCACCGAACCGACCGGATGCCAGCCCCGGCCCGCCGTGATCCACAGCATGGCCGCGATGCCCACCGCCGACAGGCTCGCGAACGGCAGCATCAGCTTGCCCGCCAGCGCGGCCAGCGCCTCGTTCCAACGCGGTGCGGCGCCGAGCCAGCCGCCGAGGCTGCGGTCGCGCAGCTCGCGGCCCACGGCCCAGGCGCCGGCCGTCATCGCGAGGATGTGCAGCAGCGCCGGAATGAGCGCGGCGCCGAGAAACTGCTCGTAGTCGGTCGAGGTGTTGAAAAGCGCCACCATGCTGGCCTTGACCGGGTCCATGCTCACGCGCGCGGCCTTCATCGATTCGCCGCGCTTGTTGCGCACCGCAAGCTCGACGCCGGCCGACATCGTGGCCACGGCGGTGCGCACGTCGCGCTGGATCAGGCTCGAATGCGTGCCCAGCTGCGCGTTGTGCAGCAACACGATCTGGCCGACACGGCCCTGCTTGACGTCGCGGCTCAGGTCGCGCGGCACCTGCACCGCCGCATCGACCGCGCCGCTGGTGAGCGCGCGCTGCATCTCGGCCTCGTCGGCGTACTGTTGCGTCACGCGCAGGCCCGGCGTGGCGTCCAGGAAGCGCGTGAGCTGGCGCGAGAGGGCGGAGTGGTCCTGGTCGAGCACGCCGATCGGCAGGCGCTCGGGCAGGCCGGCCGAGAAGATCCACCAGATCAGGAACACCGCGAGCAGCGGCACCCACGAGATCATGGCCAGGTCCCAGGGGCGTGTGCGCAGCAGCGCGAATTCGCGCCGGGCGCTGGCGGTGGAAAAGCCGCGCAGGCTCATGACAGATAGGGGCTCAGTCCACCAGCACGCTCATGCCGGGGCGCGCACCCTCGATCGGCTTGAGCGGGCGGGCGCGGACCTCGAAGGTGCGCACGTCGAAGCCGGCGCCGCCGCGCGTGGCGCGCCAGGTGGCGAAGTCGGGCAGCACGCCGCTGTAGTAGACCTTGAAGCGGGCGGTGCGCCGGTCTTCGGGCAGGGCGGGCAGGCGAGCGTCGAATTCCTTGTCGAGCGCGAAGCGGGCCAGCCGGTCTTCGCGCACGTTCAGCACCACCCACTGGTCGTTCAGGTCGACCACCGTGACCACCGCCACGCCCTGCGGCGAGAGTTCGCCGACCTTGGCGAGCACCTTGGCCACTTCGCCGGCGACCGGGCTGCGCAGTTCGGTCTCGGCCTTGGCGGCCTCCACCTCGGCCACCACGCCGGCCACCTGCCGCGCCTGCGCGCTGGCGGCGGCCTTGTCCTCGGGGCGGGCGCCGGTGCGCGCCATGTCGTACTGGGCCTTGGCCGCCACAGCGGCGTCGCGCGAGGCCTTCCAGTTGGCCTCGGCCTCGTCGCGCTTCTGGTCGGCCACGAGGCCGTCGCGCGCCAGGCCGTCGACACGGCGGAATGAGGTCTGCGCGAGCTGTGCGGCGGTTTCGGCGCGCTGCCATTGCATGCGCGCCATTTCGATCTCTTGCGGGCGGGCGCCGTTCTGCGCCTTGTCGGCCACGGCCTGCGCGGCCTGTTCGGCGGCGGTGGCCTGCGCGAGCTTGGCGCGCACCTCGGGGCTGTCCATGCGCACCAGCAGGGCGCCGGCCTGGATGCGATCGCCTTCCTTCACCGCCACTTCGGCGATGCGCGCCGTGACCTTGCCGGCCACGTCGGTTTCGCGCGCTTCCATCTGGCCCTGGAACACCTCGGGCGCTGGCTGGGCGGCGCGCCAGAAGCCCCAGACGAGCAGCACCAGCACGAGCAATGCAGCGGCGATGGCGATCAGTTTTCGGGTCTTGGCACTCATCATGGTCAGTTCACCTTCACGTCGGCGCGCGCGATGTAGTCGGAAAAAGTCTCGGACAGGCCCGCGCTCTCGAGCAGTTGCGCGAGCGCCTGCACGTAGTCGTTGGCGGCCTGCGCGCGTTCGGTCAGCACCTTGGCCTGGTTGGTCTCGGCGTCGATCAGGTCGAGCGTGGTGCTGGTGCCTTCGCGCAGCCCGGCGGTGCGCAGCTTGACCACCTCCTGCGCGAGTTCGACCGAGGCTTTCATCTCGAGGTACTGGCGGCGCGCGTTGTCCAGCGCGCGCCAGTTGCGTTCGACCAGCAGCGAGATGTCGCTGCGCGCCTGCAGGTCGGTGCGCTCGGCCTGTTCGACCTGCTTGTGCGAGGCGGCCGACAAGGCATTGCGGTCGACCGAGTCGTACAGCGTCCAGCGAACGCCGAGGCCGGCCACCCAGTCGGCGTTGCCGCTCTTGATCTCGCGCGTGCCGAACGCGATCACCTGCGGACGGCGCAAGGCTTCCTCGCCTTCGTGCAGCTGCTCGGCCTGCGCCTTCTTGGCCGCAACCTTGCCCAGGCCCGGATGCCGCGTGAGCGCCGCATCGATGAAGTGCCCGAGCGGTTCGATCGGCGCGCTGATGAGGAACAGCGGCGTCTGCGGCGTGACGCTGCCTTCGGCCCGCACGGTGTGCGCCAGCGCCACGGCCGCCAGTGCGGCGTCGTTCTCGGCCTTGCGGGCGTTGCGGCGCGCCTCTTCGTAGGCGGCGCTGGCCTGCAGCCGCTCCACGCGCGAGATCACGCCGGCCGCGAGCATCTTCTGCGCCGCCGCGTCGTGCTGGGCGATGGTGCGCTCGGCCTGCAGGCGCAACGTGGCGGCGCGCTGCGCGAGCTGGGCGCCGAAGTAGCGCTGCACGAGCAGCGTGTCGACTTCGTGGCCGGCTTGTTCGGCGTCGGCCTGCGCTTCGCGCGTCTGGGCCGAGACAAAACCGCGCACCGCATCGGTCGCGCCGCCCAGGTAGAGCGGCCACACCGCCGACACCGAGGCGTTGGCACCGGTGTCGTGGCGGTTCAGCGTGTAGCTGTTGGGCAGCTGCGGAATCGGCACGCGCGAGATGAAGCTCTGGATCGACGGCGGCAGCGACGAGCCGATCTGGCCGAGCTTCTGATTGAGCGGGTCGAGGTCGAGGTTCAGGTTCGCGTTGTACGCATAGGCCAGCCCCGAGATGCTGACCACGGGCCCCCCGAGGCGCTTGACGCCTTCGCTCTGCAGTTCCTTGGCCTCGACGGCGATGCGCGCGGCGGCCAGCTTGTCGGAGCGCTCGACCATGCGCTGGCGCGCGGCGTCGAAGCTCAGCGCCAGGGCGCTATCGCTTCGGGGCTGCTGCTGCGCAAAGGCCGCACTGCCCGCGAGGGCCGGCAGCAGCGACAACAGCAGGGTCGGAAGAAGAGCAACGTGCGGGCGAGGAGGTGGGCGTGTCATCGGCATCAGGCGGTCTTGTGCAGCAGGGCGTCGAGCTCCTGCTGCAGGATCACGGGAAAGGCGGCCTGCACCGCCCCGGTGGCCAGCGGCCGGGCTTTCTCGAGCAGCTGCGCGGCGCGGCCGGCATCGAGTGCATCGCCGGAGAGCAGGCTGTCGGCCAGTGTGCGCAGCCAGCGCCGCGCGACGGTGCGCAGCGTGCGGACCATGGTTTCCTGCATGCCGATGACCGCCTCGAGCGGCAGCCCCAGTGCGGCGAGCTGCTCGGCCACCTGCCCGAGTGCCGGGCTCAGCACCTGCACCTGGCCGTCGGGCAGCTCGCGCATGAGGCCGGCCCGGGTGGCGCGGCCGAGCAGGGCGGGTGTCATCTGGCCTTGCCACTTGGTGGCCAGCGCCTGAGCCGACACCACGACCGGCGTTTCTTCGGCGAACAGGCTGCCCGATACCGAGCGGGCCACGGCCAGCAGGTCGGGCCAGGTGGAGGCCGGTGCGCGCGCGAAGATGCGGCGGATCGCCTCGATGCCGAAGCCCTGTTCACGCAGTTCGCGGATCAGCGCCAGGCGTTGAATGTGATCGGGGCCGTACAGGCCGAGCCGGCCCTGCAGCCTTGGCGGCGGCAGCAGGCCGCCCGTCGTGTAGGCGCGGATGTTGCGCACCGTGACGCCCGTGCGCGCCGCCAGGGCCTCGATGGAGAGGTCCTGGAGGGCGGAGGAGTCGGGGGTGGCGGTGGATGCGTTCATGTGACAGTTTCAATGTTACATCGAAAATGTTGCATAAAACCAGCCCGGATCGCACGGTCCGGGCGCCGCATCCTCAGCCCGGCTTGCGCTGCGCCGGGTCGTAGAAGAACTGTTCTTCGGCGATGCGCTCGCCGTCCCAGCGCTGCCAGGCGATCTCTTCCATGCGCATCTGGCGTCCGTCCTTGAAGGCGAACTCGAAGATCCAGTGGATGGCGACGTGGTCGCCGTTCACCAGCACCGGCCGCACGCAGGTCGACACGACCGACTCGGTGCGCGCGAGCACGGCGCTTTCCTGCGCGACCAGCGTGCTGCGCCCGCGCCGCGGCTCGGCCTGGTTCTCGCGCATGGTGGCGTCTTCCGTGTAGAAGTCTTCGATCGCTTGGGCATGCGCGCCGCCTTCGACGGCGGCAATGAAGGCTTCGAGCCGGGCGGGCGAGGGCATGTCAGGACTTCACTTTCACTTCGACCCGTCGCGCTTCCGACGCTGGGCCATCGGCCTGCGACTGCTCGGGCTTGGCCAGCTCGATCTTGTCCTCGGCTGCGCCCGCCGCCTTGATGGCGTCGCGCACGGCCATGGCGCGCTGCTTGGCCAGCTCGGCGTTCTTGGCCGGGTCGCCGCTGGCGTCGTGGTAGCCGCTCACCAGCACGGTGCTGCCGCTTTGCACCGCCTTGATGACATCGGCCAGCGCCTCCTTGGCGTTGGGCGCCACCTCGGCGCTGGCGCTCGCGAAGTAGAACTTCACGACGCCGTTCTCGACCTTCACCGCCGCGGCCTCGGTGGCCCCCGCGGCTGCCGAGGCGAGGGTGGCGGCCGGCGTGGCCGCCGGTGCTGCCGCTGCGGGCGCAGTCGCCGCGGGCGGCGTCTCGACCTTGGCCGGTACCGCCGCTGCCGCATCGCCGGCGTGGAACTTGACCACCAGCGGCACGATCAGCAGCGCGACGATGTTGATGATCTTGATCAGCGGGTTCACCGCCGGGCCGGCCGTGTCCTTGTAGGGGTCGCCCACGGTGTCGCCGGTGACGGCCGCCTTGTGCGCCTCGGAGCCCTTGCCGCCGTGGTGGCCGTCCTCGATGTACTTCTTGGCGTTGTCCCATGCGCCGCCACCCGTGCACATCGAGATGGCGACGAAGAGGCCCGTGACGATGGTGCCCATCAGCAGGCCGCCCAGCGCCTTCGGTCCCAGCAGCAGGCCGACCAGGATCGGCACCACCACCGGCAGCAGCGACGGGATCATCATTTCCTTGATGGCCGCGCCGGTCAGCATGCCCACGGCCTTGCCGTACTCGGGCTTGCCTGTGCCTTCCATGATGCCGGGGATGTCGCGGAACTGGCGGCGCACTTCTTCCACCACCGCACCGGCCGCGCGGCCCACGGCCTCCATGGCCATCGCGCCGAAGAGGTAGGGAATCAGCCCGCCGATGAACAGGCCCACGATCACCATCGGGTCGCTCAGGTTGAAGCTGATGGCCTGGCCGAAGCTCTCCAGCTTGTGGGTGTAGTCGGCAAAGAGCACCAGCGAGGCAAGGCCGGCCGAGCCGATGGCGTAGCCCTTGGTCACGGCCTTGGTGGTGTTGCCCACCGCGTCGAGCGGGTCAGTGATGTCGCGCACGCTGGCGGGCAGCTCGCTCATCTCGGCGATGCCGCCTGCGTTGTCGGTGATCGGGCCGTAGGCGTCGAGCGCCACCACGATGCCGGCCATGCTCAGCATCGAGGTCGCGGCGACCGCAATGCCATAGAGGCCCGCGAGTGCGTAGGAGGCCAGGATCGCGATGCACACGAAGATCACCGGCCAGGCCGTCGAACGCATCGACACGCCCAGGCCCGCGATGATGTTGGTGCCGTGGCCCGTGGTCGAGGCCTGTGCGATGTGCTGCACGGGCTTGTACTGCGTGCCGGTGTAGTACTCGGTGACCCACACCAGCGCAGCCGTGAGCGCCAGGCCCACGAAGCAGGCGCCGAACAGCTTCAGCTGGCTGCCGCTGGCGCTGATGGCGTTGTCGGGGACGATCCAGCTCGTGACGAACCAGAACGCGATCAGCGACAGGATGCCTGCCACCGCCAGCCCCTTGTAGAGCGCCGGCATCACGTTGACCATGCCCGGGGAGGCCTTCACGAAGAAGCAGCCGATGATCGACGCGACGATCGACACGCCGCCCAGCGCGAGCGGGTACAGCACCGCGTTCAGCGGCGCGGCCGTGACCATGAGCGCGCCCAGCACCATGGTGGCGATGAGCGTCACCGCGTAGGTCTCGAACAGGTCGGCCGCCATGCCGGCGCAGTCGCCGACGTTGTCGCCCACGTTGTCGGCGATCACCGCCGGGTTGCGCGGGTCGTCTTCCGGAATGCCGGCTTCGACCTTGCCCACCAGGTCGGCGCCGACGTCGGCGCCCTTGGTGAAGATGCCGCCGCCCAGCCGCGCGAAGATCGAGATCAGCGAGGAGCCGAAGGCAAAGCCGATCAGCGGATTGAGGATGGCCGCCAGGCTGTGGTCCGCCTTGGGCGCGCTGCCGGCCAGGAACCAGTAGAAGCCCGTCACGCCCAGCAGGCCCAGGCCCACCACCAGCATGCCGGTGATGGCGCCGCCGCGGAACGCCACGTCGAGCGCCGGGCCGATGCCCTTGGTGGCGGCCTGTGCGGTGCGCACGTTGGCGCGCACGGACACGTTCATGCCGATGAAGCCGCAGGCGCCCGAAAGCACTGCGCCCACGACGAAGCCGACGGCGGTGGTCAGGTCGAGGAAAAGGGCGATGAGCACCGCGAGCACCACGCCGACCACCGCGATGGTGGTGTATTGCTTGGCAAGGTAGGCGGAGGCGCCGGCCTGGATGGCCGCGGCGATTTCCTGCATCCGGGCGTTGCCCGGGTCCTTGGCGAGAATCCAACTTCGGGCCCAGAAACCGTAGCCCACGGCCACGAGGCCGCAGACGATGGCAAGTATCAGGGGGGTGTTGCCGCTCATGCTTTGCTTCTCCATTCGTTCGTTGTGACTTGTGGAGACGGACAGCCTGGGCCCTGCGCGCAACGCGTACGGGACCATGTTCTCCGCCGCGTTGCTTCCTCGAAGCTCACTGCACCGGAGGTGCGGAGCCGATTGGCCAACGGTTGCAATTTACAGGCAAAAACACACACGCGTGCGACCGGCCCGTGACACGGAAAGTAAACTCCGGGTTTGTCCCCATCCGTCTCATACTTTTCAACTACTCGAAAAACGTCATGTCCTTCGACAAAGTCTCCCCCGGCAAGAACGTCCCCGACGCCTTCAACGTCGTGATCGAAATCCCGATGAACGCCGACCCGATCAAGTACGAAGTCGACAAGGAATCCGGCGCGATCTTCGTGGACCGCTTCATGACGACGGCCATGTACTACCCCGCCAACTACGGCTACGTGCCGCAGACCCTGTCGGGCGACGGCGACCCGGTCGACGTGCTGGTGATCGCCCCGTACCCGCTGCTGCCGGGCGTGGTCGTGCCCTGCCGCCCCCTGGGCATCCTGATGATGGAAGACGAAGCCGGCGTCGACGGCAAGGTGCTGGCCGTGCCCACCGACAAGGTGCTGCCGATCTACAGCCACTGGAAGTCGGTCGACGACGTGAACCCGATGCGCCTGAAGGCCATCAGCCACTTCTTCGAGCACTACAAGGACCTGGAAGCCGGCAAGTGGGTCAAGGTGCTGGGCTGGGAAGGCATCGACGCCGCCAAGAAGGAAGTTCTTGACGGCATCGCCGCGTACAAGAAGTAATCAGTAAGTAATTTTTCCGCTTGAAGGGCGGCCTGGATGCTCCGGGCCGTCAGCCCCGGACCGCATCGCCCGCCAGCCGCATCCACTCGCGGTTGACGGTGCGCGCATGTGAGTTCCAGTGGCGCGCGGCCTGCTGCAGCTCGTCCCATTGGCGCTGCGCGCCGGCCGTGTCGCCTTGCTGCGCCAGCCATGCGATGTAGCGGGCGCGCGTTTCCACGGTGTTGTACTTGCTCAGCGCGGTCTCGAAGGCTTCGCGCGCTTCCTGCGTGCGGCCCTCGGCGGCGAGCGCGCGGGCGCTCAGCACGGCGACCTCGTCCTTGCGGTAGTCGTCGCGCGTGGCACGCAGGGCCTGCAGGGCTTGTTGTGCCTCGCGGGCCGAGGTCGGGCTGCCTTCGGCGATCAGCGCGCTGGCCAGTCCGAACTGCAGCTCGGGGTCGGAGGCGAAGGGGCCTTTCAGCGCGTCGCGGTAGTGCCCGACGGCATCGGCTGCCTGACCGCGGTCCAGCGCGGCCTTGGCCAGCCGCAGCTTGTTCTGTGCCGTGGGCGCCAGGTCGTAGGCATCGGCGGCGGCGCGGTATTCGCGTTCGGGGTCGATGAAGCCGATCGCCGCGCTGGCCACCTTGCCGGCAGTGCGCTGCATGCGCGACGCCGGCAGGTACTCGACCACGAAGTACACGATGCTGCCGAACAGCGGAAAGCTGAAAAGGATGATCAGCCAGTACATCTGCTTGCCGTGGCGCATGGCATGCACGGCGAAGTACAGCGCGATGAGGATGTGAAGTCCCAGTCCGACGAATGGCATCGGAGCCTCCCTGTGTGTTGTGCCTGGTTGTTTGAGTGCCGGGGCTTTATAGCAGCCCCTTGCACCCCGCCTGATCAGGCAGCCTTGAACGGACTGCGCTCGCCGAGGTGGTCCAGGTAGTTCTCGATGCCCGCGCCTTCGCGCTCGAGGAAGCGCTCGACCGCGTCCGCGAACGACGGATGCGCGAGCCAGTGGGCGCTGGTGGTGCGTACTGGCATCAGTGCGCGCGCCATCTTGTGCTCGCCCTGCGCGCCGCCTTCGAAGCGCGCTGCGCCGTGCGCGATGCACCAGGCGGTCGGCTGGTAGTAGCAGGCCTCGAAGTGCAGGCAGTCGACGCGTTCCAGCGCGCCCCAGTAGCGGCCATAGGCCACCAGCGGGTGGGCTTCGTCCGCAGAGAGCGCGATCAGGCTGGTGGCGATGGGGCGTCCGTCGCGCTCCGCGACGAACAGCAGCCACGCCTCGGGCAGCGTGTCAGCCATGCGCTGGAAGAAGTCGCGCGTGAGGTAGGGCGGGTTGCCGTGTTCACGGTAGGTGCGTTCGTAGCAGCGGTAGAAGAAATCCCAGTCCGCCTTGGAGATGTCGGTGCCGCGCGACCAGCGGAAACTGACGCCGGCCTCGGCGACCTTGCGGCGCTCCTGGCGGATCTTCTTGCGCTTGTCGTGTGAAAGGCTCGCGAGGAAGGCGTCGAAGTCGGCGTAGCCGGTTTCGCCGCCGGGCCGCCCCAAGGCGAAACGCGCCCCCTCGGGGGGCAGCGAGGACACGTCAGTGCCGAGCGCGGGGGCCACATTCGTCCAATGGAACTGCACCGTGTGGCGCAGCATGAGCCCGGCTTCGGTGCACGCGGCGATGTCGGCATCGGCGCCGAACAGCAAGTGCAGAGACGAAAGTTCCTGTTCCTTGCACACGGCCACCAGCCCCTGCACCAGCAGCGTGCGGCTTTGCTCATCGCGCGCCAGCAGCCGGGCGCCGGGCACGGGTGTGAAGGGCGCTGCCACGACTGCCTTCGGGTAGTAGGCGAGCCCGTGCTGTTCGTAGGCGTTGGCCCAGGCCCAGTCGAACACGTACTCGCCGTAGGAATGGTCCTTGAGGTAGAGCGCGCAGGCGGCTTCGAGCACCTGGCCGCGCCACAGCGTGACGAACTGCGGCGTCCATCCGCGCTCGGGCGAGGCGCTGCCGCTGTCGTGCATGGCCGCGAGGTATTCGTGGCGCATGAAGGGCGAGGGCTCGGCCTGCGCGGCGAGCAGTGCGTTCCAGGCTTGCGGGTCGATGTCCGACGGCGACGCCAGAACCCGAATGACATAATCGTTCAAGCCTTTTTCTTCCTTCTGTATGACGCTCAAGCTCGCCATTGCGCAACTGAATTTTGTGGTGGGCGACCTCGTCGGCAATGCGCAGAAGATCGTCGGCGCCGCACGCGAAGCCCATGCGCAAGGCGCGCGGCTTCTGCTGACCCCCGAACTCTCCATTGCCGGCTATGCGGCGGAGGACCTGTTCCTCCGTCCCGCCTTCACCGAAGCCTGTGATGATGCCGTGAAAGGCATCGCCGCTGCGCTGGCCGATCTCAAAGACATGGTCGTGGTGGTGGGGCATCCCAGCGGCGGCAGCCTGCGCAGCCGCTCGGTGGCCGTGCAGTTGCGCCACAACGCGGCCAGCGTCATCAAGGAAGGCCGCATCCTCGAAACCTATGCCAAGCGCGAGTTGCCGAACTACCAGGTGTTCGACGAGCGCCGTTACTTCACGCCGGGGCAGGGCACCTGCGTGTTCGAGGCGGGCGGCGTGTCGGTCGGCCTGCTGATCTGCGAAGACGCGTGGTTCGACGCGCCGGCCGAACTGGCGCGCGATGGCGGCGCCGAGGTGCTGGCGGTGATCAATGCCTCGCCGTACCACGTGGGCAAGGAGGGGGAGCGCGTGGCGCGCATGGCCGACCGCGCGCGCGCCGTGGGCCTGCCGCTGGTCTACGCGCACCTGGTGGGCGGTCAGGACGAGGTGGTGTTCGACGGCGCCTCGTTCGCGCTGCAGGCCGACGGCACGCTGGTCGCGCAGGCCGAGAGCTTCCGCGAACGGCTGGTCTTCATGGAGCTCGCACGCGGGGCGCAGGGCAGTGTCGGCGTCGTGGCCGACCCTTCAGCCATTGCCGCGCCGCGCGACGCCGAGGCGCAGCTGTGGGATGCGCTGGTGCTCGGTGTGCGCGACTACATCGGCAAGAACGGTTTTCCGGGCGCGATCCTTGGGCTCTCGGGTGGTATCGACTCCGCGCTGGTGCTCGCGATCGCGGTCGACGCGCTGGGCAAGGACAAGGTCCGCGCGGTGATGATGCCGTCGCCCTACACGGCCGACATCAGCTGGATCGATGCGCGGGACATGGCCGGCCGGCTGGGCGTGCGCTACGACGAGATTTCGATCGAGCACACCTTCGAGTCCTTCAAGACCGCGCTGGCCGAGGAGTTCAAGGGTCGGCCGGAAGACACGGCCGAGGAGAACATCCAGGCCCGCATCCGCGGCACGCTGCTCATGGGGTTGTCGAACAAGTTCGGCGCGATCGTGCTGACCACCGGCAACAAGAGCGAGATGGCCACCGGCTATTGCACGCTCTACGGCGACATGGCGGGCGGCTTCGCGGTCATCAAGGACCTGCTCAAGACCACGGTGTTCGCGCTGGCACGCTGGCGCAACGCCCACGACCCCTACGGCACCGGCGCAGCGCCGATTCCCGAGCGCATCATCACGCGTCCCCCGAGCGCCGAGCTGCGCCCCGACCAGACCGACCAGGACAGCCTGCCGCCCTACGACGTGCTCGACGGCATCCTGGCACGCTACATGCAGGACGATGAGGGCATCGACGAGATCATTGCCGCGGGCTATGACCGCGCCGTGGTCGAACGGGTTGCGCGGCTCATCAGGATCAACGAATACAAGCGGCGCCAGGCGCCGGTAGGCATCCGGGTCACCCACCGAAGCTTCGGCAAGGATTGGCGTTACCCTATCACCAGCAAGTTCAACGAAACCGCCGGAGCACAAAACCCATGAAGCAGATCACCGCCATCGTCAAACCCTTCAAGCTCGAGGACGTGCGCGAAGCCTTGGCCGAAGTGGGCGTCACCGGCCTCACGGTGACCGAGGTCAAGGGCTTCGGCCGCCAGAAGGGCCACACCGAGCTGTACCGCGGCGCCGAGTACGTGGTCGATTTCCTGCCCAAGATGAAGGTCGAAGTGGTCGTCAACGAGAGCGACGTGGAGCGCTGCATCGAGGCCATCGTCAGCTCGGCACGCACGGGCAAGATCGGCGACGGCAAGATCTTCGTGACCGAGGTGGAGCGCATCGTGCGCATCCGCACCGGCGAAGAAAACGAAAACGCAGTCTGAAGCTCGCCCCCAGGCTGCGCGCACTTCGTGTCGCTTCGCCAACCCCCTGCCGGGGGCAACACCTGAGGCCCGGCGGAGCCGGTTCCTCGGTGTTTCTGGAATGAGCCCGGGGCCCGCCGTTCTGGTCAGAGGTTTTCTGACAGGCGGTCTTCGCGGGGGTGCAGGGGCACTTCCGCTCGCAGGGCGGTCAGCAGTTGCTGGACATCGGTGCCGTTGCGGACCAGGTCCATCTGCCATTCACCCATGAAGCCCTCGCGCACGCTGTGCGCCAGGAAGCTCAGCAGGCCGTCGTAGTAGCCGGCGGTGTTGAGGATGCCGGTCGGCTTGTCGTGGTAGCCGAGCTGGCGCCAGGTCCAGATCTCGAACAGTTCTTCAAAGGTGCCGATGCCGCCCGCCATCGCGAGAAAGGCGTCGGCGCGCTCGCCCATCATGGCTTTGCGCTCATGCATGGTGTCGACCACATGCAGTTCGTCGCACAGCGGGTTGGCCAGTTCCTTGTCGACCAGGGCCTTGGGGATGATGCCGACGACGCGGCCGCCAGCCATGCGCGTGGCCTCGGCCACCGTGCCCATCAGGCCGGTGCGGCCGCCGCCGTAGACCAGCTGGCCGCCGTTCTGGCCGATCCATTGGCCCACGGCCTGCGCGGCCTGGGAAAACTCGGGGCGCTCGCCGGGGCGCGAGCCGCAATACACGCAAATCGAAAATTCAGGGGTCATGCCGCGATCATGCCGCAGGCGGCAGACCCGCTCATGACACGAAGCGTTGCCACAGGGCCGCGGCCCAGATGCCGCCGCACAGCGTGAGCGACAGCAGGACAGCGGCGCTGCCCATGTCCTTTGCGCGCTTGGAGAGGTCGTGCCACTCGGGCCCGATGCGGTCGATGGCGGCTTCGACGGCGGTGTTGAGCAGCTCGACGATCATCACGAGGACGGCGCTGCCGGCAAGCAACGCCACCTCCACCCAGCTGCGCCCGAGCCAGAAGGCGGCCGGGATCATGAGCATCGACAGGATCGCTTCCTGGCGGAATGCCGGCTCGCTCCAGCCGGCGCGCAGGCCGTGCAGCGAGATCAGGGTGGCATGCCAGACGCGCTCGAAGCCCTTGCGGGCCTTCTGGGGGTTCACGGCGGGGTCGGGCAAGGCACTCATTGGCGGCTCATCGGCTTGGAGGTGATGAGCCGCGTGCCGGCCCAGGCGTCGTGCCAGAACTGGCGATCGGGGTGAAAACGGGCCAGCAGGGCCCAGACGGCGACCCAGCCGAAGATCAGCACAGTCGATTCGCCGCCCGACAGCTTGAATGGGGCGATGGCGGCGAGCGGCGGCAGGAACCAGATCCAGCTCAACAGGTAGCGCCCCAGCGCGCGGCCCTGCGTGACCGGCTGGCCATGACAGTCGACGATGCGGATGTTCCAAGTCTTCATGGCCAGCGTCTGCCCCTTGGCCCAGAACCAGACGAAGTAGACGCCGAACACCACGAAGAGAAAAGCCTGGAGCAGGTGTCGCCGCTCATCCATGGCGTCGCGCATCTGGCCCAGCGTGCTGAATAGCCAGCCGGACACGAACACGACCGCGAACAGCAACATGCCTTCATAGAGCCAGCAAGCCATGCGCCGCCACAGGCCGGGCACTGCGGCGGCGGGTGCGTTGGGAGCGGAGGCAGAGGGCGAGGCGGGCTGGCCGGGTCCCGAGGTCTCGGGAGAACTGGAAACCATCGAAACCTTCGGTCAGGGGGCAGAAGACGAAGCGGCGGGTGCCGTTGCCGCGGACGGCGCCGGCACCTGGGCTTCGGCGGGCACGGGCGGTGGCGTGAGGTTGCCCGGTGCAGAGGCGGCCGGGGCTGCTGCGGTGCCAGCCGCAGCGGGGGCGCGCTCCGGAGGGGCGGGTGGTGTGGCTGGTGAACTCACCACGACGGCTGCAGACGGCAGCACGGGCGTGGGGAGCGTCGCCGGCACGATGCGGGGTGTGTGCTGTCCAGGCGGTGTGACTGCCGGGACGGGCACGAGTTTCTGCGCCGAAACCGGCCGTACCGGCAGGGCGGCTCCGCGTGGCTTGGGCGGTGCGCGCTCGGCCAGCTTGCGCTTTTCTTCTTCGCTCAGCGCCTGGTACTGCTCCCATTTGAGCTTGCGCTCGTCGGCTGGAACGCGCTTGACCTCGGCGAAGTTCAGGCGGGCCTGCGCGCGCTGCTGGTTGCTCAGGGCTGCCCATTCGATCATGCGGCTGTGCAGCGTGACCTGGTCGTCGGCGGGCATGTTCGCGTAGTTGCGCGACAGCGCCAGCCACTTGCGCTTCTGGCCGATATTCAGTGTGTTCCAGTGAGCGGCCAGCGGCTTCAGGGACAGCTGCTGCTCGGCGGTGAGGTCGCTCCAGAGCGGCTTGGTCGTAGCGACGGCCTTGGGGCTTGCTGCACCGTGGATGGTTGTGGCGGGCGCGACGGACTTGGTGGTCTCGGACAGCGTTTGCGCGCCGGCCAGCGTCAGGCCGAAAGTGGCGGTTGCCAGCGCACTTGCCCAAACGACAACGCCCGCCTTGAGCGGGCGCAGCGGAAGCAGGGCTTCCGCACGGAAAACGGAGCGGCGGCGCATTCGGTCGAGGAGGGTGTTCAATCGGAAGCGCTGTCGGCCTTCAGGAATTGGGCGAAGCCGGGATCGGTGTAGGCCGCGGGCGGCAGGTCGCCCGTCAGCAGGGCCGAGTCGACCTCGGCGAGTTCGCTGGCGCGGTCGTCGTCCTGCATCACGCTGATGGTGATCAGGCCGGCCACCAGCGCGATCAGGGGTACCACGGAACCGATGCGGGTCCACCAACTGCCGCCCAGCGTGACTGTGTGGCCCGACTGGATCGCAACGGGCGCAGTGCGCAACTGGGGCACCTGCTTGCGCGCAGCCACGGCTTGCGCGCGGGCAATGCGCAGGCGCTCGCTGATGTCGTGCGGCAACGCTTGGTTGCCGTCCGACAGCCGGGCCGCCAGTCGTTGGCCGAAGCGATCTTCTGCAGCGTTGGATTGAGAGGTTGGAACCTTAGTGTTCATAGCGAAATTCCCTTGGCCTTGAGCGCCTTGCTCAGAGCGTGGACAGCTCGCGAACAATGGGTTTTGACGCTGCCCTCGGAGCATCCCATTGCGGCGGCCGTCTCTGCGACGTCCATTTCCTCCCAGTAACGCATCAGGAAAGCCTCGCGTTGACGGCCGGGCAACGCTGCGATCTGTTCTTCGATCTCGTGAAAGACCTGGCTGCGGCGGGTGGTGTCTTCGGCGCTCTCCGATTCCCTGGAGTCGGTTGGCGAGACAAAGTTCTCCAGCAGATCGAAATCCTCGCCGTTGTCGGCCGGTTCGAAGTCGCTGAGGTTGGAGAAAAGGGCGCGGCGGGTCTTCTGGCGGCGGAACCAGTCGAGCGTGCAGTTCGACAGGATGCGCTGGAACAGCATGGGCAGTTCCTCGGCGGGTTTGTCGCCGTAGTGCTGCGCCAGTTTCATCATGCTGTCCTGCACGATGTCCAAGGCCGCTTCTTCGTCCCGCACGTGGTAGACCGAGCGCTTGAAGGCCCGTCGTTCGACGTTTTTCAGGAAGTCGGAGAGTTCGTGTTCAGTAGCCAAGCGAGAGGGGGCGGCGGGGCGCGCCGCGTGGGGAGGATGTTTGGCGAACGCTCATGTTTTTTATGCCGCGGATTATGCCTTTGTGCCAAGACAAGGCACCTGAAGCCAGTCTGAACGCGCCGGTAGTGTCATAATCCGCCTTGCAAGTCAAAAGGCAAACGGGTCACGGTCCGGCGGAACATCAGTCCGCTCATGGCTTTGGCCTCAAGTCCTGGCGCGGCCCCACAAGGGCTGGCAAGGGGCACCCAAGGTTTTTCGTTCCCGAAAAAACACAAAGGTTGATCATGGAAATCTCGAAGGCGGAACTCGCATCCGCAGCAGCCGCGTCCTCTGGCGCCGGCAACAGCACGCAAGAACTCATGGGCGCTGAAGTGCTGGTCAAGGCACTGCAGGCCGAAGGCGTCCAGTACATCTGGGGCTACCCGGGCGGCGCGGTTCTCTACATCTACGACGCGTTCTACAAGCAGGACACCATCCAGCACGTGCTGGTGCGCCACGAGCAGGCCGCCGTTCACGCAGCCGACGGCTATGCGCGTGCGACGGGCGAAGTCGGCGTGGCGCTGGTCACTTCCGGTCCCGGCCTGACCAATGCGGTCACCGGCATCGCGACGGCGTACATGGATTCGATCCCGATGGTGATCATTTCCGGCCAAGTGCCGACGGCCGCCATCGGCCTCGATGCTTTCCAGGAGTGCGACACGGTCGGCATCACGCGTCCCATCGTCAAGCACAACTTCCTCGTCAAGGATCCGAAGGATCTGGCCATGACGATGAAGAAGGCCTTCCACATCGCACGCAGCGGCCGTCCCGGCCCTGTGGTGGTGGACGTGCCGAAGGACGTGTCCTTCAAGAAGATTCCGTACAGCGGCTACCCCGACAAAGTCGAGATGCGCTCGTACAACCCGGTGCGCAAGGGCCACGGCGGGCAGATCCGCAAGGCGCTGCAATTGCTGCTGGCGGCCAAGCGCCCGTACATCTATACCGGCGGTGGCGTTCTCCTGGGCAATGCCACGAACGAGCTGCGCACGCTGGTCGACATGCTGGGCTACCCGGTCACCAACACGCTGATGGGCCTGGGTGCCTATCCGGCGAGCGACCGCAAGTTCCTGGGCATGCTGGGCATGCACGGCACCATCGAAGCCAACAACGCGATGCAGAGCTGCGACGTGCTGCTGGCCGTGGGTGCGCGCTTCGACGACCGCGTGATCGGCAATCCGAAGCACTTTGCGCAGAACGAACGCAAGATCATCCACGTCGACATCGATCCGTCGAGCATTTCCAAGCGCGTGAAGGTCGACATCCCGATCGTCGGCGACGTGAAGGACGTGCTCACCGAGCTGATCTCGATGATCCGCGAAAGCACCACCAAGCCCGACGCCGGTGCGCTGGCCGACTGGTGGAAGACCATCGAAAGCTGGCGTTCGCGCGACTGCCTGAAGTACGACCGCGACAACAAGGACGTGATCAAGCCGCAGTACGTGGTTGAGACGCTCTGGAACATGACCAAGGACGCCGACACTTACATCACGTCGGACGTTGGTCAGCACCAGATGTGGGCTGCCCAGTACTACCGTTTCGACGAGCCGCGCCGCTGGATCAATTCGGGCGGGCTGGGCACCATGGGCGTGGGCATTCCCTACGCCATGGGCATCAAGCTCGCCAAGCCCGATTCGGAAGTGTTCACCATCACGGGTGAAGGTTCGGTGCAGATGTGCATCCAGGAGCTTTCGACCTGCCTGCAGTACAACACGCCGATCAAGATCTGCTCGCTCAACAACCGCTACCTGGGCATGGTGCGCCAGTGGCAGGAGATCGAATACTCCGGCCGCTACAGCCACAGCTACATGGACGCGCTGCCCAACTTCGTGAAGCTCGCCGAGGCCTATGGTCACGTCGGCATGCTGATCGAGCGTCCACAAGACGTGGAGCCGGCGCTGCGCGAGGCACGCAAGCTCAAGGACCGCACGGTGTTCATGGATTTCCGTACCGACCCCACCGAGAACGTGTTCCCGATGGTCAAGGCCGGCATGGGCATCACCGAGATGCTGCTGGGTTCCGAAGATCTCTGATCCGGAACATTTGTTCGCTCAACTTTTTTACTGACGAATCTATTGCCCGCCAAGCTCGCGCATTACCGTGCACGGGGGAGGGCGGCGAAAGCGAAAGCTTCCGCGCAGGCGAAAAGAGGAGTCACGCCAACATGAAACACATCATTGCAGTGCTGCTGGAGAATGAGCCGGGTGCTCTTTCCCGCGTGGTGGGCCTGTTTTCGGCCCGTGGCTACAACATCGAATCGCTGACCGTGGCGCCGACCGAGGACGCAAGCCTCTCGCGCATGACCATCGTCACGAACGGCTCGGACGACGTGATCGAACAGATCACCAAGCACCTGAACCGTCTCATCGAGGTCGTGAAGGTGGTCGATCTGACCGAAGGCGCCTACACCGAGCGCGAGCTCATGATGGTGAAGGTGCGCGCGGTCGGCAAGGAACGCGAGGAAATGATGCGCATGGCGGAAATCTTCCGCGGCCGCATCATCGACGTGACCGACAAGAGCTACACCATCGAGCTGACTGGCGACCACGGCAAGAACGACGCTTTCCTCGAAGCGATCGACCGCGGTGCCATTCTGGAGACGGTCCGCACCGGCGCCAGTGGCATCGGACGCGGCGAGCGCATCCTGCGGGTCTGACGCCATGAATCGGAGCTCAGTCGCTGCCCGTTCGGGCTGAGCTTGTCGAAGCCCCCGCGCGAGCGGGGACTGCATTGAGCCCTTCGACAGGCTCAGGACGAACGGCACAACAACACACTGCAACTCGCATATCTAGCTGGAGAACATCATGAAGGTTTATTACGACAAGGACGCGGACCTCAGCCTCATCAAGGGCAAGACCGTCGCCATCATCGGTTACGGCTCGCAAGGTCACGCGCACGCGCAAAACCTGAACGACAGCGGCGTCAAGGTCGTGGTCGGTCTGCGCAAGGGCGGCGCTTCGTGGGACAAGGTCGGCAAGGCTGGCCTGCAGGTCGCTGAAGTCGCTGACGCCGTGAAGTCGGCCGACGTCGTCATGATCCTGCTGCCCGACGAGCAGATCGCCGCCGTCTACAAGAACGACGTGGCCCCGAACATCAAGGAAGGCGCTTCGCTGGTCTTCGCGCACGGCTTCAACGTGCATTACGGCTTCGTGCAGCCGCGCGCCGACCTCGACGTGTGGATGGTCGCTCCCAAGGCCCCTGGCCACACCGTGCGTGGCACGTACACCCAGGGTGGCGGCGTGCCCCACCTCGTGGCCGTGCACCAGGACAAGTCCGGCAAGGCGCGTGACCTCGCGCTGAGCTACGCCACTGCCAACGGCGGCGGCAAGGCCGGCATCATCGAGACCAACTTCCGCGAAGAAACCGAGACCGACCTGTTCGGCGAGCAAGCGGTTCTGTGCGGTGGCACGGTCGAGCTGATCAAGGCCGGTTTCGAAACGCTGGTGGAAGCCGGCTACGCGCCCGAAATGGCGTACTTCGAATGCCTGCACGAGCTGAAGCTGATCGTCGACCTGATCTATGAAGGCGGCATCGCCAACATGAACTACTCGATCTCGAACAACGCCGAATACGGCGAGTACGTCACGGGCCCGCGCATCGTGACCGACGAGACCAAGAAGGTCATGAAGCAAGTGCTGCGTGACATCCAGACCGGCGAATACGCCAAGAGCTTCGTGCTCGAAGCTGCTGCCGGCCAGCCCGCGCTGATCAGCCGCCGTCGCCTGAACGCTGAGCACCAGATCGAAATCGTGGGCGAGAAGCTGCGCGCGATGATGCCCTGGATCAAGAAGAACAAGCTGGTCGACCAGACCCGTAACTGATCTTCAAAGGCAAAGAGCCACGAGGGTGCTTCGGCACCCTGTTTCGGAGGGCCACCCGTCGCGGTGGCCCTTTCGTTTGAAGGGGAGTGCGCGGGTCCCCTGAACTACACTGCGAAGCATGCGATTTACAGACCAAGATGCTATCGAATGGATAGCTGATCGGGCAGTTCCCACGAGGGACGGAGGCCATTTCAATGCATGACGACACGCTCCCCGACGATGTGCAGCCGCGCAAGCGTCGCAAGGGCATCTACATCCTGCCGAACCTGTTCACGCTGGCAGCGCTGTTCGGCGGCTTCTATTCGGTCGTGATGGCCATGAACGCGCGCTTCGACCTGGCTGCGCTGGGCGTGTTCGCCGCGATGATTCTCGACAGCCTGGACGGCCGCGTGGCGCGCATGACCAACACGCAGAGCGCGTTCGGCGAGCAGATGGATTCGCTGTCCGACATGGTGTCGTTCGGCGCCGCGCCCGCGCTCATCGCCTACGAATGGTCGCTCAAGGGCTTGGGGCGCTGGGGCTGGATTGCGGCCTTCGTGTATTGCGCGTGTGCAGCACTGAGGCTTGCACGCTTCAACGTCAACACCGGCGTGGTCGACAAGCGCTGGTTCCAGGGCCTGCCGTCGCCGGCGGCCGCTGCACTCGTGGCGGGCTTCATCTGGCTCGTGAACGAATGGGGCAAGCGCGGCGGTGAGGTGTTGTACCTCTCGTGGACGCAGATCACCTGGGTCACATTCGCCTTCACGCTGTATGCAGGCCTCACCATGGTCACGAACGCGCCGTTCTACAGCTTCAAGGACATCCAGATGAAGAAGAGCGTGCCCTTCGCCGTGATCGTGCTGATCGCGTTGGGCATTGCTGTCATCAATATCCATCCGCCGACGGTGCTGTTCAGCCTGTTTGTGGCCTACGGCCTGAGTGGTTACGTGGTGTACGCGTGGCGCAAGGCCAAGGGGCAGCCGGTGAGCGTGATCAGCACGTCCACCGAAGAGCCGGACGAGCGGGGGCTGCACAACTGAAGTCCCGGGCCTTCACAGGCTCGCGAAGGCTGTGCTACATTCACAACCCTCATGACCAAGATTTCGCTGCTGGCCCTACTAGCTCTCCCTCACGGGCGGAGACGGTAGCGCGCGCGCAAATCCCTCACCACGGCCCGTTCGCACCAGCAACGGGCCGTTTGTTTTTTGGGGTTGCTGGTTGAATTCCAACCATCACAGAGAAATCGACATGTTGAAGCAACCTCAAGCCAAGTACCGCGCATTCGCACCGATCGGCCTCAAGGACCGCACCTGGCCCGACGCCGTGCTGACCAAGGCCCCGATCTGGCTGTCGACGGACCTGCGCGATGGCAACCAGGCGCTGGTCGAGCCGATGGACATCGCGCGCAAGATGCGCATGTTCGAGACGCTCGTGGCCATCGGCTTCAAGGAAATCGAAGTCGGTTTTCCCTCGGCGTCGCAGGTCGAATTCGACTTCGTGCGCAAGCTCATCGAGGAAGACCGCATTCCCGACGACGTGACGATCCAGGTGCTCACGCAGGCGCGCGACCACCTCATCGAACGCACCTTCGAGGCGTTGCAAGGCGCACCGCGCGCCATCGTCCACCTCTACAACGCGGTCGCCCCCGTGATGCGCCGCGTGGTGCTCGGGATGGACGAAGACCAGATCGTCGAACTCGCCAGCACCCACGCCCGCATGTTCAACGACTTCGCCGCCAGGCAGCCGAACACGCAGTGGACCTTCCAGTACTCGCCCGAAATGTTCTCGGGTACCGATGTGGTCTTCTCCAAGCGCGTGGTCGATGCAGTCACAGCCGTGTGGGCGCCGACGCCCGAGCGCAAGTGCATCATCAATCTGCCCACGACGGTCGAGCATTCCACGCCGAACATCTTCGCGGACATGATCGAGTGGATGCACCGCAACCTCGAGCGTCGTGATTCGATCGTGCTGTGCGTGCACCCGCACAACGACCGGGGTACCGGCACTGCAGCCGGCGAACTGGCCTTGATGGCCGGCGCCGAGCGCATCGAAGGCTGCCTCTTCGGCAATGGCGAGCGCACCGGCAATCTCGACCTCGTGAACGTCGCGCTCAACCTCTACACGCAGGGTGTCTCGCCGGAACTCGATTTCTCGAACATCGACGAGATCCGTGCCACGGTCGAACACTGCAACCAGATTCCCGTACACCCGCGCCATCCGTACGTAGGCGACCTTGTCTACACCTCGTTCTCGGGCTCGCACCAGGACGCGATCAAGAAGGCCTTCGCCGCCCGCAAGGATGGCGACATCTGGGACATCCCATACCTCCCCATCGACCCGAAGGACGTGGGCCGCAGTTACGAAGCGGTGATCCGCGTGAACAGCCAGTCGGGCAAGGGCGGCATGGCCTACCTGCTCGAAAGCGAATACGGCCTCGAGATGCCGCGCCGCCTCCAGATGGAATTCATGCAGGTCGTGCAGCGCGTGATGGACGTGGGCGGCAAGGAACTCACCGCCGCCGACCTCTGGCAGATCTTCGTGAACGAGTACGGCATCGAGACCGCCAAGGCCTTGCAGCATCGCGTGATCCAGGAAGAAGGCGAGGGCGCCGAGGCCACGGTGGTGGTGCGCGGCGACCTGCCCTGGGACGGTGAAACGCGCGCCATCGAAGGCCGTGGCAACGGTCCGATCGACGCCTTCACGCAGGCGCTGAGCCAGGCCACAGGCCACACGGTGCGCGTCATGGATTACCACCAGCACGCCATCGGCGCGGGCGCCGATGCCAAGTCGGTGGCCTACCTCGAACTGCGCGTTGACGAATCGCAGACGCTGTTCGGCGTCGGCATTGACGCGAACGTGATCTCGGCCTCGCTGAAGGCGATCGTGTCGGGCGTGCAGCGGGCGCGGACCCGGGGCGCACGCAGCGCACAATCGGCGGTTGAAGTCGCCTGACGCACCGGAGCCAGCCGCACGCGCAAGGTGGAAATGAACAAAGGAGAACCACGATGACCGACCAACTCATTATTTTCGACACCACCTTGCGCGACGGCGAACAGTCGCCCGGCGCCTCGATGACGCGCGACGAGAAGTTGCGCATTGCCAAGCTGCTGGAGCGGCTCAAGGTCGACGTCATCGAAGCAGGCTTTCCTGCCAGCTCGAACGGCGATTTCGAAGCCGTGAAGGCCATCGCCAACGCGATCAAGGACTCGACGGTGTGCGGCCTCTCGCGCGCCAACGACCGCGATATCGGGCGCGCGGCCGAAGCTCTCAAGGGTGCGGCGCGCGGGCGCATTCACACCTTCATCGCGACCTCGCCGCTGCACATGGAAAAGAAGCTGCGCATGTCGCCCGACGAGGTGCATGAGCAGGCCAAGCTGGCCGTGCGCTTTGCGCGCAACCAGATCGCCGACGTGGAGTTCAGCCCCGAAGACGGCTACCGCAGCGACCCGGACTTCCTGTGCCGCGTGCTCGAGACCGTGATCAACGAGGGCGCCACCACCATCAACGTGCCCGACACCGTGGGCTACGCGATCCCTGAGCTGTACGGCAACTTCATCAAGATGCTGCGCGAGCGCATTCCGAACAGCGACAAGGCGATCTGGTCGGTGCATTGCCACAACGACCTCGGCATGGCGGTGGCGAATTCGCTGGCCGGCGTGAAGATCGGCGGCGCGCGCCAGATCGAATGCACGATCAACGGCCTGGGCGAGCGCGCGGGCAACTGCTCGCTCGAAGAAGTGGTCATGGCCGTGAAGACGCGCAAGGACTACTTCGGGCTCGACCTGAAGATCGACACCCAGCACATCGTGGCCGCGAGCCGCATGGTGAGCCAGACCACGGGCTTCGTCGTGCAGCCCAACAAGGCCGTGGTGGGCGCCAATGCGTTCGCGCACGCCTCGGGCATCCACCAGGACGGCGTGCTCAAGGCGCGCGACACCTACGAGATCATGCGGGCCGAGGACGTGGGCTGGACGGCCAACAAGATCGTGCTCGGCAAGCTCAGCGGCCGCAATGCCTTCAAGCAGCGCCTGCAGGACCTGGGCGTGGCCATGGAGAGCGAAGGCGAGATCAACGCCGCCTTCCTGCGCTTCAAGGAACTGGCTGACCGCAAGTCCGAAATTTTCGACGAAGACATCCTGGCGCTGGTCAGCGCGGAAGAGGTGTCGAACGTTGGTGAGCAGTTTGCATTTGTGTCTCTGTCCCAGCACAGCGAAACCGGCGAACGGCCCCAGGCCAGGATCGTGTTCACGGTCGACGGCAAGGAAGTCACCGGTGAATCCGATGGCAACGGGCCCGTCGACGCGTCTCTCAAGGCCATCGAGTCCCACGTCAAGAGTGGCG
The DNA here is from genome assembly GCF_003581445.1 of Acidovorax cavernicola. NCBI lineage: Bacteria > Pseudomonadati > Pseudomonadota > Betaproteobacteria > Burkholderiales > Comamonadaceae > Acidovorax > Acidovorax cavernicola. The sequence continues at coordinate 65,307 of NZ_QXMN01000002.1, read as the reverse complement.
CCGAGATGGTTCTTTACTCTGTGAACGCCATCAGTGGCTCGACGGAAAGCCAGGGAGAAGTTACAGTCCGGTTACAAAACGCAGGGCGGGTGGTCAACGGTGTGGGTGCAGACCCCGACATCGTGGTCGCTTCGGCAAAGGCTTATTTGAGTGCGCTCAACAAGTTACAGAGCCAAGCTGAGAGAGTGGCGGCACAAGGTTAGGTTTGCAGGCGTTCCTTGGTATTCGAATGAAGAAGAGGATGCAAGTAACTGATATTGCGTGCCTTTTTTGATTTCGATACACTGCGGTCCTCGTTTGTTGCCGCTGGAGATTTATTGATGCCTGAAACCCGTCTACGTCGAGTTTCCATCCAGCGGTTTTTACCCGCCTTCAAGTTCCTCGCCGTGGCGCTGTGCGCCTCGGCGTTTTTGTTGCCTGGCGCCCAGGCCGCGAAGAAGGAAAAGCCCGCTGCCGCCAAGTCCGCTGTCGCCAAGAAGGCAAAGGCGCCCGCCGAAGCCAAGCGCAATGCGTCCGCTTCCAAGGTGGCGCGTGGTAGCCGTACCGAGCAAGCCGACAAGGTGGTGCGCGGTGGCCGCAATGTCGTCGCGACCATTCGCAAGAAGAACGGCAAGACCGTCGTTGCCGTGCAGCGCCGTTCGGTGGTGCGCGTCGAGGCACCGGCCCGTCAGTCCTTCGGCCAGATGGCCGGTCTGCACGGTACCGATGACGCACTCGACCTGAAGTCGAGCGTGGCTCTGGTGATCGACCAGGACACCCACGAAGTGCTGTTCAGCAAGAACGACCACGCCGTGCTGCCGATCGCCTCGCTCACCAAGCTCATGACGGGCCTGCTGATCAGCGAAGCCCACCTGCCGAACGACGAGCTCATCACCATCACGCAAGACGACGTCGACACCGAGAAGGGCAGCCGTTCGCGCCTGACCGTCGGTTCCACGCTGTCGCGCGGCGAACTGCTGCACCTGGCGCTGATGTCCAGCGAGAACCGCGCCGCACATGCCCTGGGTCGTACCTACCCGGGCGGCCTGACGACTTTCGTGAGCATCATGAATGCCAAGGCCCGCATGCTTGGCATGAAGGACACGCGCTACGTGGAGCCCACCGGCCTGTCGAGTCGCAACCAGTCGAGCGCGCAAGACCTGGCGCTGCTGGTCAATGCCGCCTACGCCGACGCCACCGTCCGCTCGCTGTCCACCTCGCCGGAGTACCAGGTCGAAGTCGGCAACCGCGTGCTGCAGTTCAACACCACCAACCGCCTCGTGAAGAGCCCGGAATGGGAGATTGGCCTGCAGAAGACCGGCTACATCTCCGAAGCCGGCCAGTGCCTCGTGATGCAGGCCAAGGTGGCTGGACGCAAGCTGATCATGGTGTTCCTGGATTCGGCCGGCAAGTTCAGCCGCATCGCCGATGCCGAGCGGGTTCGCCGCTGGGTCGAAGCCACGCATGCCGTGTCGGGGCCGCGCGGTTTCCAGGTTGCTGGTTGATTGAGGACGGCGGCCGCCCGGCGGCTGCCTGCAGCCCTCGTGGAGGGCCCACCGGCTGACTCGCCGGAAAAGAGAGAAAACGAGTCGGAAAAAACGGGCGCTCAGGCGCCCGTTGTCATGTTCGGGCCCGACGCAGATGCAGGCGTTGCCGCCACGCCGTCCTTGAAGCCCAATGCACCCGAGATTTCGTTGGCGGTCGCCTGCAGTTTGGGCAGCCAGCCTTCGTCGAGGCGATCGGCCGGGGCCGAGATCGACAGGCCGGCCACCAGCTTGCCCTGGTCGTCGTAGATGCCGGCTGCCATGCAGCGCACGCCCAGCTCCAGTTCTTCGTTGTCGCGGGCGATGCCGTACTGGCGTGCCTTCGACAGCTCGCGCTCGAGCGCAGGCAACTGGGTGATGCTGTTGCGGGTGTGGCCGGCCAGGCCGGTGCGCGTGGCGTAGCTGCGCACGCGCTGTGGATCGTCGGCGGCCAGGAACAGCTTGCCAGTCGAGGTGAGGTGCAGCGCCGCGCGGCCGCCGATGGCGCGCACGACCTGCATGCCGGAGCGTTCGCTGTAGGCGCGCTCGATATAGACGATCTCGTCGCCCTGGCGCATGCTGAGGTTGACCGGCTGCTGGGTGAGCTTGTGCAGCTCGCGCATCGGGCCCAGGGCCGCGTCGCGCACATTCAGCCGTCCCTTGACCAGGTTGCCCAGTTCCAGCAGGCGCATGCCGAGGCGGTAGCTGCCGGCTTCCGGTCGGTCGACGAAGCGACCGACCGCGAGGTCATTGAGGATGCGGTGGGTGGTCGACGGGTGAAGCCCCGTCTTTTCGCTGATTTCCTTCAGCGAGATCGCCTCTTCGCGCGAGGCCAAGACATCGATCAGCGAGAACATGCGCTCGATGACCTGGATGACGGGAGTGGCGGGAACGTCGGATAGGTTTTTTCTCATGGCGCAATGCGGTGATGACCGTGCGCCATTTTACCTTGTGAAATCGCTTGGTGCCTGCCAGTGGCCGTCCACCAACACTTCGTGCGGGGAAAAGCGGGCCTTGTAGTGCATCTTCGGGCTGCGCTCTATCCAGTAGCCCAGGTAGACGTGCGGCAGACCCAGCTTGCGGGCCTGCTCGATCTGCCACAGCACGCTGTAGGTGCCGTAACCGGCGCCTTCCTCAGGTTCGTAGAAGGTGTAGACGGCCGAGATGCCGTCGCTCAGCACGTCGAGGATCGACACCATCTTCAGCGCACCCGGGCTGCCGTCGGGCAGGGTTTCGCGGAACTCGACCAGCCGTGAGTTGACGCGGCTTTGCAGCAGGAACTGGGTGTACTGGTCGATGCTGTCGTGGTCCATGCCGCCGCCCGAGTGGCGGCCGGTCTGGTAGCGCAGGTAGAGCTGGTAGTGCTCAGGCACGAAACACAGCTTGAGCACGCGCGCCTGCAGGTCGGCGTGCTGCTTGGCCGTCCGTCGCTGGCTGCGGTTCGGCTGGAAGCTGTGCGCCAGCACGCGCAGCGGGATGCAGGCGCGGCAGCCGTCGCAGTAGGGCCGGTAGGTGAACATGCCGCTGCGCCGGAACCCGCTGAGCACGAGGTCGGAATAAGCGTCGTTGTGGATCAGGTGGCTGGGCGTGGCCACCTGCGAGCGGGCCTGGCGATCCGGCAGGTAGCTGCAGGGATAGGGCGCCGTCGCGTAGAACTGCAGCGTGTGAAGCGGAAGATCCTTGAGGTGCGTCACGTCACGTCACGTCGAAAGAGGAGGTCGCTCGGAAAGGAGTTCGGACCAGTATACGGGGTCGAATTGCCACTGGGGGCCCGCCTGTTTTCGGGCCCGGGCCACATGCGAGACGAAGCGCGCGCGCGGTATTTCGCGGGCACCGAGGCTGGCAAGGTGGGACGTGTTCTGCTGGCAGTCGATCATCTCGACGCCGGCGCGCCGGCACAGCGCGACCAGGCCGGCCAGCGCGATCTTCGAGGCGTCCGGCCGACGTGTGAACATCGACTCGCCGAACACCGCACGGCCCAGCGCCACGCAATACAGCCCGCCTGCAAGCTCCCCGTCGATCCATGTCTCGACGCTGTGGGCGTGCCCCGCGCGGTGCAATTGCGTATAGGCCTTCACCATGTCGGGCACGATCCACGTGCCCGACTGGCCGGCGCGCGGCGACTGCGAACACGCCTGGATCACTGTTCCAAAATCGTGATCGATCCGCAGCTCGCAGCCGGGCGTCGCGGCAAAACGGCTCAGGGTCTTGCGCAGCGAGCGATGCAGCCGGAAATCGTTCACCCGCAGCACCATGCGCGGGTCGGGGCTCCACCACAGGATGGGCTGGTCATCGCTGAACCAGGGGAAGACGCAGCGGCCATAGGCCTGCATCAGAGTATCGACATCGAGCGATCCGCCGGCCGCCAGCAGACCGGGCACGGGGTCCCTTTCGTCCCATGCCGAAGCGGGGTCGGGCAGTGTGTCTCCGGGTTCGAGCCAAGGCAGTTGTCGCATGGTTGCAGGTATACACGGCTTCTCGAAAACGTCAGCCAGTTGAGGGAAAATCCCGCTCACGCGGGAACAGTCCAAAAGGCTGCAGCCCCGGTGCCCAGCCGAAGGCACGAGAGACAACCCCACAAGACCCGTCGAAAAACCTATAGTGCACAGCTTGCTTTCGCAGTACCCACAGCGGATCCGGCAGGCACGTGCAGCGCGCCGGGGATCAGCACAAGAGGACCACGTTGACCACTGAACCCAACCCCACGCGCTTCGGCAGCGGCCAGGCGGTGCGCCGCCTCGAGGATGAAAGCCTGCTCGCAGGCGCCGGCCGCTACACAGACGACGTCACGCTCGCCGAACAGGCGCATCTCGTCTTCCTTCGCTCCCCCTATCCGCATGCGCGCATCGTGTCCGTCGACACGTCCGCGGCGGCCGCCATGCCCGGCGTGCTGCGCGTGATCACCGGTGCCGACCTGGCCGAGGCCGGCGTCAAGCCGATGCCCGGTGCCGCCGGCTTCAAGCGCGCCGACGGCAGCGACAGTGTCAGCCCGCCGCGCCGTGCCCTGGCGCACGAACGCACCCGCTTCGTGGGCGAGCCGGTTGCAGCCGTCATCGCCGGTACGGTGCAGCAGGCACGCGATGCGGCCGAAGCCGTCATGGTCGATTACGAAGAGCTCCCGATGGTGGTCGACCTCCCCGGCGCGACCGCCGACGGCGCGCCGCTCCTGTGCGAGGAAGCCACAGGCAACATCGCCGCCGAGATGCGCCACGGCAGTAGCGAGGCCGCCACCGCCGCGTTCGAGCGCGCCGCCCACGTGGTTGCCCTGGACGTGAACAACCAGCGCGTGGTGGCACTCACCATCGAGCCGCGTGCCGTGCTCGCCACGCACGACAGCAAGACAGATCGTCTCACCATCCGCATGAGCACCCAGATGCCGTCCGGCGTGCGCGATTCGGTCTGCGCGGCCATCGGCCTCGCAAAGGAAAAAGTCCGCGTGGTCGTGGGCGACGTCGGCGGCGGCTTCGGCATGAAGACCGGGGCTTACCCCGAGGACATCGCGGTCGCCTACGCGGCCCTGCAGGTGGGGCGGCCCGTGAAATGGGTGGCCGACCGCAGCGAAGAGTTTTTGTCCAGCGCGCACGGCCGCGACATCGAAGCGCGCGCCGAGATGGCGCTCGATGCCAACGGCAAGATCCTGGCCCTGCGCATCAAGACGCTCGCCAACGTGGGCGCCTACGCCACCGGCACCGGTGTCGCGATCCAGCTGCTGATCGGCCCCTGGGTGCAGACCAGCGTCTACGACATCCAGACCATCGACTTCCACTTCAAGGCGGTGCTCACCAACACCGCCCCCACCGGCGCCTACCGCGGCGCAGGCCGACCCGAAGCCATCTTCACCATCGAGCGCCTGATGGACGAGGCCGCGCGCCAGACCGGCATCGACCGCATCGCGCTGCGCCGGCGCAACTTCATCCGCCCCGAGCAGATGCCCTACAAGAACCCGATGGCACAGACCTACGACACTGGCCAGTTCGAGTCGGTGATGGACCAGGCGCTGCAGCTGGCCGACTGGCAGGGCTTCGAGGCCCGCGCGGCCGAGTCGGCGGCGCGCGGCAAGCACCGCGGGCTGGGCATCGCCACCTTCCTCGAATGGACGGGTGGCAATGTGTTCGAAGAGCGCGTCACCGTCTCGGTGCAGGCCGACGGCGTGATCGAGGTGTTCTCGGCCGTCAACGCGATGGGGCAGGGCATTGCGACCTCGCTCGCGCAGCTGGCCGTCGATGCCTTTGGCGTGCCCATCGAGAAGGTGCGCGTGGTGCTCGGCGACACCGACCGCGGCGACGGCTTCGGCAGCGCCGGCTCGCGCTCGCTCTTCACCGGCGGCTCGGCCGTGCGCATCGGTGCCGAGCGCACCATCGACAAGGCGCGCGAACTCGCCGCGCAGGAGTTCGAGGCCTCCATCGACGACATCGTCTACAGCCGCGGCACCTTCATCGTGGCCGGCACCGACCTCGAACTCGACCTGTTCACCCTGGCCGCCAAGCAGCCGGGGCGCGAGATCTTCGTCGACTCCACCAGCACCGTGGCCGGCCCGAGCTGGCCCAACGGCTGCCACATCTGCGAGATCGAACTCGATCCGCCCACCGGCGAGATCAGCGTCGTGGCCTACAGCTCCGTCAACGACGTGGGCCGCGTGGTCAACCCGATGATCGTGCGCGGCCAGCTCGAGGGCGGTGCGGTGCAGGGCATCGGGCAGGCGCTGTACGAGCAGGTGGTCTACGACACCGAGACTGGCCAGCCCGTCACCGGCAGCCTCATGGACTACGCCGCACCGCGCGCGGACATCGTCGACACCATGTTCCAGATGGAAATGGACGAATCGACGCCCTGCAAGAACAACCCGCTGGGCGTGAAGGGCGTGGGCGAGCTGGGCACCATCGGCGCCACGCCCGCCATCGTCAACGCGGTGGCCGACGCTTTCGCACGCAACGGTCTCGGGGCCCGCGCGCCTCGCTTGCACATGCCCCTGAGCCCGTCACGGGTCTGGCAGGCGATGCAAACCATCGACTGAGCGCCGCCTGCTGGTGATCGAAGGGCGACGAAAGTCATCATGCGCGTCACCACAGAACTGCAGACCGACGCGATCCGCGTCTCGACCTACCGCTGCGATGCGGGCGTCGGCGCGGCGCCTTTCACCGAGATGCACGAGACGCACTCGGTCTCGTACGTTCGCAAGGGCAGTTTCGGTTGCCGCGCGCTGGGCCGCGACTACGAACTGGTAGCCGGCTCCGTGCTGGTCGGCGCCCCGGGCGATGACTACATCTGCACCCACGAACACTTCGCCTGCGGCGACGAGTGCCTGTCGTTCCATTTCTCGCCGGGGTTCGTCGACCTGATCGGCGGCGACCGGCGCAGCTGGCGAGCCTCCGGACTGCCGCCGCTGCCCGAGCTCATGGTGCTCGGTGAGCTCGCGCAGGTCGCGGTCGAAGGCGGCAGCGACGTGGGCCTGGATGAACTGGGCATGGGCTTCGCCAGCCGTTTTCTCGACGTGGTGAAGGGGCGCGGCCAACCCGTGGCGCCGCCGTCGGCCACGCCGCGTGATCGTCGCCGCGCGGTCGAGGCCGCCACGTGGATCGAAGCCCACGCCGCAGGCGAGATCGGTCTGGAAGACGCCGCCGCCCAGGCGGGCCTGAGCGCCTTCCATTTCCTGCGTCTGTTTTCCCAGGTGCTCGGCGTCACGCCGCACCAGTACCTCGTGCGTTCCCGGCTGCGCCGCGCGGCCCGCCTGCTGGCGGACAGCGACCGCTCCGTGACCGAGGTGGCTTTCGAGGCCGGCTTTGCCGACCTGAGTAACTTCGTGCGGACCTTCCATCGCGCGGCCGGTGTGTCGCCGCGCGGGTTCCGGCTGGCGGCCAAGGGCGACCGCAAGATTTTCCAAGACCGCCTGGCCGCGCTGCTTCACGATGACCGCTTGATCCACCCTTCAAGCAGAAAGTCATCGCCATGTACGACCACATCGGACTGAAAGTCAAAGACCTCGCCGTGAGCCGGCGCTTCTACGAAGCCGCGCTCGCGCCGCTCGGCCATGTGCTGGGCTCCCACGACGACAGCTACGCCGGCATCGGGCCGGCCGGCGAACCGGCCCTGTGGCTCTATGCCGCGAAGGGCGCCAAGGGCCCGGGCACGCACATCGCCTTCCGCGCACCCGACCACGCCGCCGTCGCCGCATTCCACAAGGCCGGGTTGAAAGCCGGCGGCACCGACAACGGCGGCGCAGGGCCGCGCGCCGACTACAGCCCGACCTACTACGCGGCCTTCCTCATCGACCCCGACGGCAACAACGTCGAGGCCGTCTGTCCCTGACCTGAAAGGCATCGACCCCATGGCCTCCGTCTACAAGGAATTCATCGTCGAGCGCGATGCGGCGCAGGTGTGGGACGCGCTGCGCGACTTCGGCGCCGTCCACACGCGATTGGCACCGGGCTTTCTCACCGGGTGTGAGCTCGACGGGCAGGGCGCCCGCATCGTCCACTTTGCCAACGGCCTCGTGGCGCGCGAACTGCTCGTGGCCCTCGACGACGAGAACCGCCGCCTGGCCTACACCGTGACCGACGGCAAGGCCACGCACCACCACGCCTCGGCCCAGGTGTTCGCGCACGGCGAAGGCCGATCGCGCTTCGTCTGGATCACCGACGTGCTGCCCGACGGGCTTGCGGCGTACGTCGAGCCCATGATGGCGCACGGCGGCGCCGCGATGAAACAGGCACTGGAGAAGGCCGCCGAACGATGAACACCCCGACACCTGCTGCACCTGCTGCGGGCGAAATTCAGGCCGTCGTGCAGCGCTACGCGCAGGCCTGGGCCGCCAACGACCTGAAGGCCATCGTCGACAGCTACCACGACGAGGTCGTCTTTCACTACTTCGGCCGCAGCCCGCTCGCGGGCACGCACCGGGGCAAGGCGGCCTGTCTCGCGGTGCTCAAGCAGGTGAAGGAGCGAACGAACCGCCGGCTGGTCGCCATCCGCGATGTGCTGGCCGGCGAGCATTTCGGGCTGATCGTCGCCGTCGAGCAGTTCGAGCACCAGGGGCGCCCGATCGAACTGGAGCGCCAGCTGCGCTATGCCGTGAAGGACGGCAAGCTCAGCGAATGCTGGATCTACGACGAAGACCAGCGGTGGGTCGACGAGGTGCTGTCGTCTGACGCTCAGAAGTCTTCGAGCGGCAGTCCCACGTAGTTTTCCGCCAGCGCGGTGGACGCCGCGCGCGAATGCACGAGGTAGTCGAGTTCGGCTTCCTGGATCTTCTGGCCGAAGGCGCCCGTCTCGGGAAAGCGGTGCATCAGCGAGGTGAACCACCACGAGAAGCGTTCGGCCTTCCAGACCCGGCGCAGGCACAGGTCGGAGTAGCGGTCCAGTGCCGAGGCCGACTTCTCGTTGTAGAAGATCTCGAAGGCGCGCGAGAGGTACCCCACGTCGGCCGTTGCCAGGTTGAGGCCCTTGGCGCCGGTCGGCGGCACGATGTGCGCGGCGTCGCCGGCCAGGAACAGCGAGCCGAAGCGCATCGGCTCGGCCACGAAGCTGCGCAGCGGCGCAATGCTCTTCTCGAGCGAAGGGCCGGTCACCAGGCGCTCGCGCGCTTCGGGGTCGAGGCGCGCGCGCAGCTCGTTCCAGAAGGCCTCGTCGCTCCAGTTCTCGACCTTCTCCTCGGTCGGCACCTGCACGTAGTAGCGCGAGCGCGTGGCGCTGCGCATGCTGCACAGCGCGAAGCCGCGCTCGGTGTTGGCATAGATGAGTTCGTGCGACACCGGTGGCACATCGGCCAGCACGCCGAGCCAGCCGAAGGGGTAGACCTTCTCGTAGGTCTGGATCGCATTCGCCGGCACGCTGGCGCGACTCACGCCGTGGTAGCCGTCGCAGCCGGCGATGAAGTCGCATTCGATCTCGTGCGTCTGGCCGTCCTTCTCGTAGCGCACGCGCGGGCGGCCGGTGTCGAAGTCGCGCAGGCTCACGTTGGCCGCGCTGTAGATGGTGGTGAGGCCTTCGGCCGCGCGCGCTTCCATCAGGTCGCGCGTCACCTCGGTCTGGCCGTACACCGTGACCTGCTTGCCGCCGGTGAGGTCGTGCATGTCGATGCGGTGGCGGGCGCCCTTGAACAGCAGCTCGATCCCGTCGTGCGGCAGGCCTTCGGCCTTGGCGCGGGTGTCGACGCCCGCGCGCGCCAGCAGGTCCATCGTGACCTGCTCGAGCACGCCGGCGCGGATGCGGCCCAGCACGTAGTCGCCGCTCTGGCGCTCCACGATGATGTTGTCGATGCCTGCCTTGTGCAGGAGCTGGCCGAGCAGAAGGCCGGCGGGGCCTGCGCCGATGATGGCGACCTGGGTGCGCATGTTCGTGTCTCCGTATGGGTTTTGCGAAGCGTAGGGCGTGGCCGCCGGATTGGCGCACCGCCCGGCGAGGCTCTGTGCGATCATGCGAATGCGTGCGCGATCATCGCGCAACACTTCAGCGAACCACGACCAATGACCATCGCCCGCGCGGATTTCATCGAGGGCATCGCCAAGGGCATGGCGGTGCTCGAAAGCTTCGACACCGAGCGCCAGCGCCTGAACGCCACGCTGGCGGCCGAGCGCGCAGGCCTCACGCGCGCCGCCGCACGGCGCCACCTGCTCACGCTCGCCCACCTGGGCTACCTGGAAACCGACGGCAGCTACTTCTGGATGGCGCCGAAGGTGCTGCGCTTCTCGGGCAGCTACCTGGCCTCGTCGCGCCTGCCGCGCGCGCTGCAGCCCACGCTGAACCGGCTGGCCGCGCAGACGGGCGAGTCGTTCTCCGCCGTGGTGCTCGACGGCGAGGAGGCGGTCATCATCGCGCGCAGCGGCAGTCATACCGCGGGCACGCGGGTGCTGGCCTACGGCCTGCACCTCGGTGCGCGCCTGCCGGCCCATGCGACGTCCACCGGCCGCGTGATGCTGGCCGCGATGAGTGCCGCCCAGCTGACGCAGTGGCTCAAGGGCCGGCATCTGGCGCGGCTCACGCCGCACACCATCACGCAGGCGCGCGCGCTGCGCCAAGAGATCGCGCGCGTGCGCAAGAACGACTACTGCTTTGCCAGCGAAGGACACGAACTCGGCGTGCAGGCGCTGGCCGTGCCGCTGCGCGACATGCAGGGGCACACGGTGGCCGCGCTCAACGTGGTGCTCTCGGGCACGCGCTACCAGGAAGAGACCTTGCAGCGCGAGATGCTGCCGCTGCTGTTCGAAGCGGCGCGGGAAGTGCGCTCTCTTCTGTGATCAGGGTGCGCTGAATTTTCGGCGACAGCGCCGCCTCGAACTCCCGAAACGGACACCACCATGCGACTCCTGCTGCTCGAAGACGACGTGATGATCGGCGAGGCCGTGCTCGACCTGCTGCGGGCCGAGCAATATGCGGTCGATTGGGTGAAGGACGGCGACGCCGCGGAGTCGGCCTTGCGCACCCAGCAGTACGACCTGGTGCTGCTCGACCTGGGCGTGCCGCGCCGCGATGGCCTTGAAGTGCTGCGCGCCCTGCGTGCGCGCAAGCAGCGCATGCCGGTGCTGATCGCCACCGCGCGCGACTCGGTGCAGCAGCGCATCGAAGGGCTCGACGCCGGCGCCGACGACTACGTGCTCAAGCCTTACGACCTCGACGAACTGCTGGCGCGCATCCGCGCCTTGCTGCGGCGTGCGGCCGGACGCGCCGAGCCGGTGTACGAGCACATGGGCGTGAGCATCAACCCCGCCACGCGAGAGGTCGCAGTGAACGGGGAACCGGTGGTGCTGTCGGCGCGTGAATGGGCCGTGCTCGAGCCGCTGCTGGCCCGACCCGGCATGGTGCTCTCGCGCGCCCAGCTCGAAGAAAAGCTCTACGGCTGGAAGGACGAGATCAGCAGCAACGCGGTCGAGGTGTACGTGCACGGGCTGCGCAAGAAGCTGGGCGCTGAGTTGATCCGCAACGTCAGAGGCGTCGGTTACATGGTGCCGAAGGCATGATGCGCCACGTGACGAGGTTGTTCGGCTCGCTGCGCGCGCGGCTGCTGGTGTTCTTGCTGGCAGCCATCGTGCTCGCGGCCGGCGCGCAGGCGCTGGTGGCCTACCGCACCGTGCTCAAAGAAGCCGACGACATCTTCGATTACCACATGCAGCAGATGGCGCTGTCGTTGCGCGCAGGCTTGCCGCCGAGCGCTGCGGTGGGCGGGCTTGGCGGCGCGGAGCAGAACTTCGATTTCGTGGTCCAGGTGTGGACCATCGACGGCGTGCGCATCTTCGAATCCGCAGAGCAGGCGGCGCTGCCGCAGCTCGCGGTGTTGGGCTTTGCCGATGTGCGTGCACGCGGCACGACCTACCGCGTGTTCTCGATGCAGACGCGCGGCCTCGTGATCCAGGTGGCGCAGGACATGGCGGCGCGGCGGCACATGGCCGGCTCGCTCGCGCTGCGCACCATCGTGCCCGTGGCGTTGATGGCGCCGCTGCTGATGTTGGTCGTGTGGTGGGTGGTGAGCCTGTCGCTGGCGCCGGTGGCGCGCGTGCGCCGGCAGGTGGCCTCCCGGCAGGCCGACGACCTCTCGCCGGTGAGCGAAGAGAACCTGCCCGAAGAGGTGCGCCCGCTGGTGCAGGAACTCAACCTGCTGTTCGGTCGCGTGCGCCATGCCTTCGATGCACAGAAGCACTTCGTGGCCGATGCCGCGCATGAACTGCGTTCGCCGCTGGCCGCCCTCAAGCTGCAGGTGCAGGGCCTGCAACGCGCGCCCGACGATTCGGCGCGCACGCTCGCCGTGAGCCGGCTCTCGGCCGGCATCGACCGTGCGACGCGCCTCGTCGAGCAGATGCTGGCGCTGGCCCGGCACGAGGCCAGCATGGCTGCGGGCGCGAAGCCCGAGCCGGTCGACTTGGCCGAAGTGGCGCGCCTGGCGATCTCCGATGCGGTGGCGGGCGCGCAGGTCCGGCGCATCGACATCGGCGTGGCGCAGGCCGACGCCGGCACCACCGTGAGCGGTCAGCCCGAGGCGCTGCGCATGCTGCTGCGCAACCTGATCGACAACGCCGTGAAGTACACGCCCGAAGACGGGCGGGTCGACGTCGGCATCGTGAAGCTCGCCGACGCGGTGGAGCTGCGCGTGGACGACAGCGGCCCGGGGCTGCCCGAAGCCGAGCGCGCGCGCGTGCTCGACCGGTTCTACCGCTCGGGCGAGTCGCAGGCGCCGGGCAGCGGCCTGGGGCTGGCCATCGTGAAGTCGATTGCCGATCTGCACGGGGCCACGGTCGCGCTGGCGGCGTCGCCGAGCCTGGGCGGGCTGCAGGTGCGCGTGCGTTTTCCGACCGATCCACCGGCCGGAGCCAGCGTGGCGGCTTAAGCGACGCCTAAGCCAGGGCCGCGACATTCCTTTCATCGTGTTTGCGCTGCGGCGCATGGATTGAAAGGAATCGAAGAATGAAAGCCTCCCTGACGTCTCCCCGTGCCCTCGTGATCGCGCTGGCCAGCGCCGGCGTGATCGGTGCCGTCGGCGCCGGTGCCTACACCAGCGCCCGTGCCGTGGGGGCTCCGACCACCAACGCCGTCGCCACGGCGCCGGCCGCCATGGTCACGCTGCCCGACTTCTCCACCATCACCTCGCGCGACGGCCCGGCCGTGGTCAACATCAGCGTGACCGGCACCGAGAAGGTCTCGGACGACGACGACACCATGGCGCAGCTGCAGGGCATGGACCCGGACGATCCGATGTTCCAGTTCTTCCGCCGCTTCCAGGGGCAGATGGGACCGCGCGGCCAACAACAGCAGCGCGCCGTGCCGGTGCGTTCGCAGGGCTCGGGCTTCATCGTCGACCCGAGCGGCATCATCATGACCAACGCCCACGTGGTGAAGGACGCGAAGGAAGTCACCGTCAAGCTGACCGACCGCCGCGAGTACCGCGCCAAGGTGCTGGGCGCCGACGCCAAGACCGACATCGCGGTGCTCAAGATCGACGCCAAGAACCTGCCCGTGCTCGCGCTGGGCAACACCAAGGACCTGAAGGTCGGCGAATGGGTGCTGGCCATCGGCTCGCCCTTCGGTTTCGAGAACACCGTGACGGCCGGCGTGGTGAGCGCCAAGGGCCGCACGCTGCCCGACGACAGCTACGTGCCGTTCATCCAGACCGACGTGGCCGTGAACCCCGGCAATTCAGGCGGGCCGCTGCTCAATGCGCGCGGCGAGGTGGTGGGCATCAACTCGCAGATCTACAGCCGCAGCGGCGGCTACCAGGGCGTGTCGTTCGCCATTCCGATCGACGTGGCGGTGCAGGTGAAGGACCAGATCGTCGCCACCGGCAAGGCCACGCATGCGCGGCTGGGCGTCGCGGTGCAGGAGGTGAACCAGGCCTTCGCCGATTCGTTCAAGCTCGACAAGCCCGAGGGCGCGCTGGTCTCGAACATCGAGAAGGGCGGCCCCGGCGACAAGGCCGGCCTGAAGGCGGGCGACGTGATCCGCAAGGTCGACGGCCAAGCCATCGTGTCCTCGGGCGACCTGCCGGCCGTGATCGGCCAGCAGGCGCCGGGCAAGAAGGTCACGCTCGAGGTGTGGCGCCAGGGCGAGCGCCAGGAGCTGCAGGCCAAGCTCGGCGATGCGAGCGACAAGCCGGCCCAGGTCGCGAAGGCCGACACGACGGCGGGGCAGGGCAAGCTCGGCCTCGCACTGCGCCCGCTGCAGCCGCAGGAGCAGCGCGCAGCTTCGGTCGACGGCGGCCTGCTGATCGAGGACGTGGCCGGCCCCTCGGCGATGGCCGGGGTGCAGGCCGGCGACGTGCTGCTGGCGATCAACGGCACGCCGGCCAAGAGCCTGGAGCAGGTGCGCCAGGCGGTGGCCAAGGCCGACAAGTCGGTGGCGCTCCTGATCCAGCGCGGCGAAGACAAGATCTTTGTGCCGGTGAGGATTGGGTAAGCCCCCAGGCTTCGCGCACTTCGTGTCGCTTCGCCAACCCCCTGTCGGGGGCAGCACCTGCGGCCCGGCAAAGCCGGTTCCGCGGTACTCCACGAAAGATCCTGATTCCGAGCCTGAGCCGATATCCGACATGGCGTCTTCCGAACGGAGCCTCTCGGCCCACATCCTGCCCACGTCGGCCACGATGATCGGCGTGTGCATGACGGTGATGTCCATCGGGCATCTCGGTCCGCGCGACGACATGCGGCTTCTGATCGACCGCCTGCTGGCGGTTGACGCGCTGGTCTTCCTGGCCAGCGCGTTGCTGTCTTTCATCTCGATGCGTTCGCGCCGGTCGGGCGCACGGCTGGAGGCCTGCGGCGAGGTGGTCTTCATCGCGGGCCTCGGGCTGCTCGCGCTGGGCGCGGTGACGCTGGCGTTCGCGCTGCGCTGAAAGGGTTCGGTGTCAGGCCGGCGCGCAGGGCCAGTCGAGCCGTATGCGCGTGCCGCCGGCTGCCGCGTCCACGGTTTCGATCTGCAATCGCGCGCCGATGGACTGGGCGCGCGTGCGCATGTTGGCGATGCCGTATCCCGTGCGTGCGCCGTCGGCCGATGCCGAGGGCAGGCCGCGTCCGTTGTCCGTGAGCACGATGCGCACCAGCGGCGGTGTTTCGTCGCCGTGCCAGCTCGCGTGCATCACGATGCGCGAGGCGCGCGCGTGCTTGAGCACGTTGGTGAAGGCTTCCAGCAGGATGCGCTGCAGCTGCAGGGCCGCCTGTGCCGCGAAGGGCTCCAGCTGCGGAATCACTTCCACGTCCCACACCAGTTCGATGCCGGCGGCGTCCAGCCGCGGCTGCAGGCGGTAGCGCAGCGTGGCGAGCACGGTGGTGAGGTCGTCGTGCATGGGCTGCAGCGAATCGACGGCCATGCGCATCTCGTCGAGGGCGAGCTTCACGTGCTCCTCGACCACATCGCGGTCGGGTGCGGGCTGGTTCACCACGTTGAGCAGGCCCACCAGCTGCGAACCCACGCCGTCGTGGATCTCGCGCATGATGCGCTGGCGTTCCACCAGCACGGCCTGTTCTTCCTGCTGCTTGCGCACAGTCTCGAAGGCGCCGCGCAGTTGTTCTTCGCGCTCGGCGACGCGCGCGGCGAGGTTGGCGTTGAGCGAGCGGTAGTCGGCCACGGTGCGGCTGTAGCGCTCCACCACGAGGCCGGCCAGGATCATCACGAAGAAGAAGATCGCGTGCGAGGTGAGCGTGTAGTAGGCGCCGCCGAACAGACCCATGCGCACCAGCAGCAGGTCGTGCGCGCCCGCCAGGATGGCCAGCGTGCCTGCGGCCATCAGCACGCCCGCGATGCGACGCCGCGCCACCAGCGCGCCGTGCACCACGTAGGGCAAGCAGATGGTGCTCGTGACCTGCAGGATCGCCAGGCCCGTGGTCCACAGCACAGGCAGTGCAAAGGCAAAGGAGGCGCAGGCCAGCGCCACCGACAGCGCCAGCGAGCCGTAGATCGAGCGCACCAGCCAGGGCGGGTTGCGGTCGAGCACCAGCAGCACGAAGCGCGCGATCAGCCCGATGTGGAAGGCATAGCAGACCGCCACCACCGCGCCCCACAGCGGCCAGGGCACCAGCCCTTCGGTCAGCACGCGGTCGAGGTTGCGCGCCACGCCCGAAAGCGCGGCCAGCGCGAAGCAACCGTAGAGCGCATCGCGCTGGCGCAGCCACAACCCGGCGGCCAGGCCACCCATCAGCAGCAGGCTCACGGCGTAGACGATGGCCGAGGTGTTACGCCAGTTCTGCTGCGAACGGTGCAAAGGGGCCAGGGATGCCTCAGGGCCGTAGAGCACGCTGGCGAGTCCGCCGCCGCGCTGGCGTTGCATGGTGGCCTGGATGTGCAGCTCCTGAGCCTGACCGTTGCCGCGCCGCAGCGCCGCGGCCAGCGGAATCAGCAGGTTCGCCTTGCCGGCGTCGTAGGCCGGATCGCCGAGCGTGCCGTAGTTGGCGACCAGCGCACCGTTGAACCACACGGCCGCCTGGTTGCCCAGGCCCGACATCAGCAGCGCTTGCGCGTCGTCTGCGCGTGCAGCGTCGGCGGGCAGTTCGATGCGGTAGCTGGCCTTGCCGCCGCGCCCCGGAAACTCGTGGTCCCAGCGGAACGGCAGTTCCACCTGCCGCACCTGCGGCGGCAGGCCGTCGGGTTCGAGGCTGGCTTCGGCCCATCGGACTTCGGTGCTTCCCGGCGGGGTTCCGGCATGGGCGAAGGGGGCTGTGGCGGCCAGCCAGCACAGCAGTTGCAGGAGCAGCAGGGCGCGCAGGCGGCCAAGGCCAAGAGACGGGGCGGGACGGTTCACACGGCTAGGAAAGCCGGCCTGGAGGACGGGGCGCCAACGCTGATTCCGAGGGTGGGGGCGCATCCAGCTTGCCGTAGATGTTGCGGATATGGGTTTGAACCGTCGACGCAGAGACTCCCATCTGTGCGCCGATTTCAGCATAGGTGAAACCACGAGAGACCCGGTCGAGCACCTCGGCCTCGCGCGACGAAAGATGCCCGGGCGCGCCGTCGGAGGCCTGCCAGCGGCGCAGCAGCTGCCGCGCGATGCCCGGCGGCAGCGGGGAGCCGCCCGCGCCGAGGTGGCGCACGTGCGCGGCCAGGTCGGCCTCGGTGCCGTCCTTGAGCAGGTAGCCGCGCGCGCCGGCCTCGAAGGCCTGCACCATGTGGGTCTCGTCGCCGAAGATCGTGAGCACCATCACCGCGCAGGCCGGCTGCATGCGGCGGCACTGGCGGATCACCTGCAGGCCGGGATGGTCGGGCAGGCCGAGGTCGACCAGCAGCACGTCGACCGGGTTGTCCGTGAGCCAGTTCAGGATGTCGACCGCGTTCGAGGCGCTGAAGGCCAGCGCCAGCGACGGGTCGGCGCCGATCACGCGTGCGATGCGCTCGCGCATGCCGCTGTCGTCCTCGACCACGGCGACCTGGGTGGCGGTCAGAGGCATGGCGGGCTCCCGCAGGCGAGACCGTGGCCGAGGCGCATGGGCAGATCCGTTTCCGTTCGGAGGTTGCAAGTGCCGCAAGCCTATCGACGGGGATCGGGGGCGCCCATCCTATAGACGGGGGAGGGAGGTACCCTGGCGGCGCGCGATGGTGTCCAGACGTGTGGCGACTTGCGCCACGTGCTGCACGAGTTCGGCGGGCGACTCGATCTCGATCTCGTGGCCCAGGCAGCCGAGCCACACGGACAACGCGTCGAGCGAGCTGGCGCCGGTGACGATGCGCGTGCGGCCCGCGTCGACGACCTCGGGCACGCCGCCCACCCAGCCCAGGTGCGGCTCCAGCGCGGCGAGCGGCGCATGCACGACCACGCGCGCGTGATGCAGGTAAGGCGAGACCTTGAGCGCGTGTTCCATGTAGGCCTCGACATCGCCCAGCGGCAGGCGGCGTGCGGCAAAGCGTGCGCCCGTGGGCTCGGCGTCGACGATGCGGTCGAGGCGGAAGGTGCGCCAGTCCTGGCGCGCCATGTCCCAGGCCAGCAGGTACCAGCGCGGGCCGGTCTGCACCACGCGGTGCGGCTCCACCGTGCGCAGCGTGACCGTCTGGTGGTGGTCCTGGTAGCCGAAGCGCAGCTCGCGCCGCTCGGTGCAGGCCTCCGCGAACATCGACACCGCCTTCACGCGCACGCCCGAGGTGCCACGCATCACCGGCACCACCGAGGCGCGGACGCTGCCCAGGCGGCGCCGCAGGCGCGGCGGCATCAACTGGTCGAGCTTGGCAAGGGCGCGCATCGAGGCGTTGCCGATGTCGCCTTCGCCCGTGCCCGCGTGGCCGAGCGCCAGCGCCACCGCGATGGCCTCTTCATCTTCGAGCAGCAGCGGAGGCAGGGCACTGCCCGCGCCGAGCCGGTAGCCGCCGGCCACGCCCGAGGTGGAATCGACCGTGTAGCCGAGGCTGCGCAGCCGGTCGACGTCGCGACGCAGCGTGCGCTCGGTGATCTCCAGCCGCTCGGCCAGGGCGGCACCGGTCCATGCGCGCTGGGCCTGGAACAGCGCGAGCAGGCGAAGGAGGCGGGCGGAAGCAGACAGCATGGGCGCATCATGCCTGCGATCGAGGACAGAATCTGTCCGCAATAGGTCGTAGCCTTGGGTTTCCTCCACTCGTTTCCACGGACACCGACCATGAAGAAGACCTATCACGGCAGCTGCCACTGCGGCAAAGTGCGCTTCCAGGCGCTCATCGACCTCGCCGAGGGCACCGGCAAGTGCAATTGCTCCATCTGCATGAAGTCGCGCGGCTGGGGCACCATCGTCAAGCCGGCCGACTTCACGCTGCTCTCGGGCGAGGAAGACTTGTCGCGCTACCAGTTCGGCTCGTTCAGCGCCGAGCACCTGTTCTGCCGGCACTGCGGCGTCAAGTCCTTCGGGCGCGGCAATGTGCCGGAGATCGGCGGCGCGTACGTC
This sequence comes from Acidovorax cavernicola, assembly GCF_003581445.1. Taxonomy (NCBI): domain Bacteria; kingdom Pseudomonadati; phylum Pseudomonadota; class Betaproteobacteria; order Burkholderiales; family Comamonadaceae; genus Acidovorax; species Acidovorax cavernicola. The sequence continues at coordinate 46,493 of NZ_QXMN01000002.1, read as the reverse complement.
AGCGTGAACGTGGCCTGCCTGGACGACGCGACGCTCGAAGAGCTGTCGACCGCGCCCGTGAACTACATGGACGGGCGCAACAACAACTGGTTCGAGGCGCCGGCCGAGGTGCGTTACCTCTGAGCGGAGGGCCGGGGTTCAGGCCGGGTCCATGCCGTGCCGGCGCTTCGAGCCGGCGCTGTCCGGCGACGTCATGAAGTCGAGCAGGGCCCGCACCGCGGCCGGCTGCGCCCATCCGATGCCTGGCGCGGCCGAGAAGGTCGTGAGGATCTGGACCTCGGGCGGCAGCGGCCCGAGCAGGTCGATGCCCTCGACGCCGATCAGCTCGCTCATCTGCTGGAAGCCCAGCGACGCATCGCCGCGCGCAACCAGCGTGCCCACCGCGACACCCGGCGGCGCTTGCACCAGGCGGTCTTGCAGCGTGTCGGCGAGACCCCAGCGTGCGAACAGCGCGCTCAGCGCGACACCGCTCGGCCCCGTCGAGTATCCGATGCGATCGGCCCCGAGCACTGCGGCGCGCAGCGCCTGGGCAGTCGAGATGACGGGCTTCGGCGCTCCTGCGCGCACCGCGACGCCCACGCCCGAACGGACGATGTCGGCCTTGCCCGACGCATCGAGCCGGCCCGCGGCGGCCAGTGCATCGATGGCGTTCGAGGCCAGCGCCACCACGTCGAAGTCTTCGCCCGACGCCACGCGCCGTGCCGCATCGACGCCACCGACGGCCTCGAAGGTCACCGGCACGCCCGTGCGTTGCGTGTGCAGGGCTCCAAGTTCTTCCAGCAGGCCACGGGTGGCCATCGAGCACAGGCCTCGGATCGGTGCGGTCATGGCGGGATCTTCGGCTCAGTCGGGCTTGATGCCGGCATCGCGGATCAGTTGTCCGTAGCGCGCCGCTTCGCTCTGGAGCAGCTTCTCGAACTGCGTGGCCGGGCCCGGCAGCGGCCCGCCACCCGCGGCGGCGAGCTGGTCGCGCACCTCGGGCGATTCGAGTGCCTTCTGCACCGCCTCGTGCAGTTTGGTGGCCACGGGTTTCGGTAGGCCGGCGGGCGCGACGAAGCCGTACCAGACGCTGGCCTCGAAGCCCGGAAAACCCGATTCGGCCACGGTCGGCACGCCCGGCAGCACCGCCGATCGTTCGGCGCTCATCACCGCCAGCACCTTCAGCTTGCCAGCTTTCGCGAGCGGCAGCACCTCGAGTGCGTTGACCGCCACCACGTCGACATGCCCGCCGAGCACGTCGGTGAGCGCCTGCGCGCCGCCCTTGTAGGGCACGTGGCGCAGCGAGATGCCGGCCGTGTGCTGGAACAGCTCCATCGCCAGGTGCGGCGTGGCGCCGTTGCCCGGTGTGGCGATCGTCACGCCGCCTGGCTTCGCCTTGGCGGCGGCGACCAGTTCGGGCAAGGACTTGATCGGCGCGCCGTCGCGCACCGCGAACACCACGGGCACTCGGCCTACCGACGCCACGGGCGTGAAGTCGCGCGCCAGGTCGTAGGGCGCGGGCTGGTACAGCGAGGGGTTCACGGCGAGCGCGTTGGCCGCGAGCAGCAGCGTGTAGCCGTCGGGCGGGCTCGAGGTCAGCGCTTTCACCGCGATGTTGGTGCCGGCGCCGGGCCTGTTCTCGACGATCACGGGCTGGCCCAGCACCGCCGACATGCGCTGGCCGACCGAGCGCGCGATGGCATCGACCGCGCCGCCGGCGCTGTAGCCGACGAGGATCTTCACGGGGCGCGACGGGTAGGCATCGGCGGCGGCTGCGGGAAGCGTGGAGAAGCCGAGCGCGAGCAGGGCGGTCAGGGTGAGAAAGCGGCGTGTGTTCATGGTGATTTCGAGGAGAGCGAGGAGGCGGGCGATGAGGTGTCCCAGGTCTGCGGCGCGGCGTCCTTGCCCGCCACCGAGTACAGCGCGCCGGGCGCGTTGCGGGTCTGCTGGAAGGCTTCCAGCGTCTGGCCGCGCATGGCGGCGTAGATGTGCAGGTTCGATACACCGATCACTGCGCCGAGCTTTTCCAGCATGAAGAAGATCACGCCGTAGTGGATGAGCCCGCGCCAGTCGCGCGCACGCACGAGTGCACGCTCGTTCGGCGTCAGGCCCGCCGCTTCGAACGCGGCTTCCTCGTCGGCGAGGAAGTGCGCGCGGTGTTCGGGGCGCGTCATGCCGTGCAGGAACCTGTTCAGGCGGTAGGCGCGCACGCTGGTCTCGAGTGTGAACGGGTGCGTGCCCTCCAGCGCCTCGATGCCGGCCAGTTGCTCTTCCACGTGGCGCTGGTGCCGCCGCACTTCGCCGGCGACCGGCGGGCTTGCCAGGTTTTCATAGATGGCGGTGGCAATGCCTGTCATTGACGGCAGGTAGTAGCTCTGGTGCGTCTTGCGCACATTGGCCGACAGCGCGCCGCGCATCACCAGCCACATGATCACTTCCGCGCCTTCCATGCCGCCGAGCGTGGCCAGCTCGGCCTGTGTCATCTCGGTGAGCCGAACGGGGTCGTTCTCGATGAGGTCGAGAAACTGCGCGTCCCATGCCGTGTTGTTGAAGCCCGCGCGCTCGCCGTGCACCTGGTGCGACAGCCCGCCAGTGGCGACGATGGCGACCTTCAGGTCTTCGGGGTAGCTTTCGATCGCGCGGCGCAGCGCCTGCCCGAGCTTGTAGCAACGCCGCGCCGACGGCACGGGCGACTGCAGCACGCCGACCTGCAACGGGATCACCGGCGTCGGCCAGTCGGGCGTGTGCGGGCACAGCAGCGACATGGGCGAGAACACGCCGTGGTCGAGTGCGCGGTCCTGGAAGAAGGACATGTCGAATTCGTCCGCCACCAGCGAGCGGCCGATGTGCTGCGCGAGCGCCGGATGGCCGGCCAGCGGTGGCAGGTCGCGTGCGCCGCCGCCTTCGTCGGCCACGGCATGCCGTTCACCCACGCCGAGCGAGAAGGCCGCGTAGTGGTCGAAGAAGAACGAACTCACATGGTCGTTGTAGATCACGAAGAGCACGTCGGGCTGGCGCTCGGCAAGCCAGCGCTGCACCGGCGCAAAGGCCTCGAAGATGGGCGCCCAGACCGGGTCCTGCTGCTTGTGCTTGTCGACTGCGAAGCCGATGGTGGGCGTGTGCGAGCACGCGACGGCGCCGATGATGCGAGCCATGACCGTGTGCTCCCGTCAGTCGATGTAGCGCAGGCCCGCCTTGGCGAGCGGTTCGCGCATGGCGTACATGTCCAGGCCGAGTTCGCCGGCGGCGAAGCGGGCGCGCTTGGCCGTCTCGTTCGCCTCGCGGGCCTCGGCCGCGTCGGCCACCGCTTGCGCACGCGCGGCGGGCACCACGACCACGCCGTCGATGTCGGCCACGATCACGTCACCCGGGTGCACCAGCGCGCCCGCGCACACCACCGGCACGTTCACCGCGCCCAGCGTGGCCTTGATCGTGCCCTTGGCATGGATGGCGCGGCTGAACACCGGAAAGCCCATCGCGTTGAGATCGCGCACGTCGCGCACGCCGCCGTCGATCACCAGGCCCCGGCAGCCGCGTGCCTTGAACGAGGTGGCGAGCAGGTCGCCGAAGAAGCCGTCGGTGCTGTCGCTGGTGCAGGCGGCCACGACGACGTCGCCGGGCTGGATCTGCTCGGCCGCCACGTGCAGCATCCAGTTGTCGCCCGGCTGCAGCAGCACCGTCACGGCGGGCCCGCAGAAGTGCGCGTCGGGGTGGATGGGGCGGATGCGCGGCTGCATCAGCCCGAGCCGGCCGAGCGCTTCGTGCACGGTCGAGACGCCGAAACGGGAGAGTTGGCCGACAGCGGCCGGATCGGCGCGCGTGATGTGGCGATGGACGACGCCCAGTTGCGGGATGGAGTGGGACATGGTCAGAGCCCTTTGGCGGTGAGTGCGCGATCGAGGCGCGGATAGACACGGCGCGCGTTGGCCTCGAACACCTGATGGCGCGTCTGCGCGTCGAGCATCGGTGTCGCGTCGATGTAGCGGCGCGTGTCGTCGAAGAAGAAGCCGGTCTCGGGATCGATGCCGCGCACCGCGCCGATCATCTCGCTGGCGAACAGGATGTTGGCGACCGGAATCACGCGCGTCAGCAGGTCGATGCCCGGCTGGTGGTAGACGCAGGTGTCGAAGAAGATGTTGTTCAGCAGATGGTCCTGCAGCAGCGGCTTCTTCAGCTCCTGTGCCAGGCCGCGAAAGCGCCCCCAGTGGTAGGGCACCGCGCCGCCGCCGTGCGGGATCACGAAACGCAGCGCCGGGAAGTCGCGGAACAGGTCGGACGTGAGGCACTGCATGAACGCGGTGGTGTCGGCGTTCAGGTAGTGCGCACCGGTCGTGTGAAAGCAGGCGTTGCAGCTCGTGCTGACGTGCACCATGGCCGGAATGTCGTGCTCGACCATCTTCTCGTAGAGCGGGTACCAGTGGCGGTCCGACAGCGGCGGCGAAGTCCAGTGCCCGCCCGACGGGTCGGGGTTGAGGTTGATCGCCACGAAGCCGTACTCGCGCACGCAGCGCTCCAGCTCGGGAATGCAGCTGCGTGGGTCCACGCCGGGCGACTGCGGCAGCATCGCTGCGCCGATGAAGCGATCGGGGAACAGCGCGCTCACGCGAAAGCAGAGTTCGTTGCAGATCGCGGCCCAGGTCGACGAAGTCTCGAAGTCGCCGACGTGGTGCGCCATGAAGCTGGCGCGCGGGCTGAAGATCGTCAGGTCGATGCCGCGCTCCTTCATCAGGCGCAGCTGGTTGCCCTCGATCGATTCGCGCAGCTCGTCGTCACTGATCTTCAGGTCGGCGACGCGGGGCCTGAGCGCGGAGTCCTTCAGGCCGGCCATCTGCTGGTTGCGCCAGGTCTCCAGCGCCTTCGGGGCGGTGGTGTAGTGGCCATGGCAGTCGATGATCATGTGCAGCCCGTGGGTCGTGTCTCGAAGTGGTCGAGTGTGGTGGCCTATGCCGGAACGTGGGCTGAGTTCGGGTTGGATTGCCATCAGACTTTTTTATCGATAAGGTTTGATCCAGGGCTTGGCCCTGCATTTCTTCCAGCTGAAGAGGGCAAAAGATCCGCGCATGGACCCAAGAGAAAAAGTTATCGAAAATGTGAATGGCAGTGCACTCGGTGGTGCGCTCGGCATCAACCTGCGGCATCTGCGCGCCTTCTCCGCGGTGGCCGCCTCCGGCAGCATCGCCAGGGCTGCCGACGAGCGGCTGTATCGGGTGGCCTCGGGCGTCACGCGTGCCATCTCCGAACTCGAGCACGCGCTCGGCCGACCGCTGTTCGAGCGCCGCGCGCGCGGCATGGCGCTGAACTCCTGCGGCGAACTGGTGCAGGTGCGCGCCCAACGGATCGAGCGTGAGTTCGAGGAGGCGCGCACGCAGCTCGTGACGCGCGGCGGCATCGGCGCGAACGCCGACCTGCCGTCGCTGTTCGCCTCGATCCTCAACGGCCGGCGGTTGGCCGTGATTGCCGGCCTTGTCGAGCAACGGAACATGCCGGCGGTGGCGCGCGAATTCGGCATCACCCAGCCGGCCATCAGCCGCGCGTTGAAAGACCTCGAAGGCGGGCTCGGCGTGGCATTGCTGGAGCGCCAGGCGCGCGGACTGCGGCCGACGCCGGCCGGCGAGATCGTGGCCTTCCATTTCAGGCGCGTGCTGGCCGAACTGCGCCACATCGGCCCGGACATCGCCGCCAGCGAGGGCTTGCTGCAAGGCAGCGTGACCGTCGGCGCGTTGCCGCTGGGCCGCACGCAGATCCTGCCGCTGGCCATTGCCGCGCTCGTTGCACGCCACCCCGGGCTGCACGTGGCGACGGTCGAGAGCCCGTACGACGCGCTGGCGGCCTCGCTGCGCAGTGGCGATGTCGACTTCATCTTCGGCGCGCTGCGCAGCCCGACGCAGGCCAGGGACCTGCAGCAGGAGCCGTTGTTCGAAGACCGCATCTCGGTGATCGCCCGCGCCGGCCACCCGCTCGCGCGGGCTGCGCGCATCGACTTCGACGCCTTGCGGCAGGCGAGCTGGGTGCTGTCGCGGCACCACACGCCCTCGCGCGAATTGCTCGAACAGTTCTTCTCGGCGGCCCGCGAGGTGCCGCCGGTTCCCACGGTCGAGACCGGCGACCTGGCCGTGCTGCGCGGGCTGCTGCTGGAGAGCGACATGCTCACCGCCATCTCGGCGCACCAGTTGCGCTACGAGATCCGCGACGGCAGCCTCGTCGTGCTCGACTTTCCGCTCGACCGGACACGTCGCGAGATCGGACTGACGCAGCGCCGGGGCGCGTTTCCGTCGCCGGGTGCGCGCGCGCTGATGGACGAGGTGCGGGCGGTGGTGGCGCGGTCTGCGGACTTCCGCGCAACCGCGTTGCCGGGCGCTACCGGGTAGCGTCCATGGTTTCGGCAGAGAATGCCCGTTGCTTCACCTGCGAATGACACCAATGAACGACGAACTGGAAGCCCGCATCCGCTCGGGCCAGGCCCTGTCCGAATCGATGGGCAACTTCCACGTGACCGGCTGGGACGCCGAGCACAAGACGCTGAAGGCCGCCTTCACCGTGCGGCGCGAGTATTGCCACACGAACGGCACGATCGCCCAAGGCGGCTTCATCACCGCCTGGCTCGACGCCGCCATGGCCCATGCCGTCATGTACGACACCGATCAGACGCAGACGGTCTTCAGCCTGGAGATCAAGGTGAGCTTCTACGAGAAGGTCGGCCCCGGTGAAGGCCGGGTCGAAGGGCGCGTGATCCGGCGCGGCAAGCGCGTGGCGTTTCTCGAGGGCGCGCTCTACAACGCCGATGGCAAGCTGGCCGCGGAGGCCACGTCGACGGGGATGCTGGCCAGCCTCTAGGCCGCCCTGGCCTGGGCCTGGATCTCCCGGATCACCGCTTCCTTTTCGCGGTTGTAGACCTGGGGATCGGCCGGGTCGATGCTGTGGGCGCGGTCCTTGGCTTCTTCGTACTTCTTGCGCAGGTCCGGACGTCGAGCGAGGACCGCCATGAACGCCAGCGAATCGGCATGCACCGGGTCGCCGCGGTGGCAGATGTGGAGGTTGACGTTGAACCTGCGACCCTCGTGGAGAACGGACGCGCAGACGTAGGGCTTCTCGTCGGTATCGACCCACACAGGGCGGCGGTGAAATCCGATGGCTTCGAATTCCGCCTGGGCCTCGCGCAGGTTCTCGCGCTGCGTGAGGGCCGCGATGTCCACCATCGGCTTTCCTCGCAAACCGACGATGGCGGTGCTTCCGATGTGCACGAGTTCCACGCCTTCGAGGCGCGATTGCGCGTGCTGCTGCACCTGCGCGAACACCTCGGCATACGCCGGGTCGTAGGGCAGGATGTGGCGCTGTTCCAGGCTTTCGTCGAAGGCGAGGAGCTTCATCGTTCGGCCTTGTCTGGTGAGCGGCTGCGCTCAGTCCTTGCGCACGATGCGCGCCAGCCAGGCCAGCAGCACGGCTACGACTTCGTCGCGGTTGGTCTCGTTCAGCGTTTCGTGGCGCGCGCCGCCGAACACATGGGATGACACGTCTTGCAGGCCCGCATCGCGGTAGCGCTGCACCAGCGGATGGAACCACTCGGCCTTGTTGCTGACCGGGTCCTGGTCGCCGATGAACAGGTACAGAGGCAACTCGGGGCGGATGCGTGTGCGCATCGCGGCGGGCGTGAGCGCGTCCAGGTTCGCGAACATGGAGCCCAGGCCCTCCGCCGACACGGTGAATCCGCACAGCGGGTCGGCGATGTACGCGTCGACCTGGGCCGGGTCGCGGCTGAGCCAGTCGAAGGGCGTGCGCACGTCTGGCAGCGCGGCGTTCATGTCTTCGAGCCTGAAGCCGCTTTGCAATGCGCTGCCCAGCAGGTCGAGTGCGCTGGTGCCGGACAGCACCGCGCCCGACAGCAGCTCGCTGTGTTGGGTCAGGTAGTACTGCGTGGCGAACGAGCCCATGCTGTGGCCGATGAGGATGAGCGGCAGGCCCGGGTGCGCGGCTTGCGCGTGGCGGCTGAGCAGGGCCATGTCGTCCACGAGACCTGCGAATCCACGCGGACCGAACTCGCCGAGTTCACCGCGCGCCGCAGCGCCTTTGCCATGGCCGCGGTGCTCGTTCGCGTAGACGACGTAGCCGGCCTGCGTCAGCGCGTCGGCCAGCGGCCGGTAGCGCAGCGAATGCTCGCCCATGCCATGCGCCAGCTGGACGATGGCCCGTGGCGTGGTGCCCTGCCAGCGGTGGGCTTCTATCGGATGGCCGTCGTTGGCGGTCAGTTCGAAGTGGGTCTCGGTGCTCGACATGCAGTGGTCTCCATGGAAGTGAAGTCCATCCTAATCGTTGGCAGCCCGCAGCATGGCCTTGCGCAACCACACTTGTGCGGGGTCCTTGTCGGTCACCGCGCGCCAAGCCATGCGCAGCTGGTAGTCCGGGCTGTCGAAGGGCAGGGGCTCGCAGCGCAAGCCGCCTTGCGCCGACAGTGCCAGCGCCACATGCTCGGGCACCGTGGCCAGCAGATCGGTGCCGGCCAGCACGGCGGGCAGGCTGCCGAATTGCGGCACCGAGAAGACCACGTCGCGCTGCCGACCGAGTTCGCCGAGCGTCTCGTCGACGGTGCCGCACAGGTCGCCGGCATAGGTCACAAGCACGTGGCGTCGCCGGCAGTAGTCGTCCAGCGACAGCTTTCCCGGCGCTGTGTCGGCGCGCAGCAGGGCAAAGCGCGCGGTGCGGACCTTGCGCACCTTGGCATCGGCGGGCAGGTCCTTCAGGAAGGACATCACTGCGCTGACGCGGCCCTGGTCGAGGTAGCGCATGGCGTTGCGGTAGCAGACAGTGAGCGTCACCAGCTTGGCACCGGGCACTTCGGCGGCGAGGGCGCGCAGCAGCCGGGGCAGCATCGCGATCTGCAGGTCGTCGGTCAGGCCGATGCGAAACACCGGCGCAGCGCGGGCCGGCTCGAAGTCGGCCTGCGCGCGGAAGGTGGCTTCGATCTGCGCGAGCGCGGGGCCCAGGCCCTGCATCAGGGCCAGTGCCCGTGCGGTGGGCTCCATCACCCGGCCCTGGCGCACCAGCAGCGGATCGCCGGTGAGTTCGCGCAGCCGCGCCAGCGCATGGCTCACCGCGGGCTGGCCGAGGTTCAGCCGCTCGGCGGCACGGCTGACGTGACGCTCGCGCATGAGCGCGGCCAGCACGGTGAGCAGGTTCAGGTCGATGCGGTTGAGTTCGACGGGTTTCATCGGAGTCCTGGCGTGATCGATGGTGTGCATAGCGACTATCCCGCGAATCGATTTCCTTGATGCTGCTGCGGCCTCTAGATTGAAGCCATCGGTCATTCAATCCATATCCATCGGAAGGAGAGTTTTCATGCGCAGGATGGTTCGTTTCCATGCGTTCGGCGGTGCCGAGGTGTTGAAAGTCGAAGAGGTCGGGACGCCCGAACCCGGCACGGGTGAAGTGCGTATCGCGGTAGAGGCCATCGGCCTGAACCGCGCCGATGCACTGTGGCGCGAGAACCTGTACGTTGAAGACGCGACGCTGCCGGCGGGGCTCGGCAACGAGGCGGCCGGAGTCATCGAGGCGGTGGGGGAAGGGGGCGACGGGCTCAACGTGGGAGATCGGGTCGCCGTGCTGCCGGGTGCGAGCCAGGGGCTGTATCCGACCTATGGCGACAGCATCCTCTTTCCGGCCGCGCATGTGGTGCGGTATCCGGGCAACCTGTCAGCCGCGCAGGCCGCGGGTGCCTACATGGCCTATCTGACCGGCTATTTCCCGATGTTCGAGATGGCGCGGCTGAAGCCCGGGCAGGTGATGCTCGTTACCGGCGCTTCATCGGGCACCGGCATCGCAGCGCTGCAGATGGCGCGCGCGACGGGCATCGTCGCCATCGCCGTCACGCGCGTGGCCGTCAAGCGCGACGCGCTGCGGGAGGCGGGTGCGACGCATGTCGTGGTGACGGACGACGAAGACGTGGTCGAGCGCGTGCTGGCGCTGACCGAAGGGCGTGGCGTCGACCTCGTGTACGACGGCGTGGGCGGCGCGCAGGTCGAGCGGCTCGGCGATGTCGTGGCGCATCGCGGCTGGTATGTGCTGTACGGGTTGTCGGGCGGCGCCGAATTCAGGTTCCCGGTGATTGCCCAGTTCCGCAAGAGCTGGCGCTTCCACGTCTACAAGGTGCTGGAGCACACCGGTGCGGCCACCATGGGGCTGCCGCGCGACGAGGCCGCGCTGGGCCGTGCGCTGGCGTTCATCGATGCCGGTCTGGCCGATGGCTCGCTGCGGGTGCGCATCGACCGGGCCTTCGCGCTCGACGACGTGGTGCAGGCCCACCGGTACCTCGAGCGCGCCGGACACATCGGCAAGGTCGTGCTCGAGGTCTGAGCAAGATCTGGGCGAGGTTCAGGCGGTGGATGCCAGGCGATACCAGGCCACGCCGTCGTCGGCGATGTCGCAGGCGATCTCGCCGCGATGCCGCAGGTAGTTGAGGCAGGCAAGGCTTTCCCCCGTCGCCATGCCGAGCAGCGGCACGTCGGACTCGGCGATGCTGCGGGCGAAGAGGCTCGTGAACACGTCGACTGCGCGCTTGGGCGTCTTCAAGGAATTGCGCAAGCGGTCGAGCGAACGTTCCTGCCCATGCTGCAGCCGGTCGATGCGCGCATGCAGGCCGCGGAAGCACTCGTTGTGCGAGGGCAGCACCAGCACGTCGTCGGGCACTTCGCGCTTGAGCTTGGCGAGCGACGACAGCCAGTCGGCCATCGGGTCGGCGTCGGGCTCCACGGGCGAAACCGAGACGTTGGACGAGATGCGCGGCAGGATCTGGTCGCCCGAGATCAGCACCTTCAGGTCGGGGCAGTACAGGCACGCATGCTCGGGCGAGTGGCCGTTGCCGGTGACGATGCGCCAGTCGTGCGCGCCGATGCGCAGCACCTCGCCGTCGCGCACGCGCCGGAAGCTGTCGGGCAGCGGATGGATGTGCTTGCCGAAGTTGCCGAAGCGCGTGCGGTAGGTCTCGATGGCCGGCTCGCCCCAGCCCGCGCGCCGGTAGAAGGCGATGGCGTCGTCGGGGGCTTCGCGTCCGGTGTCGGACACCATGACGCGGCACATGAGGTACTCGGAGCGGGTCATCCACAGCCGCACGCCGAACTTGCGCGTGAGCCAGCCGGCCATGCCGATGTGGTCGGGGTGCATGTGCGTCACGAAGACGCGGGTGAGGCCGCGCGTGTCGGGCGAATTGGCGAACAGCTCGCGCCAGACGGCCACCGTTTCCTCGGTGCGCACGCCGGTGTCCACCACGGCCCAGCCGTCGCCGTCGTCCAGCGCCCACAGGTTGATGTGGTCGAGCGAATAGGGCAGCGGCATGCGGATCCAGTGGACGCCCTTGGCGACCTCGATCGACTTGCCGCGTGGCGGTAGCTCCGCAAAGGGATAGACGAGCTTGCCCTTGGCTGCTTCCGCCGATTCTTCCAAACCATCCATCGTGTTCACCTCCAGAAGGGTGAATTGTGAACCCGGCCGCCATCCGGGCCGGGTCGCGTCGACGACGATGGACGATCGCGCTTACTTGCGGCGTGCGCGGGGGGCGCCTGGCGCCGAGGTCTGCGACGGGGCTGCTCCGCCATCGACGCCCAGGCGGCCGCCGCCACCGAGGCCCTGGCCGCGCACGGTCTGCGCCTTGTAGTTGCGCAGCGAACGGACCATCTGGTTGAAGGCGTCCATGAAGGCCGCCGCGATCACCTTGCCTTGCGCGGTGTTCGTGTAGCCGCCGATGCCGCCGGCACCGCTGCGGCCACCGAGGCCGCCGAAGCCCGCGAAGTCGGTCTTGGAGGCGCTGCCTTCGGCCGCTGCAACCTGCACGCCCGAGCGGTTGTCGATCAGCGTCAGCAGCGCGCTGGCTTCCTTGGTCTGCAGGCTGGCGCCGACCGCCGCGATGGCGCGGCCACGGCCGCCGCCCACGAGGCCGCCAAGGGCACCGCCGATACCGCCGGCGTCGTTGTTGCTGAACACGATCTCGGGCGACAGGCCGTAGTCGGAGGCCACCATCTGGCCGCGGCCGAAGTTGCTGCCGCCGCGCATCTCGCCCGACTGCATCAGCGCGCGCTCGCGCGTCATGGCGTTCATGCCGGCCGCGCCGCGCTCGACCACCACGAAGCAGTTGGATTGCTGCACCAGCAGGCGCAGCAGGTTGGCCGTGGGCGGCAGGCGGTATTCGCCCGTGAGGATGGTGTACCAGCCGGCGTTGACGTTCTCGATCAGCGAGACGGTGCCCAGCGGGGAGTCGCAACGTTCGAGCTGGCTGCTCTCACCCGAGGTGGCGCCGCCGGCGGCGCTGCCCGTGGCCGTGGTCTTGGCTGCCGGGGCGCCCATCTGCATGTCCATGGTCTGGCAACCGGAAAGCGCCAGCAGGCCCGCGAGTGCGCTGGCGAGAGTGAGTTTGGAAAAAGGCATGGTCCCTGTCCGTCAAATGAAAACGATGCGGCATCCGCCCCTCCGGTCGGCGCCGCGCCGGCGCGACGATACGAGGCGGCTGATGACGATGCCAGTGTCGAAAGTCACTCGGCCAGGAACATTTGTGATGTTTGTTGGCGCTTGGTTACAGTCTGAATTCCATTCGCAGGAGTTTTCAGATGACCGCAAAGAAGAGAAATATCGTGGGAGAAGCCGCTGTCGAGTTGACGACCCAGCAGGTCGCGCAGGCCCTGGCCATTGCGCAGGCGTCGGGCTTCAGCGGCAGCGCCGACCCGTCGTTCGTGGGCTCGGTGCTGGTGGCGCTGGCGGTCAACACGAGCGCTGTCAGCGCGACCATCGACAGCGCGAAGGACAGGGGCCGGGGCGTCGTCGGCGTCATGCAGCACTGAGAAGGTGTGAGCGGCGGGCCGACGGCGCCGGCCTGAACCGGCGCACTGTCAGGTCGTGTAGTCGCCGCTGGCTTCCGGCTGGAACAGGATGGCGATCACGCGGGCGCTGTGCTCGCCACCATCGGGCGTGCGCCAGCGCGCGACCGCGCCGGTCTTCTGGCCGAGCAGGCCGATGCCGACGGGCGACAGCACCGAGATGTAACCCGTGGTCGGTTCCGCATCGGCGGGATAGCAGATCACGATCTTGTGCTGCTGCCCGCCGGGCAGGTCTTCGATTTCCACCTGCGTGTACATCGTCACGATGTCCGAGGGCATTTCCCGCGAGGGCAGGATGTCGGCCGTGTCGAGCAGGTCGACCAGCGCCGGGGGAAGAGGGGCGTCCGCGAATTTGCTGAGACGGACGTAATCGAGTTCGGTGAGCGTGCGCTCCCCGTGAACGGTTGAAACCATGAAGCACTCCAGATGAACGCAACCCGCCTTTCAGACAGGCAGGGTCGCTACCGCGCGGTGTGGTGCCCGGCGGTCAAGGTGTGCGCATCAAGAAGAAGGTAGCGGACCGCCGGGCTCAGGAATGTGCGGACGTGCGTCGGAGGACCGACGTGGCCGCCGCGACGACGCCCACGCGACGACGGGCCGCTGCCAGGGGCAGGGCTGCGTGTGCAGGGAGTAGACGGGGCGAATGCAGAGCCATGGGGCGCGAGTGTAGGGGGTTCCTGTCAGGTTGACCATTCAAGACCCCGTGAGTTCCCCGCGATGTGGCGGAGCGCGACGAGGTCACCCGCCCGATCAGCAACGGCCCTTCTTGGCCTGGCCGGGCGGGCAATGACCGCCGCCGCGGTGATCGTCGTCATGGTCGTAGCGGTCGTGGTCATGGCGGCGATGACGGTCGCCACGGCGATCTTCGCGGCGCTCGGCGCGGCGCCAGTCGCCTTCACGCCAGCGCCAGCCGCCATCGGCGCGGACCCAGCCACCGGGGGCATACGCGTAGTCGGGGCGGGCCGCCACGTAGTAGCCCGGGCGCCATGCGTAGGCACGATCGTTCCACTGCCAGTGGCCGGGCACCCAGACCTGACCGCTGCGCGGCCTGGGTACGGGCTCATAACGCGGCGCGGGCGGTGCAACCTGGATCAGGCCCGGCACATTGATGTTGACGGAGACCTGCGCCACGGCGGGCAAGGTGGCGGCGGCCACGGTGGCAGCCAGAAGAATTCGCGTGAGTTTCATCGTGAAGCCCTTGATGGTTGTTATGAGTGACTGAGCCCGAACAACGTCCGACCGTCGGATCGCGTGCACGGGGTTGCCCTGGGCGGGGCCGCAGAAGTTGTTAACAAAGAGGGAGTTTTGCACGCATTCTGGGGCGTCCGTGTCGGACAGGCCCGCGTGCCGCACTGCGGCGAGTGATCGATGCGTGCGGCGCAGAAAGCGAAAAGGCCCGTTACCTTGCGGGTAACGGGCCTTCAGCATGGGTGGCTCCTCGACCTGGGCTCGAACCAGGGACCTACGGATTAACAGTCCGGCGCTCTACCGACTGAGCTATCGAGGAACAAGCCTCTGATTATATTCAATGGATTCGCCGTTCTGCGCGGCGACCATCAATTTTTGATGCACAAACGCAGAAAGCGAAGGATTCTTTCTTGCACCCGCCGCATCGTCGTCATTCACGCCAGCGATGCTGCGCAAATGAAAAGGCCCGCTACCTTGTGAGTAGCGGGCCTTCCAGAGGCCTTGCGGCTTTGTTTGGCTCCTCGACCTGGGCTCGAACCAGGGACCTACGGATTAACAGTCCGGCGCTCTACCGACTGAGCTATCGAGGAACAAGCCTTAGATTATAGCGTGATTTTTGAGGCTTCCGAAACGCCGAGGCACGAACGCAACGAATTCGTGACGGCGCCATGCATCACATCGCGATGCTCACGCCCAATCGCAGCGTGCGCGGCGCACCCGGGAACAGATAGACATGGCTGAACTGGTAGGGCGACTCCTTCCAGTAGCGGCGGTCGAACAGGTTGTCGACAGCGAGGGTCCAGCTGGTGTTCATGCCGCCCAGCTTCGTGTCGTAGCGCAGCACCGCATCGAGGCGCGTCCACGACGGCAGCCGGATGGAGCTGTCGGGCAGCACGTTGCGGCGGCCTTCGTACGACAGTTGTCCCGCGAGTTCGAGGCCCGGCACCGAGGCGAAGCGGTACGCGGCCTGTGCGCGCAGCACCTGCTTGGGCACGTTGGTGGGGGCCTGTCCATTGAGTTCGGGTGCGGTCGTGCTGCCGCGCCGCTTGGCGTCGATCAGCGCCAGGCTGCCGCCCAGGCGCCAGGGGCCACCGCTCCACTGCGCGCCGGCCTCGAGGCCGCGATGCACCGCACGTCCGTCGTTGCGCACCGTGCAGAACTCGCCGCACAGGTCGAGGTTGGTCATCGGGCGCGAGATGTCGAACCACGCCACCTGCCAGTTGAACGCCGTGTCGCCGCCCTTGAGACCGAGTTCCCACTGGCGCGACTGCAGCGCGGGCAGCGCCTCGCCCGCATTCGCGTACTGCGAACTCTTGTTGGGCACGACCTGCGATTCGACGCCCTTGCCCCAGCTCGCATAGGCGAGCAGCCCGGGCTGGATCGTGTAGCTGGCCGCGATCCACGGCGTGGTGATGCTGTCGCTGTAGCCGGTGGGGCGCGAGCCGTCGGTGCGGATGCTGTCGCGCGACAGTCGCGTGTGCCGCGCGCCGATCCAGGTCGTGAAGCGGTCGTTCCAGCGGATCGCGTCCTGCACCGACAGCTCGGTCGAGCGCTCGTTGCGGTTGGTGTTGGCGTCCGTCAGTCGCGGGTCGGCCGGCGTCATCGCGGTCGCCCAGATGTTGCCGGTACCGACGTAGTTGTAGGCCTGGTCCTGGAAGCGGTTGCGCACGCGGCTTTGCAGCAGCCCGAAGCCCAGCTCGTGCCGCACGCTGCCCGTCATGACGTTGCCCCTGAGGTTCAGGCTGCCCGCGGTCTGCGTGCGGCGCTCGTTCTCGCTGCGGAAGTCGTACACGTCGAAGGTGCCGTCGGAGCAGTAGCGGTCGTAGTTGCCTTCGGCGCCGCAGCCGAAGGCGTAGGCCAGCCGGTCGTCGGTCTTCAGGCGCTGCTGGCCGATCTGCGCGCTCCAGCGCCAGTCGGCGTTCAGCGCCTGCGAGAAGCGCACAGTGCCGGTCAGCGCCTTGAACACCGAGGGCTGCGACCACGGCTGGTTGTTGAGGTTGATGCGCGGATCGACCGGCGCGGGCAGGGTGTTGCCCAGCAGGCTGAAGCCGTTCTGGCTCGGCTGTTGCTTCTGGCTCTGTTCGACTTCGAACTCGAGCACCGAATCGCGCGTGATGCGCCAGTCGGCCGCGAGCGAGAAGATGCGGCGGCTGCCGTCGAGGTTGTGCGTGAGCGGGTTGAGCTTCTCGCCGGCGACGTTGAGCCGGTAGCCGAACTGGCGGTTTTCGCCGAAGCGCCCACCGAGGTCGAGCGCGCTGAGCACGCTGCCGCGGCTCGTGGTTTCGAGGCGGATGGTGCGCAGGTCCTGTTCGGTCGGGCGCTTGACCACGTAGTTGACGAGCCCGCCCGGCGCGCTGGTGCCGGCCTGGATGCCGCTGGTGCCGCGCAGGATCTCGATGCGCTCCTTGTTGTCGAGCGGAATCGCCGTCTCGGCGCTGATCGGCAGGCCTTCGCGGCGGTAGTTGAAGCGGTTGTCGAGCACGAAGCCGCGCACCGTGAGGTAGTCCCAGTAGCCGGCGGAGTTGTAGGCGTCGGTGACCGAGGCATCGAACTGCGTCAGGTCGGCGAGGCGACGCGCGCCGCTGGTGCGCAGCTGCTGGCTGTCGATCACCGTGGCCGACAGCGGCAGCTCGCGCAGCGGCACGTCGCCGAAGCCGCTGATGTCGGCTTGTGGCGCGGCGGCGCCGTCGTTCACGGTGACCTCCGGCAGGGCTTGCGACTGTGCATGTGCGCCACAGGCGCCGAAGGTCAGCAGGGCCGCGGCAAGCGCGCGAGAGAGCGGGGAGTGCGAGAAAAGTCGAGCGTTCATTCTGTGCGTTCAGGGGAAACCGGGGCAGCCTGCATCGCCGCCATCCATTGCGCGGCCGTGGCCTCGGGGTCGTCGGCGGCCACCAGCGCGCGCACCACGGCGACCGAGCCGACGCCGGTGGCGAGCACGTCGGGTAACCGCACGGCATCGACGCCGCCGATACCCACCTGCGGGTAGCCGCGCAGCAGGCGCGCGTAGGCCGAGAGCCGCGCCACGCCTTGCGGCGCGGTCGCCATCTTCTTGAGCGTGGTCGGGTAGATGGCACCCATCGCGATGTAGCTCGGGCTCACCGCGTCGGCGCGCACCATCTCGGCGTAGCCGTGCGTGCTCACGCCGAGCCGTGCGCCAGAGGCGCGCAGTTGCTGCAACTCTTGAGGCGACAGTGCGTCGAGGTCTTCCTGTCCGAGATGGATGCCGTAGGCGCCGGCCGCGATGGCGACCTGCCAGTGGTCGTTGATGAAAAGCAGGGCGTTCGTGCCGTGCACCGCTTCGACCGCGGCCTGCACCTCGTGTGCGACGGCGGCTGCATCGTCCGACTTGAAGCGCAGCTGCACCGTCGGCACACCGGCACGCGCCATTCGACCGACCCAGGCGGCATCGGGCAGGACGGCATAGAGACCGAGGCGCTCGGGGCAGGGCGGAAAGGCGTCGGCGCGTGCAGCCGGCGGAAACGCGCCCATGCCGAAATCGACCGGCGCATCGGGCCATGCCGACGCGTCGAACTGGCTGAGCCTTTCGGTCTGCGCGCGCCACGCGTGGGCGAGGCATTCGGCGTCGATCTCGATGAAGCCGAGCGCGCTGCAGGCCTGCTTCGCGCCGCGGTAGACGGCGTCGTCCGACGAAAAGTGAGGCGCGCTCACGGCGGTAGACGTGGCCGCGCCGAAGCGCAGGCCGTGGGCCGCGACGATGGCTTGCGCCACGGCGCGGGCGTTGGAGGTGTCGATGGCGTTCATGGTGTTCAGGGCGCGTGGTGCCAGAAGGGCGTGCCGAGCACGGGCGTGCTGGGCTGCGCGGCGTCCTGCGCGGTCATCGCGCCGGCGCGCCAGGCGGTGCGGCCGGCCTGCACTGCGTCGGCAAAGGCCCCGGCCATCGCGACCGGTTCCTGCGCGAGCGCCACGGCCGTGTTGAGCAGTACGCCGTCGTAACCCCACTCCATCACCTGGCAGGCGTGCGAAGGCAGGCCGAGGCCGGCATCCACCAGCATCGGCACGTTCAGACGTTCGCGCAGCAGGCGCAGCGCATACGGGTTGACCGGCCCGCGCCCCGTGCCGATGGGCGCGGCCCAGGGCATCACGGCCTGGCAGCCGACGTCGACGAGGCGCTGGCACAGCACGAGGTCTTCGGTGCAGTACGGCAGCACATGGAAGCCGTCGCGGATCAGCCGCGACGCCGCATCGACGAGGTTCAGCGTGTCGGGCTGCAGCGTGTAGTCGTCACCGATGAGTTCGAGCTTGATCCAGGGCGTGTCGAACAGCTCGCGCGCCATCTGTGCGGTGGCGATCACCTCCTGCACGCTGTGGCAGCCGGCGGTGTTGGGCAGCACCGGCACGGCCAGCTTGCGCAGCAGTTCCCAGAAGCCGTTGCCGAGGTCGCTGTTGCCGGAGCCCTGGTTGGCGGTCTGGCGGCGCAGCGAGGCAGTCAGCATCGCGGGTTTGGCGCGCTGCACGGCAGCCTCGAGCACGTCGGGCGACGGGTAGCGCGCGGTGCCCAGCAGCAGGCGGCTGTGGAAGGTCTGGCCGTAGAGGACCAGCGGGTCGGCGGGATTGGTCATGGGCGTTGTCTCCATCGTCTTGTCGTCGTGTCTCTGTGTGTTCGTTCAGCCGCCGGTCACGGGGCGGATCACCTCGACGCGGTCGTCGGCGTGCAGCGGGTGCGTGGCGTAGGCCGAGCGCGGCACGAACTCGCGGTTCACCGCCACCGCAAAGGGCGGCACCGCCTGCAGCACGGCCAGTGCGTCGGCGAGCAGGGCGCCTTCGGGCAGCGTGCAGGGCTTGTCGTTGATCAGGATGTTCATCGTCGATGTCGTCGTCATGCGTCGGGCGCTTCCATGCCGAGTCCGCGCGCGAGCGTGGAGCGGCCGTGCACCAGCAGTTCCATCGCCGCGTCGAGCAGCGCGGGCGCGATCATGAAACCGTGGCGGTACAGGCCGTTGATCTGCAGCACGCGTGGCTGCGGTTGGCGGATGGCTGGCAGGTTGTCGGGCAGGGTGGGGCGGCATTGCGTCGCGATCTCGACGATGCGTGCCTCGGCAAAGCCGCTGTGCACCGCGTAGGCGGCACTCAGCAGTTCGAGCGTGGAGCGCACGCTGGCGGGCGACATGTCGTCGGACTCGATCTCGGTCGCACCGATCACGAACAGGTGGTCGGGCTTGGGCGCGATGTACAGCGGGTAGCGCGGATGCACGAGCCGCGTCGGGCGCTGCAGCGTGACCTCGGGCGCATGCACGCGGATCACCTCGCCGCGCACGCCGCGCAGGGCGTTCCATTGCGGCTTGGCACCGAGACCGCGGCAGTCGATCACCCAGTCGGGCTGGCCGGCCGTGCCGGGCGAGAAGTCGGTGGGCGCGCGCGGCGACTGCCAGTGCAGCGTCACGCGCGCATCGGCTTCCAGGGTGGTGAGCAGCGACGCCAGCAGCGCGCGGTTGTCGAGCTGGCCTTCGCCCGGCAGGTACAGACCACGGGCAAAGCGCGTGCCCAGCGCGGGCTCCAGCGCGGCGATGGCTGCGGGGGTGTCGAGCGACTGCATCGGCGCCAGCTCGGGCACCTGCGCGCCGGTGCGGGCCAACACGCCGGCGAGCCGCGATGCTTCGGCCGCGTCCTGCCGGTGCCACAGCACCAGCGTGCCTTCGCGCTGGAAGAACACGGGCCGGGCCAGCGGCGCCAGCAGCTCGGGCCAGCGCGACAGCGCATGCTGGCCCATGCGCACCACCGACACCGGCGCCACGGCCGATTCGGCCAGCGGTGCGAGCATGGCCGCGGCCACGCGCGCGGCTGCGCCTTCGGCCTCGGGGCTGCCGGCTTCGTACAGGTCGATGCAGCAGCCGGCGCGTGCCAGCTCGACCGCGAGCAGGCGCCCCATCAGGCCCGCGCCGAGGATCGCCGCCGAGCCGAAAGGCAGGGGTTGCGACGTGCTCATGCGAAGCCTCCATCGGCTCGCCGATAATTTTCGACATGACCCAAGGACCCACCCAGCGCTACGCGCGCGTGCTTTCCATCGCCGGCTCGGACAGCGGCGGCGGCGCCGGCATCCAGGCCGACCTCAAGACCTTCGCGGCCCTCGGCTGCTACGGCATGACGGCCATCACCGCGCTCACCGCGCAGAACACGCTTGGCGTCTCGGGCATCCACGGCGTGCCGCCCGATTTCCTGAAGGCGCAGATCCAGGCCGTGGTCGAAGACATCGGCGTCGACGCGGTCAAGCTCGGCATGCTGCATGCGCCCGAGGTGGTGGAAGTGGTGGCCTGGGCCATCGACCGCTACCAGCTGAAGAACGTGGTGCTCGACCCCGTGATGATCGCCACCAGCGGCGACCGCCTGATCGCCGCAGAGACGGTGCAGGTGCTGGTGCGCGAGCTGTTTCCGCGCGCCGTGGTGGTCACGCCCAACCTCGACGAGGCCGCCTTGCTGGTCGGCCATGCCATCGGCGGCATCGATGCGCTCGACGGCGCGGCGGACGAACTGCTCGCGCTCGGCGCGAAGGCCGTGCTGCTCAAGGGCGGCCACCTGCCCGGCGACGAGGTGGTCGACGTGCTGCTGGAGCGCAACGGCGCACGCAAGCGGCTCGCGTCGCAGCGCATCGCCAGCCGCAACCTGCACGGCACGGGCTGCACGCTTTCGTCGGCCATCGCCGCGCACCTGGCGCTGGGACTGGCATTGCCCGACGCGGTCGAGCGCGCTCGCACGTACATCCTCGGCGCAATGAGCGCCGGTGCGAGCGTGCTGGTGGGCGCGGGCCATGGACCGCTCAACCACGGCTTTGCGCCAGTGCCGACCCACCGGCTGCCGCTGCAGGCCGGCTGATCCACGCCAGCACGAAAGTCGCCGCCAGCGTCGGCAAGGCCGAGCCGAACTGCGGCGCCCACTTGGCGAGCGCGTGGTAGGCCGCGATGCCCGCGAGCCAGATCAGCGCCGCACCCCAATCAATGGTGCGCGCACCGCCAGCCGTGACCGCGTTTCCGCTGCCCAGGCGCCCCAGGATCACGCCGTACAGCGGCACGAACACCGAACTGAGCAGCAACAGGAACGGTTCGAGCGTGTGCATCGGCAGCACCAGCGCGAGCCCGATGCACAGCACCGCCAGCAGCAGGCCCCAGCGTTTCACGCTCCAGCGCGGCAGCAGGCTGTGGGTGGAGACCGAGCCCGAGTACACGTCGCCATAGGCGTTGTCGAGTTCGTCGATGAGGATCAGGCCCAGCGCCACCAGGCCGCCCTGTGCCAGCAGCAGCGCCGTGACGAGGCTCGTGCCCGGCTCGGCCACGCTCACCACCATCACACCCAGCGCGTAGCACCAGATGTTGGCGAGCGCGTAGCCGATCCAGGTGCCGCTGAACGCGCTGCCCAATCCGCCACCCGCGCTGCGCTTGCCGTGGCGCGCGTAGTCGGCCACCAGCGGCAGCCACGACACGGGCATCGCGATCACGAGGTCGAGCGCGCTGAACATGCCCATGCTGCCGTTGCCCGGCCGCGCCCAGAAGGCATCGAGTCCCTTGGCGTGCAGCTGCGTCGCGAACTGCCAGCTGAGCCACAGCAGCGACAGCACCACCAGCGGCAGGCCGAAGCGGCTCACGAAGCGGCGCACCAGCTTGACCATCGAGCCAGCGAGCAGCGCCAGCAGCACCGCGCCCCAAAGCAGCGTGGTCAGCACGCCACCCCAGACCGTGCCCAGCGCAGGGCCGAAAGCCTGCTGGCCGATGGCCTGCGTGCCCTCGCGCATGATCACCAGCTCGAAGGTGGTCCAGCCCACCAGTTGCACGATGTTGAGCAGCACTGGCAGCCGCGCGAAGGCGCTGCCGTAGGTGGCGTGCATCAGGCCGGCACTGGCCAGCCCGGTTTCGCAGCCCAGCCGCGCGGTCCAGGCCAGCAGCCCGGCGCCAAGCAGCGAGCCCAGCACGATCGCCAGCGCCGCGTCGCGCGTGCCCACGGCCGGCACCAGGTAGGCCCCGATCTGCATCACCAGCAGCCCGACGCCGAGGCTGAACCACAGCGAGGCGTGGTCGTGCCAGCCGAAGACGCGCCGGGACGCGGGCAGGGGCGTGAGCGCTTCGTTCGCGGAAGCGGAAGATTCGATGTGGTCGTGTGCCATCCGTTTGCTCCAGTGCAAAAGGTTTGGCAGGTGGGCGAGGCTCCAGCGGCGCTGCTGTCACGCGAGACAACGCGACAGGCCACCGGACCAGCTTCCCTGCGCGAGGATTACCTCAGTCAGGTTCAAAGGGACTCTCTCAGTCAGCCCCGGACGGATCCGGTTCGACACCCCTAGCGATGCACCCCAGCGAACTGCGGCGCGGGGCGGATTTTATCCCCGCGCGGAAGACCGGCGCAGACGCATGAAAATCCGCGTCGCGAGGGCTGTTTCGAGTGCCCTGGGGAACCACGACACATGGCAGACGATTTGAAGCACCCGGAACCGGCCTCGGCGCCACCTGCGCAATCACCGCGCACCCGCCTGCGCCGCTTCCGGGTCGATGTCGGCACCATCATCTGCGCGGTCGCGCTGCTGCAGTCGCTGCTGCTGGTGGCTTTCGGCTACTGGGGCGCCGAGAAGCTGGTGTCGAAGGTCGGCGAGTCGGCGCACAAGGTCAACCACGACCGGGTCGAGGACAACGTCCTCGCCTTCCTTTCCAAGACCGAGGGGCTGGTCCGTGCCATCGCCCACACGCCCGACCTGCATCCGGCGGGCCATGACGGCGAACAGACGGCCGAACTGCTCTGGGCCGCGCTGGAGCAGACGCCCGAAATCGACAGCATCGGGGTGGGCAGCGACGACGGCCACCTGCTGATGGCCATGCGCCACCCCGCGCCGGTGGTGCGGCAGGTTGAGCGCGACGGGCGTTTCGCCACCGAGACCTGGGAGTACAAGTCGCCGCCCGACAACGACAGCGACGAAGACCCGAGGCGGCGCTACGAGACGATCCGCATCGAGGCCTTTCGCAGCGAGGACGATCCGGTGCACCAGGACTGGTTCACGCAGGCCGACAAGGCGCGGCGTGCCGTGTGGACCGCACCTTTCGTGTTGCCCTCGATGAAGGAGCTCGGCGTCAGCCACGCGCGGCCGAGCCGTCGGCGGGACGAGGAGGGCGCCGAGCGGACGCTGGTGGCGGTCGCCAGCGTCTCGCTGGGGCATCTCTCCAGCCTGGTGCGCCTGTTCGGCGGCACGGGCCACGGCCACAGCGCCTTGCTGAGCGCCGACCACCACGTGATCGCACGCAGCGACAACCCGCATTCCGTGCGCAAGCTCGAAGATCCCGACGATGGCGTGCTCGGCGCGCTGCACGCCCACATGCTGGCCAACGGCAGTCGCGGCTGGACCGAAGACATGGCCTTTCCGCTCCTGCACGAGGGCATGCACTACCAGGTGCAGACCTCGCTCATTCCGGCCACGGGATGGCGGCTGGTCAGCTGGGAGCCCGAAGAGGCCTTGATGGGCGCACTGCATCGCAACGTGCTGTGGTCGTTGCTGCTGGTGCTGGCCTTCCTGGCGATCGCGCTCTTCATTTCGCTGCGCCTGTCGAAGCTGGTGACCGCGCCGATCGAAAGCCTCTCGCGCACAGCGCGGCGCATCGGGCGGCTAGAACTCGACGACCTGCCGCGAGAGTCGAGCCGCGTGCTCGAGATCCAACACCTGAACCAGGCGCTGGACGAGTCCGCGCGCAGCCTGCAGGCCTTTCGCAAGTTCGTGCCCGTCGATGTGATCCGGCAGCTCATTGCCGAGGGGCATGCCCTCGAGCCCAACGGGTCGCCGCGCCGCGTCACGGTGATGTTCACCGATGTGGAAGGCTTCACCGGCATCTCGGAATCGATGCCGGCCGACGTGCTGATGCGGCAGCTGACCGACTACTTCAACCTCGCGACCCGCGTGTTCGCGCGCCACGGCGGCGTGATCGACAAGTTCATGGGCGACGGGATCATGGTGCTGTGGGGCGCGCCCACCGAGCTGCCCGATGCCGAATACCGCGCCTGCGTGGCGTCGCTCGAACTGCATGCCGAGATGAAGGAGCTCAACCGCCGGTGGCAGTCCGAGGGCCTGCAACCCTTCCGCACACGCATCGGCATCCACACCGGGGTCGTGATCGCCGGGGTGCTCGGCTCGAGCGACCGGCTCTCGTACACCGCGCTGGGCGATGTGATCAATGCAGCGAGCCGCATCGAAGGCATCAACAAGCAGCTGGGCACGCGCACGCTGATGTCCGAGACGACATTCGAGGGGCTGGGCGGGCAGCTGGCCACCCGGCGCATCGAGGAACAGGTGGAACTGCGCGGGCGGCAGACGCGGATGGTGCTCTACGAGCTGCTTGACGCGGCCTGAGCCACGCGGCGCGCGAAAGCCTCCAGCCCGTCGATCGTGATCTGGATGTGCCGCTCGAAGCTGCTGTCCAGCGGCACGGTGGTGCCGTTGTCCCAGCGCAGGATGAAGGCCCTGTTCGCCAGCTGCGGCAGGTGGCGCGTGAGCACCGGATGGTCGAGCGGACGGATCGTGTGGACGCGCTCGCGCAGCTCTTCGGCCCAGGCCTGCGTGTTGTCGGCGGGCAGCGGCGAGAACTCCATCGTGAGGAAACCCAGCATCGCGGCGATCACGCAGTTGTAGGCCTCCAGCAGCGGTTCGCCGTCGAAGCCTGCTTCGGTGAGTGCTGCCAGCACGCCTTCGACCAATTCGGTCGGAAGACTGCCGTTCGACACCAGCTGCGCCCCGAGCAGCTGCGCCACGTTCGGGTGCTGCCGCACCGCCGTGCGGCAGCGGCGGAACAGCTCGGCGATCCATGCCTGCCAGCCGAGCGTGCCTTTGGGCGGCGTGACCTGCGCCATGACCGTGGCCGCAACTTCGGCGAGCAGGGCTTCGCGCGTGCTGACGTGCCAGTGCACGGTGGCCGGGTACACGCCGAGCTGCGCCGCGATCTCCCGCATGCTGAAGGCGCCGAGGCCGAATGCGTCGATGTGCGCCAGCGCGGCTTCGGCGATGCGCTGCTTCGACAACGCCGCGCCGCCGGCGGGGCGGCCTGCGCTTCGGGGGCGGGGCTCGGGGGCTTTTTTCTTCATGGATGCGGCCGTTGTGCAGCGATGGAATTGATTGTATAAATATTATTAATTGAGCATCGATCAATTAAAAGAATAGATGCTCCCGACACGTTTCCACCCTTGAAGGATGTGTTCCATGACGACCCCTGCCGATACCGCCGTCGACCAGGCCCTTGCCGACGCCCATCAGCGCTTCACCGACGCCAACCCCGCGAGCCTCAGCCGCTTCGAGGCGCAGACGCGCTACATGCCCGGCGCCAACAGCCGCTCAGTGCTGTTCTACGCACCGTTCCCGCTCACCATCGCCAAGGGCGAAGGCGCGATGCTCTGGGACGCGGACGGCCACCGCTACACCGACTTCATCGCCGAGTACACGGCCGGCGTGTACGGCCACTCGGCCCCCGAGATCCGCGAAGCCGTCATCGAGGCCATGCAGGGCGGCATCAACCTCACGGGCCACAACCTGCTCGAAGGCCGGCTCGCGCAGACGATCTGCGAGCGCTTCCCGCAGGTCGAGCAATTGCGCTTCACCAATTCGGGCACCGAGGCCAACCTGATGGCGCTCACGGCCGCACTGCGCTTCACCGGGCGGCGCAAGATCGTGGTGTTCTCGGGCGGCTACCACGGCGGTGTGCTGGGCTTCGGCGACCAGCCCTCGCCAACGACCGTGCCCTTCGACTTCCTGGTGCTGCCCTACAACGACACGGACACGGCGCGCGCGCAGATCGACGCGCACGGCGCCGACATCGCGGCCATCCTCGTCGAGCCGATGCAGGGCGCGAGCGGCTGCATCCCCGGGCGACGCGACTTCCTGCAGGCGCTGCGTGACGGCGCCACGCGGGTCGGCGCGCTGCTGGTCTTCGACGAGGTCATGACCTCGCGGCTCGGGCCGCACGGCCTGGCGCAGGGTCTGGGCATCTGTTCCGATCTCACGACGCTGGGCAAGTACATCGGCGGGGGCATGTCCTTCGGCGCCTTCGGCGGGCGGGCGGACGTGATGGCGCAGTTCGACCCGCGCACCGGGGCGCTCGCGCATTCGGGCACCTTCAACAACAACGTGATGACGATGGCGGCGGGGTATGCGGGCCTCACGCAGCTGTTCACGCCCGAGGCGGCCGGTGCGCTGGCCGAGCGCGGCGAGGCGATGCGGTCACGGCTGAACGCGCTGTGCGAGCGCGAAGGCGTCGCCATGCAGTTCACCGGCATGGGCTCGCTCATGAATGCGCATTTCTTGCGCGGCGAGGTGCGGCGCGTGGCCGACCTGGCGGCTGTGGACGGGCGCTTGCGACAGTTGCTGTTCTTCCACTTGCTGGGGCAGGGCATCTACACCTCGCCGCGTGGATTTGTCGTGCTCTCGTTGCCGTTGTCGGCGGAGGATATCGACCGCTATGTCGCTGCCGTGGGCAGCTTCATCGGGACGTACCGGACGCTGCTCAGCGCGGCGTAGTGCCTGTCACGCCGGCCACGCCCAGCAGTTCGTGCAGACGCGTGCTGGTGGTCGTGTATTGCAGCGGAATCGCCTTGCCCGGGAACACCCGGGCCGCGGCGCCCCAGGACGCCAGCGTGGCTTCATGGAAGCCGCAGACGATGAGCTTCTTCTTGCCCGGGTAGGTGTTGATGTCGCCCACCGCGAACACGCCGGGTTCGCGGGTTTCGTACTTCTCGGTGTCGACCGGCACCTGCTTGCGTTCGAGCTCGAAACCCCAGTCGGCGATGGGGCCGAGGCGAGGTGAAATGCCCAGGCAGGCAACCAGCGCGTCGAGTGGCAGGTCGACCGTGGTGGCGTCGGGCGTGGTGATCTGCAGCAGCCTGCCGTCGAAGGCGCTCGGCTGGCCGACGCGAAAGGCCAGCTTGCCGTCGGCCACGAGGGTGCGCATGGCGGCCACGTTCGCCTCGTCGGCCTGGAAGCCGTCGCGTCGGTGGACCAGCGTCACCTGCCTGGCCAGGGCCGTGAGCGCGATGGCGGTTTCGAGCGCGACGTCGTCGCCGCCGTTGACAACCACGGTCTGTCCGGCAAAGCGGTCGAGCGAATCGGGGTGATAGAAGAGCGTCGAGCCCTCGAACTGTGCGATGCCTTCGACGGCAATGCGCTTGGGCACGAAGGCGCCGACACCGGCCGCGATGAACACCGTCTTCGCGAGGAAGGCCGTGCCGGCCGAGGTGGTCAGCAGCAGCCGGTCATCGGGCTGGCGGGCCAGGGTAGAAACCTGCTCGCCGAAGTGGAATTGCGGCTTGAAAGGCGCCACCTGCTGCAGCAGCGACTGCGCAAGATCGCGCCCGCTGGTGACCGGGGTGCCGGGAATGTCGTAGATCGGCTTGTGGCCGTACAGCGCCACGCACTGGCCGCCCGCGGCGGGCAGTGCATCGACGATGTGGCAGGAAATTTCGAGCAGGCCCAGCTGGAAGGCCTGGAACAGGCCGACCGGACCGGCGCCGATGATGAGCGCGTCGGTCTCGATCGGTGCGGGAGAGTGGCTCAGCGCACGAGCTCCGAGAGCTTGCCCGTCTTGTCTTTCCACTCTTCGTGGTCGGGCAGGGCGGGCTTGCGCTTGGTGATGCTCTTCCAGCCGTCGGCCACGGCCAGCTCGGCGTTCAGCTTGATGAAGGCGATCTGGTCGGCCGGCAGGTCTTCCTCGGCGTAGATTGCGTTGACCGGGCATTCGGGGATGCAGACGGCGCAGTCGATGCATTCGTCCGGGTCGATCACCAGCATGTTGGGACCTTCGCGGAAACAGTCGACGGGGCAAACGTCCACGCAGTCGGTGTATTTGCAACGGATGCAGGCTTCGGAGACGACGTGGGTCATTTGTCTTGTAGCGTCAGGAGAAGGGGCTGGAAAACCCTAGATTTTAGGCCTTTGCGGCGGACGGCTGCACGAGCACGGCGGCGCAGGTGCGATGGGAGGCCGTATCGACCAGCACCAGCGACCCCAGGGCGCGCGATTGGGCGAAGGGCAGGACGGCCAGCGGCTGCTGCAGCGCGAGCACCACATCACCGATGGCGTTGGCTTCGAGCTGGCTCGCCGGCTCGGATTCGAGGGTGGTGATGTTCACGCGATCGACGATGCGCGCGACCTTGGCCTTGACCCAGCGATGGCCTTGCAGCGCCCAGTACACGCGGCCCGCGACCAGCGGCTCGTCGTCGAGCCAGGCCACGGTGGCGGTGATCTCGCGCACCGGCTCGAAGGCGTCGGGTGCGAGCAGCCAGTCGCCGCGCGACACGTCGAGCTCGCGGTCGAGCACGATGCCGGCACTGTGGCCTGCATGCACGCTCTTCGGTTGGCGCGTGTGGCTCAGCACCTGGGCCACGGTGGCGGTCTGGTTGCTCGGCAGCACGGTCACGCGCTGGCCCGGCTCCACATGGCCCGAGGCGACGCGGCCCCAGAACACGCGGCGGCCCTGCGAGGTGTCGGCGGACGACGAGAATTTCTCGACCCATTGCACGGGGAAGGCGAAGGGCACGGCCTCGTCCTGCGCGGTCACGGGCAGGTCTTCGAGCAGCTCGAGCAGGCTCGGGCCTTCGTAGCCGACCCAGTCGGCATGGCGCGTGGCCACGTTCCAGCCCTTGAGGGCCGAGATCGGCACGATGGCCGAGACTTTCACGCCGGCGGCTTCGGCAAAGGCGTTCAGCGCGGTCGAAATGCGCTCGAAGGCCAGGGCGGCGTCGTCGATGGCGTCGAGCTTGTTGACCGCGAACACGATCGACTGCACGCGCAGCAGATGGGCCAGCAGCGTGTGACGGCGCGTCTGCGGCAGCAGTTCGCGCTTGACCACCGTGCCGTCTTCCACTTCGGCGGCCCAGGCCAGCTTGGTGGCATCGACCAGCACCACGGCCGCGTCGGCGGCCGAGACGGCCGTGACCATGTTGCGCGTGTACTGCTCGTGGCCCGGCGCGTCGCCGATGATGAACTTGCGCTTGGCGGTCGAGAAGTAGCGGTACGCCACGTCGATCGTGATGCCTTGCTCGCGCTCGGCCGAGAGACCGTCGGTCAGCAGGGCCAGGTCAGTCTCGCCGCCGCGCTGCACGCCGGCGAGCTGGTCTTGCAGCACGGTCTTGCTGTCGACCAGCAGGCGGCCGATGAGCGTGCTCTTGCCGTCGTCGACCGAGCCGCAGGTGATGAAGCGCAGGGCGGTGCCGGTGTCGCCATGGACATCGGTGGGCGAGGCGTTGGAAATGACAGCAGCGTTCATTGAGTGGTTCTCCGATTCATGGAACACCGCGGAACCGGCTTTGCCGGGCCGCAGGTGTTGCCCCCTTGAGGGGGTTGGCATAGCGACACGAAGTGCGCGAAGCCTGGGGGTGGGTCAGAAGTACCCGTCTTTCTTGCGCTTCTCCATCGAAGCTTCCGAAGTCATGTCGTCCATGCGCGTCGCGCCGCGTTCGCTGACGTCGACCGACAGCGTCTCGATCACCACGTCGCCCGCGCCCGCGGCCAAGCTCTCGACCGGGCAGGTGGTCGTGATGTCGCCCACGGTGCGAAAGCGCACGTCGCGCACCTGCACGGTCTCGCCGTCGCGCGGCGGGGTGAGTTCGGTCACCGGCACCAGCAGGCCGCGGCGCTCGACCACTTCGCGCTTGTGCGTGTAGTAGATCGACGGCAGGCCGACGTTCTCGCGCTCGATGTATTGCCACACGTCGAGCTCGGTCCAGTTGGAGATCGGGAACACGCGGAAGTGCTCGCCGGGGGCCAGGCGCGTGTTGAACAGCGTCCACAGTTCGGGGCGCTGGTCCTTGGGCTGCCACTGGCCGAAGCTGTCGCGGTGCGAAAAGATGCGCTCCTTGGCGCGCGCCTTTTCCTCGTCGCGGCGGGCGCCGCCGATGAGCGCATCGAAGCGGAATTCTTCAATCGCCTCGAGCAGCGTCACCGACTGGTGCGCGTTGCGCGATTCGCCCGGGTGCGCCAGGCGCACGGTGCCGCGCTTCATCGAATCCTCGACGCTGCGCACGATGAGCTCGGCGCCCAGTTCCTTGGCGCGCTGGTCGCGGTAGGCCGTCACTTCGGGGAAGTTGTGGCCCGTGTCGATCATCAGCAGCGGGTAGGGAATGCGGCCGACGCCGAAGGCCTTCTCGGCGCACTTGAGCAGCACCAGCGAATCCTTGCCGCCCGAGAACAGCAGGGTGGGGCGCTCGAAGGCGGCGGCCACTTCGCGCAGGATGAAAATGGTTTCTTCTTCCAGCGCGTCGAGGTGCGTGTTGGACAGGTTCGCGGGTGAATGCATGGGGGGCTGCAGCAGGTCGGCTTCGGTACGGGCGTTCATCGGGTGGGTCCTGGGTGCGGAGATCGATCGTTCAGTGCGAGAGGTGCAACCCGCATTCGCGGTTGTCTTCGCCCTTGGTCGGGTCCACGTAGTCGAAGTTGTTGGGCAGGCCGTTCGCTTCGCAGTATTCGTACAGGTCCTTGGACGACCAGTGCAGCAGCGGCGCGACCTTGATGAGGCCGTCCGGGTTGACGCTGACCGGGTCCATCTGCGCGCGCACGGCCGTGTCGGTCGCCCGCAGCGCAGTGAACCAGACCTTCGGCGCTGTCTCGCGCAGCGCGCGGGCAAAGGGCTCCAGCTTCACTTCCTCGGTGAAGGCGGCGTGGCGCGGATCGTCGAGCGCCGGCGTCGGGCCTTCCACCGCCTCGCGGTGCGCGCGCGAGCGGCGCGGCAGGTAGATGTGCAGGTCCAGGCCCAGTTGCTTCGTCACTTCGTCGGCGAAGCGGTAGGTGGCTTCGGTGTTGTAGCCGTTGTCCATCCAGATCACCGGCACATCGCGCTTCGCACGCGTGACCATGTGAAGGATCACGGCCTCGAACGGGCGGAAGTTGGTGGTGACGATCGTGGGCTGGCCCAGGCCGATCGCCCAGTCCACCAGGCCCTCGGCGTTGCGGCCGAGGTCGGTGTTGATGCGTGCGAGGTCGATGTCCGTGGCGATGCTCATGGGGGTCTCTTGTCTGCTCAGTTGCCGGTGGCGAAGTGCGGCGCGGTCTTCACCGCATCGCCCTGGTAGAACGAGGCGAAGCGGTCGAACTGGCGCTGTGCGTCGGAGGCGTCCACGCCTTCCTTCAACACGGCGCTCGAGAAGCCGGTGCGTTCCATCTGCACCAACTGGTCGATCAGCACATCGCCCGTGGCGCGGATGTCGCCCGTGAAGCCCAGGCGGCGGCGCAGCAGGAAGGCCTGGCTGTAGGCGCGGCCGTCGGTGAACTTCGGAAAGTTCAGGTCGATGCGCTCGATGTCGGCCAGGCACACCTCGATGGCGAGCGGGTCGGCGTCGTTGGCCAGTTGCAGCACCTTCGGGTCGCCGTCGTCGATGTGTTCTTCCGCCGAGAGAATGTTGAGCGTCCTTTTCATGCTGCTTCCTCCACCTTGAATCGCGCACCGTTGGCGGCGGCCTTGAACGGGTCGTGGCCCACGCGGCGCAGGGTGTCGATGAAGGTTTCGCCGTTTTCTCGGGTGTCGCGGTAGGTGGTGAGCACGGCCTCGATCACGCCCGGCACTTCGGCCGCCGAGAACGAGGGGCCCACGGCCTTGCCGGCCTGCGGCGCACCGCTGAGGGCGGAGCCGTCGGAGCCACCGAGGGTGACCTGGTACCACTCCTTGCCGTCCTTGTCGACGCCCAGGATGCCGATGTGGCCGCTGTGGTGGTGACCACACGAGTTGATGCAGCCGCTGATGTGCAGGTCGATCTCGCCCAGGTCGTCGAGCTCGTCGAGGTCCTGATAGCGCTCGGTGATGGCTTCGGCGACGGGAATGGAGCGGGCGTTGGCCAGCGAGCAGAAGTCGCCGCCGGGGCAGGCGATCATGTCGGTCAGCAGCTGCACGTTGGCGCTGGCAAAGCCGGCGGCGCGGGCGGCGAGCCACAGCGCGTGCAGGTCTTCGGCATGCACCCAGGGCAGCACGATGTTCTGGTCGTGCGTCACGCGGGCTTCGCCGGCGGAGAAGCGATCGGCCAGTTCGGCGACGGTATCGAGCTGGTCACCCGAGGCATCGCCGGGGGCCTGCTTCAGGCGCTTGAACGACAACGTGACGGCGCGCAGCGCGGGGTTCTTGTGCGCGTCGACGTTGCGGGCCAGCCAGCGCGCGAACATCACGTCGTCGGCGGCGTAGGCGCGCAGTTCGGCGTCGGTCTTCTCGGCGCTTTGCAGCACGCGGGTGGCCAGCGTCGGCGGCACGAAGGAGGCGGCCACACGGTCGTACTCGGCCTGCGTGATGGTGTGCGGCGCGCCGTCGTGCTCGAGGATCTGCTTGTACTCGGCCTCGACGTCGTCGATGTAGCGCTGGCCTTCGGCCTTCACCAGGATCTTGATGCGCGCCTTGTAGATGTTGTCGCGGCGGCCGTAGCGGTTGTAGACCCGGATCACCGCTTCGAGGTAATTCATGATCTGCTGCCAGGGCAGGAACTCGCGCAGCACGGTGCCGATGATGGGCGTGCGGCCCATGCCGCCGCCCACCTGCACGCGGAAGCCGACTTCGCCGGCTTCGTTCTTCACCACGTGCAGGCCCACGTCGTGCCAGCCGGTGGCGGCGCGGTCTTCGGTGGCGCCGGTGATGGCGATCTTGAACTTGCGCGGCAGGAAGGCGAACTCAGGGTGCAGCGTGCTCCACTGGCGCATGATTTCCGCGAACGGACGCGGATCGGCGATCTCGTCGACGGCAATGCCGGCGCGCTCGTCGCTCGTGATGTTGCGGATGCAGTTGCCGCTGGTCTGGATGCCGTGCATGTCGACCGAGGCCAGCAGGTCCATCACGTCGGCCGACTTGGCCAGCGGAATCCAGTTGTACTGGACGTTCTGGCGCGTCGTGAAGTGGGCGTAGTGGGTGGGCAGCTTGTGGCTGCCGAGCAGGCCCTGGGTCTCGATGGCCTTGCGGTAGACCTCGGCTTCGGGTTCGTCGTACTCGCGGGCGATGCGGGCCAGCACGCGCAGCTGCTTGCTCGACAGCTCGCCGTACGGCACCGCCACGCGCAGCATCGGCGCGTAGCGCTGCACGTACCAGCCGTTTTGCAGGCGCAGGGGGCGGAACTCGTCCTCGGGCAGGCGGCCCTTCTGCCAGCGTTCGAGCTGGTCGCGGAATTGGGCAGCGCGTTGGTGAACGAACTGGCGGTCGAAGTCTGTGTATTGGTACATCGTGTGATTCTTGAAGTGCAGTGCGTCCAGCGCCCCAGCAAGAAGAAGCCGGGATTCTGTGAGCCTGCCTTATGGAAACAAACTATTTTTTGGTTCGCGCCTTATGCGGATAAGCTTATTCACCAGCATCCATGCGGGTTGCGAGGCGGTTGGTTGCTTATTCCGGATAAGGCGCGGACGCCGGCGCGGGGTCGCCGGACCGGTGGATTCTAGGAACCCGGGGGGCGCGGTGCAGGCGGGCGCGGGGGCGCCTGCGGTGCCGGCTATCTCAGCTTGAAATCGAAACTCAGGGTCTGCGGCGAGCTCAGCAGCTGCCGGGCGACCTTGTCGGCCTGATGCTGCGCATTGAGCCATTCCCGGGCCAGCCTGGCTTCCGAGCGGTTCAGCTTCTCGATGCCGTGGCGCAGTTCCTTCGACCAGGCCTCGAAGCAGCGGACAACCCGCACCGGATCGCCGATCTGCTCTTCGATCCGCAGCCGGTAGATGTCGGCGGCCACCATGACATCCTTCAAGGTGAAGTTCTGGCCTTTCACGTGGACCACGTAGGGGACCACAAAGGGAGTTGTCCTGGCGAGATCGCTCATGCCTTCATCCGTGCCTCAAGTCGCTGCCTGCGTCGCAGGTTAGCGCCGGAGATACAAATGAAACTGAGCGTTTCTGAGCGCCGGGCCGGCGCAGACTCAGCGCCGGATGAGCGCCTGGGCGTGGAAGCGATAGCCGGCGTTGCGCGCCGTGTTGATCGGCAGCACCAGGCCCGTGGCCTCGCTGACCTTGCGCCGCAGGCGGCGGATCTGGGTGTCGAGGCGGCGCTGGTCGTAGCTCAGGTAGTGCTCGCCCAGGGCCTGCACGATCTGCTGGCGGCTGGCGATCTCGCCGGCGCTGCGCATCAGTTCGTGGAGCACCGTGAGGTCCTGTTCCGACAGTGCAATGGGGGCGAAGCCCGGCGGTGACAGCCGGCGCGGGCCCAGCTCCAGCACCCAGGTGTCGGCCGGCACCGCCGCGGGCGAATCGCCCAGGCGCCGCGACAACGCCGTCAGCGTGGCCGCCAGTTCATCGAGGTCGGTGGTCTTCGACAGGTAGTAGTCCGCGCCGATGTCCAGCCCCGTCACGCGGTCGCGGGCGCCGCCGCGCGCCGTCAACACGACGATGCCCAGGCGCTCGCCGCGTTCGCGCAGCTCGCGGATCAGCGACAGGCCATCGCCGTCGGGCAATCCCAGGTCCACCAGCGCGATGCCGTGGCGGGCCGGGTCGTAAGTGCGCCGGAAGCCTTCGAGTGACGCCTCGGCATCGACCCGGTAGCCGCTGCCGGCCAGGAACTCGCTCAACTCTTCGCGCAGCACGGCTTCATCTTCCAACAGGATCACATCACGCATGGGAACAGGGTAGGGGCTGGCGGCCGGGGGAATCTGAGCGTTTCTAAGCACTGCGAAGGGCGCAACAATTTTAGGTGCGGCATCGATAATCCGCGCCCATGAAACGCCTTGCTCGGTGCCTGTGGCTGTGCGGTTGTCTTGCCGTGCTGGGCCTCTTCCTTTCCACCGCGGCCAGGGCCGGCGTGCTTCGGCTCGATCCGCTCGCGAGCGTCGACAGCCACGGCCAGTTGTCCATCCTGCGCGACCCCGAAGGCCGCCTGAGCGCCGACGAAGCCGCTGCGGCGCCGGGTTGGAAGGCCGTGCCCGGCGCCGTGAACGCGGGGTTCACCCACGACGCCGTGTGGATCCGGCTCCAGGTGCAGCGCCCCGCCGGCGTGCCGCAGCAACGCTGGCTGGCGCAGTTCAGGAATGCGCTGCTCGACGACGTGCGGCTGTACCGCCAGGACGAGGCCGGCCGCTGGCACCTCGCCGTGCATTCGGGCGAAGACATCGGCCGCGAGAACTGGCCCATCGACGCGCGTAACGTGCAGCTGCCGCTGACCCTGGAGAGCACCGCGCCCACGCCGCTGCTGCTGCGCCTGCAGTCCCGCAACGCCATGTCGACCACCATCGGCTTCGCCGCGCCCGAGGTCTACGCGGGCACCGCGCGGCGCGAGTACCTCTTCTACGGCCTGGGCTTCGGCTTCGGCCTGATGCTGCTCGCCTTCCACACGCTGTTCTGGCAGATGACGCGCGAGCGATTGAGCGCCTGGTACCTGGTCTATGTCGCGAACGCGCTGCTGGTCGAGTTCCTGTCGGCGGGGCTGCCGCAGCAGCTGTTCGCGATGCCCGCGCGGCTGTCCGACATGTTGCTCAGCCTGTCCATCTGCGCCGGCGTGGCGATCGGCATCCGCTTCGCCATCATGCAGCTGGGGGCCGACCTGCAGTGGCCGCGCTTTTGCCGCGTGGTGGTGCGGGTGGTCGGCCTGGTGAGCGCCGTGTCGGTGGCGCTGGTGCTGGGCGGCGCCAACGGCCTGGGCATGCAGGCGGTGCAGGGGACGGCGATGCTGTGCATCGTGGGCCTGATCGGCGGCGCGCTGTGGCTGCTGCCGCGCGACCAGGGCCAGGCGCGGGCCTTCCTTGTCATCTTCGGCATCTACTACGCGGGCGTGATGGTGAGCTTCCTGCGCAACCAGGGCTGGCTGCCGGCCGGTGCGTGGACCGACAACGCAACGGCGGTGGGCACGCTGCTGCACCTGCTGCTGATGAGCATGCGGCTGAACCGCCGCTACGACCAGCTGCGCCGCGAGAAGGAAGCCGCGCAGGCGCGACTGGTGCATGTGATCGGGCGCCAGAACGACCGGCTCGAAGAGGAGGTGCGCCGGCGCACGGCCGACCTGCGCGGCGAGATCGAGCAGCGCCAGCGCCTGGAGGTCGACCTGCGCGCGGCGCTGGAGACCGAGCGCCGCGCCAAGCAGTCGCAGGTGGACTTCGTCGCGATGGTGTCGCACGAATTCCGCACGCCGCTGGCCATCATCCACACCACCGCGCAGCAGATCGCCAAGAACCTCGACGCGGCGCGTGAGAAGACCCTGTCGCGCTGCAAGAACCTGCGCGCCGCCGCGCAGCGCATGACCGCGCTGGTGGACGAATACCTCACCGCCGACCGCATGGAAGCCGGCCAGACGCCGTTTCAGCCGCGTGCCTGCGAGCGCGAAGAACTGCTGGAGCTGTTCGAAGACCTCGTGGCCGACTGGCCCGACGGTCGCGTGGTGTGGCACGAAGGGCAACTGCCGCAGCAACTGGTGTGCGACCCCGGCCTGCTGCGCGTGGCGCTGCGCAACCTGCTGGCCAACGCCGACCGCCACACGCCGGCGGGCCAGGCCATCGTGCTGGACGTGGTGCCGGCCCAAGTGGGCGAGGTGGGTGGGGCCGATGGCGCAGGTGGAGTGGATGGCCTGAACATCCGCGTGAGCAACCCCGGCGACGCGATCCCGCACGACGAGGTGGCGCGGCTGTTCGAGAAGTACTTTCGCGGCCGTCAGGCGGCGCGCTCACCGGGCGCCGGGCTGGGGCTGTACCTGGTGCACCAGATTGCCGAACTGCATCGCGGCGAAGCCCGGCTCGAAAGCGACGGGCAGGATGGGCACATGCGTTTCAGTCTCGCACTGCCCTGAAAAGCTGGCGCCTCAGCGCAGCATCGCCGACATCGCCGAGCAGCAGTTCAGCATGCGCACGGCCGACTCCACCGTGTCAGCGGTGAAGCGCAGCGTGACACCGTCGACGCGCTCGAAGCTCGGCCACTGGCAGAACAGGTCGGCCATCATCGGCGACTGGGTGCGCAGCGTGACCACCTGCGGGCCCTTGAAGACCAGGGGACGTGCTGCACCTCGCGCGGCCAGCGCCTCGATCATGCCGGCACGGATCGCCTGGCGCGATTGCTCCGGCGAGAGCGACACGCCGCTGTTGAAACCGGTCGCCTTCTTGGTCTGCACGAAGGTCGCATGCGGAAAGAGCGCCCGGTTCTCGGAGATGAACACGTCGTCGCCGCTGGCCATCACCACGGGCACACCGTACTCGCCGGCGAGCGCGCCGTAGATGCCGGCCTCGCCGAGTTCCTGGTCGCCCAGCCGGATGGCCGCAAAGGCGAAGCTGTTGATCGTGTGCGCAAGGATGCCGCGCCCCTGCGCGCGCGAGTGGTAGCCGACCATGCAGACCGCCTCCACGCCTTCTTCCTCTACGCCCGCCACCATGCTCAGGTAGCGCGGCTTGCCCTGCACCACGCGCGCACGCGCATCGAGCACGTCGGGCGGCATGTTGCGAAAGCCGCCGTGCGAGTCGTTCACCAGCACCTCGGTGGCACCCGCGTCGAAGGCGCCGGCGATCGCGGCGTTGGCCTCCTGCGCCATCAGCACGCGGGCGCGTTCGTATTCGGGGTTGCCCTGGCGTGCCTGCTCGTGGTGGTAGACGCCGGCAACGCCTTCGATGTCGGTGGAGATCAGGACTTTCATGAGCGTGGGTTTCAGACCTTTTCAGGCCAGAGGTGAAAGGGACGACGCCGGAAGCAGTTCGCCGAGCGCGGCGCGGTGGTTGCCGTCGCGGCCGGTGACGGGCGTGGCGCGCCACAGTGCATGAAGAATGGCCTGCTCGGTGCTGTCGGCCGCGGCCTGGAACAGTCCGTCGAGCAGGGCGTCGTGCAGCATCGCCACGGCCGGCATCGGCCGGTCGGCGCGGTCGGGCACGGTGTAGGCGGTGGAAAAGGCCAGCACGATGTCGCCGCTGCCGTGGCCGAAGACCGAGCCGGTGCGCGCCAGCCCCGCGCCTGCGCGCAGGGCCAGGCGGCGCAACTGTCGCGCGTCGAGCGGCGCATCGGTGGCGATGACGATGATGATCGAGCCCTTCTCGGGCTCACGCGGCTCCGCCGATGCCTGCAGGGCCGCGAGCCGTTCGCCCACTGCGTGACCGGCCAGCACCAGCTGCGGCTGACGCCCGTAGTTCGCCAGCACCAGCGCACCGACCGTGTACGGCGTGCCGTCGGTCACCGTGGTGCGACGCGATGCGCTGCCGATGCCGCCCTTCAGCTGGAAGCTCGACATGCCGCGCCCCGCGCCGACCGAGCCTTGTGCGAAGTCCGCATCGGTGCTGGCCAGCGCCTGCAGGTAGTCGGCCTCGGTCACGGCCAGCCGCTGGATGTCGTTGAGAAAACCGTCGTTGCACTCGAAGACCAGCGGGTTCACCGTGGGCAGCGCGCGGCCGGTCTCGGGGTTGGCGGCCACGCAGTCGCGGATCTGCGCCGTGGCGACGGTGCCGACCGAGAAGGTGTTGGTCAGCGCGATCGGCGTTTCCAGCACGCCGAGTTCGGCCAGCTGCACCAGTCCCACGCTCTTGCCGAAGCCGTTGAGCACCACGGCCGCGGCCGGCACCTTGTCGCGGAACGGGTCGCCGGCGTGGGGTCGGATCACCGTCACGCCGGTCTGCACCGGGCCGTCGGCCAGCGTGCGATGGCCGACCGTGACACCCGCGACGTCGGTGATGGCGTCGCGCATGCCCGTGGGCAGGGTGCCGATGAAGGGCAGGGAGGTCGTCGAGGCCATGGGGAAGAAAGAAGAACTTACTGCCGGTCGATCTTCGGATCGAGCGCGTCGCGCAGGGCGTCGCCCAGCAGGTTGAAGGCGAGCACCGTGAAGAAGATCGCCAGGCTGGGGAACAGCGCCACGTGCGGCGAGGTCACCATGTCGGCGCGTGCTTCGTTGAGCATCGCGCCCCACTCGGGCGTCGGCGGCTGCGCACCCATGCCCAGGAACGACAGGCTGGCCGCCGTGATGATCGAGGTGCCCACGCGCATCGAGAAGTACACGACGATCGACGAGATCGTGCCCGGCAGGATGTGCCGCACGATGATGGTCCAGTCCGACGCGCCGATGCTGCGCTCGGCCTCGATGTAGGTCTGCTGCTTGAGCACCAGCGTGTTGCCGCGCACGAGACGCGCGAAGGCCGGCACGCTGAACACCGACACGGCGACCACCACGTTGGTCATGCTGCTGCCCAGGATGGCGACCACGCCCAGCGCCAGCAGGATGCCGGGGAAGGCGAACAGCACGTCCGAGATGCGCATCACGATGCGGTCCCACCAGCCTTCGTAGTAGCCCGCCAGCAGGCCGAAGGCCGTGCCAATGATGCCGCCTACCAGCACCGACAGGAAGCCGGCCGCCAGCGAGATGCGTGTGCCCGCCAGGATACGGCTGAAGATGTCGCGCCCGAGCGGATCGACGCCGAACCAGTGCGTGGCCGAGGGGCCCGTGTTCAGCATGTCGTAGTCGAAGAAGTTCTCGGGATCGAAGGGCACGATCCAAGGCGCGAACACCGCGACGACCACCAGCAGCAGCACGAACAGCGCCGCGACGATGCCCACGGGCTGCTTCTTGAAACGGCGCCAGCATTCGCCCCAGGGCGTGCGGACCTTGCCCGCGGTTTGCACCACGGCCACAGGAGAAAGAGGAACGATGGATTCGGCAGACACGCCGGAAGCTTGCGTCATGGCTGCGTGCTCACTTGTAGCGAATGGTCGGGTTGATGTAGCCGTAGAGCACATCGACGATCAGGTTG
Source organism: Acidovorax cavernicola (assembly GCF_003581445.1). Taxonomy (NCBI): domain Bacteria; kingdom Pseudomonadati; phylum Pseudomonadota; class Betaproteobacteria; order Burkholderiales; family Comamonadaceae; genus Acidovorax; species Acidovorax cavernicola. Next base: position 6,867 of record NZ_QXMN01000002.1, on the reverse strand, counting down.
ATCAGGATGAATTCGAGCGAGAACAGCAGCACCAGCGTCTGGATGACGGGGTAGTCGCGCATCTGCACGGCATCGACCAGCAGGCGGCCCAGGCCCGGCCAGTTGAACACCGCTTCGACCAGGATCGAGCCGCCCAACAGGAAGCCGAACTGCAGGCCCATCATCGTGACGACCGGGATCAGCGCGTTGCGCAGGCAGTGCTTGATGATCACCGTGCGCTCGCGCACGCCCTTGGCGCGCGCGGTGCGCACGAAGTCTTCCTGGATCACCTCGACGAAGGAGGCGCGCGTGAAGCGGGCCATCACAGCGGCCACGGCTGCACCGAGCGTGATCGAGGGCAGGATATAGTGCTGCCAGGTCGCGGCGCCCACCGTGGGGAGCCAGCCAAGCTGGACCGAGAAGATCTGCATGAGCAGCATGCCCAATGCAAATGCAGGAAAGGAGATGCCCGACACCGCCAGCGTCATGCCGATGCGGTCGGGCCATTGGTTGCGGAACACCGCCGAGATGATCCCGATGCCCATGCCGAAAATCACCGCCCACACCATGCTGGTAATGGTGAGCATCACCGTCGGGAAGAAGCGCTCGGCAATCTCCGTCGACACGGGTCGCCGCGTGCGGATCGACGTGCCGAAGTCGCCTTGCACCATGTGGGTGAAGAAGCTCACGAACTGCTGGGGCAGCGGCTTGTCCAGCCCGAGCTCCGAGCGCACCATGGCCACGGTCTGCTCGTCGGCATCCTGGCCGGCAGCAAGGCGGGCCGGGTCGCCGGGCAGCATGTGGACGAACAGGAACACCAGCACTGCCACGATGAGCAGCGTGGGGATCAGGCCCAACAGTCGTTTGAGGAAGTAATTCAGCATGGGGTACGGTTGTCGCGAGCGGGTGGTGGCGCAGTGCCACCGCCCGTCGGACAGTCAGTCAGGAAACGAAGGAGCCGCGATCAGTTCGACACCGACATGGCGTCGATGTTGATGTTCGCGTCGGGCATCACGAACACACCGGACAGGCGCTTGGCGTGCGCCGACAGGTTCTGCTCCGTGACCAGCGGCACGCGCGGCAGGTCCTTGCGGATCTCGTCCTGCGCGGTCTTGTACAGCGCGGCCTTTTCCTTGTCGTCCACCGTCACGAGCGCCTTGGCGATGGCGGCGTCGACCACGTCGCTCTTGTAGAACGACATGTTGTTGAGCTTCGGTGCCCACGACTCGGAAGCGAACAGCGGACGCAGGCCCCAGTCGGCTTCACCGGTCGACGACGACCAGCCCGTGTAGTACATGCGGACCTTGGCCGTCTTCGGATCGGGCCAGGCATCGACCTGTTCGGTGCGCTGGCCCACTTCGAGCGCCTGCACCTGCAGCTTGATGCCGACCTGTGCGAGCTGCTGCTGCACGAACTGGATGGTCTTCTGGCTGGTCGTGTTGTTGTAGGCGCTCCACAGCACCGACTCGAAGCCGTTCGGGTAGCCGGCTTCGGCCAGCAGCGCCTTGGCCTTCTTCACGTCGTAGGGAATGGGCGCCATCTTCTCGGCGAACTTCACGCCCTGGGGCATCACGCCCTGCGCGGGGAAGGCATAGCCGCCGAAGGCCACCTTCGACAGCGCTTCCTTGTTGATGGCATAGCCGATGGCTTCGCGCACCTTCGGGTTGTCATACGGCTTTTGCAGCATGTTGAAGGCCAGGAAGCGCGTGATGATCGAGGGCGAGGCCACCACTTCGAGCTTGTCGCTCTTCTTCAGCAGCTCGGCCTGCTCGTAGGGAATCGGGAACGCGAAGTCGGCTTCGCCGGTCTGCAGCATCGCGGCGCGCGTGTTGTTCTCGAGCACCGGCTTCCATTGCAGGTTGTCGACCTTCGGGTAGCCCTTCTTCCAGTAGCCGTCGAACTTCTTGGCCTTCACGGCGTCGGTCTGCTTCCACTCGACGAATTCGAAGGGGCCGGTGCCCACGGGGTGGAAGGCGATGTCCTTGTTGCCCCACTTCTTCAGCGCGGTGGGCGAGATCATGGCGGCCGAGGCGTGGGCCAGCGAGTTGATGAAGGGGCCGAAGGGCTCCTTCAGCGTGATGCGCACGGTGGTCGGGTTCACCGCCTCGACCTTGCCGACGCGGTTGAACTGGTTGTAGCGCAGCAGCTTGTTGTCCTGGTTCAGCACGCGGTCCAGCGTGACCTTCACGGCTTCGGCGTTGAAGTCGGTGCCGTCGTGGAACTTGACGCCGCTGCGCAGCTTGATGGTGTAGACCAGGCCGTCCTTGGACACGTCGTAGCTCTCGGCGAGCACGTTCTGCACCTTCAGGTCCTTGTCGAACTGGAACAGGCCTTCATAGAAGGTCTTCGTCACGGCCGTGGTGATGGTCGTGTTGGTGTTGTACGGGTCCAGCGTTTCCGGCTGGTAGCCGATGGCCAGCACCACGTCTTTGGCAGCCAGTGCCGAGCCCGAGGCGGCCAGCGCGGCCAGGCCCAACAGTGCGGATGCCCATCGCAGGGAGGAAGAAGATTGCTTCATGGAAGAACTCCAGTCGGTTCGTGGAAAAAATGCAGGGGGCCTGCGGGGGAAAAAACGGTTCGGAATCAGAAGGCGCCGCCGATGGCATGCCGTGCGACGAAATGGCCGGGCGCGACCTGCACCAGCGGCGGCACATCGGGCTCGTCGCCCACGGCACGGATCGGGCTGGGAATCTCGCCCTCGAGCAGCGCGCGCGGCTTGTGGCGACGCGACGGGTCGGCCACCGGCACCGCGCTCATCAGCTTGCGGGTGTAGGCGTGCTGCGGGTCTTCGAACACCGCGCGGCGCGGGCCGATCTCGACGATCTGGCCCAGGTACATCACGGCCACGCGGTGGCTGATGCGCTCCACCACGGCCATGTCGTGCGAGATGAAGAGGAAGGCCACACCCAGCTCGCGCTGCAGGTCGAGCATGAGGTTGACGATCTGCGCCTGGATCGACACGTCGAGCGCCGACACCGATTCATCGGCCACCACCACCTTCGGGTTGAGCGCGAGGGCGCGCGCAATCGCGATGCGCTGGCGCTGGCCGCCCGAGAACTCGTGCGGATAGCGCTGTGCCACCTCGGGCGGCAGGCCGACCTTCTGCAGCAGCCAGTCGACGCGCTGCTGTGCTTCGGCGCCCTTGGCGATGCCGTGGATCAGCAGCGGCTCCATGATCGAGAAGCCCACCGTCACGCGCGGATCGAGCGAGGCGAACGGGTCCTGGAAGATGAACTGGATGTTGCGGCGCAGGGCCTGCAGCTCGCGCGTGGGCAGCTCGCGGATGTTCTTGCCGCCGAATTCGATCGCGCCGCTCTGGCTCTCGACCAGGCGCAGCAGCGAGCGACCGGTGGTCGACTTGCCGCAGCCCGATTCGCCGACCAGCGCCAGCGTTTCGCCGGGGTACAGGTCGAAGCTGATCTTTTCCACCGCATGCACGCGGCGCTTCACGCGGCCGAAGAGGCCGCTGCGCACGTCGAAGCGCGTCACGAGGTTGCGCACGCGCAGGATCGGACCGGCGTCTTCGCGCACGGTGGTCTGCGGCGTGGTGTGGGTGCAGGGCACGGTGTCGGTGCTGCCTTCGGTGCGCAGCAGGTCGAACTTGGCCGGAAGGTCGGTGCCCTGCATTGCGCCGAGCTTCGGCACGGCCGACAGCAGCGCCTTGGTGTACGGGTGCTGCGGCGAAGCGAACACGGTGTCGGAACTGCCGGCTTCGACCTTGTCGCCGCGGTACATCACGAGCACGCGGTCGGCAATTTCGGCCACCACGCCCATGTCGTGCGTGATGAAGAGCACGCCCATGCGCATCTCTTTCTGCAGCTCGCGGATGAGCTGGAGGATCTGCGCCTGGATCGTCACGTCGAGCGCGGTGGTGGGCTCGTCGGCAATCAGCAGCTGCGGTTTGCACGACAGCGCCATCGCGATCATCACGCGCTGGCGCATGCCGCCCGACAGCTGATGCGGGAAGCGGTCGAGCACGTTGCGCGCTTCGGGAATGCGCACGAGTTCGAGCATGCGCAGCGCCTCGGCGCGCGCGGCTGAATTGCTCTTGCCCTGGTGGATGCGGATGGCCTCGGCGATCTGGTCGCCAGCGGTGAACACCGGGTTCAGCGAGGTCATCGGTTCCTGGAAGATCATCGCGATGTCCGCGCCGCGGATGCCGCGCATCGTGGTGTCGCGCGCCTGGGCCAGGTCGAGCACCTCGCCGTTGCGACGGCGGAAGGTCATGCGGCCGTCGAGGATGCGCCCGCCGCCGTGCTCCACCAGCCGCATCAGCGCCAGCGATGTGACCGACTTGCCCGACCCCGATTCACCCACCACCGCGAGCGTTTCGCCGTGGTCGACGTGGAAGGAGAGCTTCTTGACGGCGTCCACGGTGCGCTCCGACGTCGAGAAGCGCACGGTGAGGTCGTCGACGGCGAGAACGCGGCCGTCCGGGAGATTGAGGGCAGGGGTGGACATGGGAATGCGAAGAAAAGAGGGCGCGTGCTGTCAGGCGAAGATGGCGGTGACCGGCGTTTCATCGCCGCGCGCGTGGCCGCGGTACATGCCTTCGGTGTTGAAGGCCAGGCTCAGGTTGCCGTGGCGGTCGACGGCGATCAGCCCGCCGGTGCCGCCGATGGCGGGCAGCGACTCGTGCACCACGGCATGCGTGGCCGCTTCGAGCGTGGCGCCGCCGTAGGCCATGCGCGCGCAGATGTCGTGGGCAGCCGCGACGCGGATGAACATTTCGCCGCTACCGGTGCACGAGATGGCGGCGGTGCGGTCGTCGGCGTAGGTGCCCGAGCCGATGAGCGGCGAATCGCCGACGCGGCCGACGCGCTTGTTGGTCATGCCACCGGTGGAGGTGGCGGCGGCCAGGTGGCCGTGCATGTCGAGCGCCACGGCGCCGACGGTGCCGAACTTCTTGTCTTCGTCCAGCGGCGGCTTGGTCATGGCGGCGCCTTCGTGGTCGGTGACCACGCGGCCGGTGTCGCGCACGCGGTACAGCTGCTGGCGGCGCGCATCGGTCGAGAAGAAGAAAGGCTCGACCATCTCCAGGCCGCGGTCGCGTGCGAAAGCCTCGGCGCCGGCACCGGCCAGCAGCACATGAGCACCGTCCTCCAGCACGGCGCGCGCTGCGCGCACCGGGCGACGCACATGGCTCACGCCGGCGATGGCGCCGGCCGCGAGCGTGGCGCCGTCCATCACGGCCGCGTCGAGCTCGTGCGTTTCTTCGTGCGTGAACACCGCGCCGTAGCCGGCATTGAAGAGCGGGCAGTCTTCGAGCATCTCGACCGCGAGGCAGGTGGCGTCGAGCGCGGACATGCCCTTGAGCAGCGCCGCCTGCGCGGTGCGCACGATGTTCTGCAGCGCGTCGTGGTACGCCTGCGCCTGCGCGGCGTCGGTCGTGGCCGCGCTGATGGTGCCGGCGCCGCCGTGGATGGCGATGACGGGGGTGACGTTCTTCATCGGGAAGCTTTCTTCTTTTTCTTGCCGGCGTCGGATGCGACGGCGGCAGGGAGGGAGGGCATGGAGACTTCGCCGCGTGCATGGCCCTGGCCCAGCCCGCCATGCAGCCACGGGCGCACCGCCTGCAGGATGCGGCCGGCCGATTGCGCTGCGCCGGGCGCACGCAGGGCGACCGCGCTGGTCAGTGCCTCGATCAGCGCGAGCACGCTGGTCTCGCAGTTGGGGCGGTAGCTGGTTTCGGTCTGGCAATACAGCACCACGTCGGCCAGCGGCGCGATCGGCGAGCTGGGGCGATCGGTCAGCGCGAGCACCGCGCAGCCCTGGCTGCGCGCGATCTGCGCCAGCGCCACCGTGTCGGTGAGGTAGCGCGGAAAAGTCAGGCCGATGAACAGGTCCTGCGGCCCCGAATGCATCAGCGTGCGCGCCGCGTGGGTGATGCCGCTCACGCTGGCGAGCATGCGCACGTCGTTGCACGAACCATCCAGGCCGTGCTGCAGCAGCCCCGCGAGCCAGGCGCTGGCGCCGAAACCGCCGATGTAGATCGAGCGCGCCTTCAGGATGCGCTGCACCGCGGCTTCGCAAGCGGCGTAATCGAGCGACTGGCGCGTGGCTTCGATGTTGCGGCGGCTCTCGTCGAGCGCCGTGGCGAACACCTCGGCGACCGTCGTCGGCCGCTCCAGGTTGCCGCGCAGCCGCTCGACCGGCGCCACCAGCGACTCGAAGCCGCGAACGAGTTCGGCGCGGAAGGCGGCGTAGCCGTCGAAGTCCAACGCCCGCGCGAAGCGGTTGGCCGTGGCGACCGACACGCCCGCCGCTGCCGCCAGCTCGTCGATGGGCAAGGTCGCGACCTGCAGCGGGTGCTCGAGCACGAAGTCGGCCACCTGCCGGTGCGAACGCGTCAGCCGCGGCAGCGCCTGCGCAATGCGCTGGGCCACGGTGGTGCCTGGGGTGTCGACGTTGGTGCTCATGGGGCGGGCGATGCACCTCGAAGGGTGCGCGTGATGAAAATGAATTTACAAATATATGACAGTTAAGAAAATTTTCTGTCATTTTCGAACGAGATTGCAAGTAGCGGGCCAGCCGCGAGGGGCTTTGGCGGGGGTGGGAAGACGTGTGTTTCCCTTGTGGAGCGGCGTCTGCGGGGCCGCTGGGGCACAACGTTCAGGGATTACCCTGATGTTGTCTTTTCATCCCTTGGGCGGGATGGGCGGAAGGTCGGGACGTTGAAAACGAACGAATTAAGCGCAATCACCGCATCGCATGGCGAGATTGACGGCCTTGTAGCCAGCCCCGAGTATCCCGTGCGGTGCGATCGGCACCGGGGAACGAGGAACCACGACATGAGACAGGAATGGCTTCGCCGCGCGCTCGCGGTGATGGGTAGCGTTGTGCTGATCGCGGCTGTGTCCGCATGCGGCGGTGGGGGCGGAGGAGGCG
>NZ_QXMN01000029.1:0-87113 GCF_003581445.1 Acidovorax cavernicola | reverse complement strand
GGCGGCAGCGTCGGTTCGGCGGCGGGGTACGGGGGAAGGAGTTTTTCGAAGAAGCGGAACAAGGAATCGGTCTCCAGGAGAGCCTTCGAATGTAGCCCTGCATGCATGACCTTGCCCCGAAAAGGTGCGTTCAAGGCCGATGCCTTCAGCAAGCCTTCAGGCGCGGCGGGCCTTGTGGTCGTCGGCGCGTGCTGCCTTTGTTTCCATGCCGCCCAGCCGCGCACTGAGGAAGTCGATGAAAGTTCGCAGCTTGGGCGACATGTACTGCCGGCTCGTGTACACCGCGAACAAGGTGACCGGCGTCGCTTCGAACGCAGGCAGCAGCCGCACGAGCCGGCCCTGCGTCAGGTCGTCGTCGATCAGCCACGAGGGCATGTAGGCAATGCCCATGTCCGCGCGCACCGCGTGCAGCGTGAGCGTGGTGTCGTCGGAGCGCATCGCGGGCGTGAGCCGCAGCGGAAACATGCGCCCGCCCGGCCCCTTGAGTGCGAGGTTGTCCAGGTTCACGTAGCTCGGCACGATCGCGCCCAGCCTTGCAAGGTCGGCCGGCACCGCGGGCTGGCCGCCGTGGCGCTTCACGTAGGCCGGTGTGCCCGCAAGGTGGAAGGGCACGCGGCACAGGGGGCGCGCAATCAGCGCGGGCGAGGGCTCCTGCGTGGCGCGCAAGGCCAGGTCGTAGCCGTCGGCTGCGAGATCGACCTTGCGATTTTCCAGGTGCATGTCGACCAGCACTTCGGGATACGCCTCACGGTAATCGGCCAGTACGCGCGCAAAGCGCGGCGTGGCGCACCACACGGGCGCGCTCACCTTGAGCTGGCCGCGCGGCATGTCGCTGGTCTGGCCGATCGCGGCTTCGGCCGCGTCGAGCAGATCGAGCGCGCGGCGGCTCTGCTCGTACCAGGCGGTGCCGGCTTCGGTGAGGCTCAGGTGGCGGCTCGAGCGGTGCAGGAGGCGCGCGCCCAGCGACTTCTCGAGCTGCGCCACGTGCTTGCTGGCCATCGGCGCCGAGAGACCCAGGCGCTCGGCCGCTGCCACGAAACTGCCGGCCTCGACGACCTCGCGGAACACGCGCAGGCTGGTCATGCGGTCCATCGATGATTTCCTGTGAAGAAATGATTCGATGCATCGTAGCCTGTCGATTTCCTGAAAGGAAATGTCTACAGTCAATCCAACGCTTTCAAGGAGCATCGACTTGACCCACGACAACACCACCCTTTCGCGCCTGCCCACGTACTTCATCTCGCACGGCGGCGGCCCCTGGCCCTGGATGAAGAAGGAGATGGGCGCCACCTACGACCAGCTCGCCGCCTCGCTGGCCGACATGCCGCGCCAGATCGGCCGCACGCCGTCCGCCATCCTCATGGTCTCGGCGCACTGGGAGTCGCCCGTGTTCACGGTGCAGGGCAACCCGCGCCCGCCGATGATCTACGACTACGGCGGCTTCCCGGCCCACACCTACGAGGTGCGCTACGCGTCGCCCGGCTCGCCCGAACTCGCACAGCGCGTGCAATCGCTGATCGCCGCCGCCGGCCTGCCGGCGCAGATCGACCCCGAGCGCGGCTACGACCACGGCATGTTCTCGCCGATGGCCGCGATGTACCCGAACGCCGACGTGCCGGTGGTGCAGCTGTCGCTGCGGCGCGGGCTCGATCCGGCCGAGCACCTGGCGCTGGGCCGTGCCATTGCACCGCTGCGCGACGAGAACGTGCTCATCGTCGGCAGCGGCCTGAGCTATCACAACCTGCGCAACTTCGGCCCGCAGGCGCACGGCGTGTCGAAGGCCTTCGGCGACTGGCTCGACCAGACGTCTGTGAACGCCACGCCGCAGGAGCGCGTGCAACGCCTGCAGGACTGGGCCTCGGCCCCGTCGGCCCGCGTGGCGCACCCGCGCGAGGAGCACCTGATTCCACTGATGGTCGCGGTCGGCGCGGCCGAAGGGGAGGCCGGCGAGCGCGTCTACCACGAGGACGCCTTCATGGGCGGGCTCGTGGTGTCGAGCTATCGCTTCGGCGCGGTGTGAGCCTTATCGTGTGGCGACGGGCATGCCCAGCAGCAGCTGCGCCATGCCCTTGCCCATCGGGTCGGGCCGCAGCGAGGTCGGCCCGCCGCCGTCCAGCGCCTGCGTCATCAGGAAGTTGAGCGCATGCAGGCCCGGCACGTCGTAGCGCGTGACCTCGCCGTGGACCAGGTGCCCGAGGTAGGCGCGCACGCGTTCCGGCGTCAGCTCGCGGTGCAGCAGCGGCAGGTCTTCGGGGCGGCGCGCAATGATCGCGATGTTGGACGTGTCGCCCTTGTCGCCCGAGCGGCCGTAGGCCAGCGTGATCAGCGGCACCGTGGCGATGTCGCCGGCTGACGGTGGCGTCGCGGCGGTCGTTTCGGCCGTGCCTGCCTTGACGCGTGGTGCGTCGAGGGGCACCGCATCCCGGCAGGGAATCTCCACGCGTTCTTCGCGCTCGCCGATCACCACGCGTGGCGCGGGCAGCCGGTCCTTGCGGACCAGGCAGGAAAACAGCCGGTAGCGCGGCTCCACGGCGGCGCGGCCGTTCAGCGTGAGCGCGCTGCCGCTGGTGGACCCTGGCGCGAACGAGACCCCCGGCGCACGTGCTTCGCGCGAAAAGAGTTCGAGCGCGGCCTTGTCGCGGTGCGTCACCGCCACGCGGGCGACGGCCTCGCGCAGCCCTGATGCGGTGGCGTGCGGACCGTAGCTGTCCTCTGCGCCGATCACGCCCACCAGCGTCTTGTCGAAGTCGCCCAGGCCCTGGGCGTGCAGCATGCCTTGCACCCGGCCCAGCAGCGCGTGGCCCGTGCGCCGCGCCTTGTCCAGCGCATCGGCACCGAACACCGACACCTGCGCGATGCAACGGTAGCCTTGCTGGTAGGTGGCCGACAGTTTGTAGGTCGGCGGCGGCGGCAGGCCGCGCGCGCCTTGCACGCGCACGCGGTCCGGCCCGACCGTCACGGCCGTGACCTGGGTGAAATCGCAGACCACGTCCGGCAGCACGTAACGCGCGGGATCGCCCACTTCGTAGAGGATCTGCTCGCTCACCGTGGCCGGCGTCACGAGGCCGCCGGTGCCTTCCGGCTTGGCGACGACGAAGCCACCGTCCGCGCTGCATTCCACGTACGGATAGCCGATGTTTTCCCAGTCGGGCACTTCGGCCCAGTCGGTGAAGATGCCGCCCGTGGCCTGCGCGCCGCACTCCAGGATGTGGCCGGCCAGCGAGCCGGCCGCGAGGCGGTCATGGTCGTCGGCCGACCAGCCGAACTCGTGCATCAGCACGCCCAGCGTGGTGGCGCTGTCGACGATGCGGCCGGTGACCACGATGTCCGCGCCCATGGCCAGCGCGCGTGCGATCGGTTGCGCGCCCAGGTACACGTTGGCGCTGTCGATGCCGGGGGGCATCGGCGTGCCCGAATAGAAGTCGCGCGTGTCCTCGGCCTCGAGCGCGGGCAGCAGCGGCAGGCAGTCGTCGCCCTCGACGAAGGCGACCTTCAGCGGGCACCCCAGCGTGCGCGCCAGCGCTTCGATGCGGGCCGCGCAGCCGCGTGGGTTCAGTCCACCGGCGTTGGCCACCAGCCGGATGCCGCGTTGCGTGCACGCCGGCAGGATCTCGCGCAGCGTGACGTCGATGAAATCCGTCGCGTAGCCCTGCGCGGGGTCGATCTTGCGTGCCTGGGCAAAGCTCGACAGCGTCATCTCCGCGAGGTAGTCGAACACGAGGTACTGCATGCCCGGCACGTCGACGAGCTGGCGCGGGCCGAGGATGCTGTCGCCGATGAAGGCGCAGGCGCCTCCGATCTTCACGGTCTTGTTCTTGCGCTTGTCCATCGCGTCAGTCCAGCGAGAGGTTCAGCTGGCGGATCACTTCGCCGTTGACCTGGGTTTCGCGCGCGATGAACGCCGCCAGTTCGGCCGGCGTGCCGCCGACCGCCTCGGTGCTGATGGCGGCGAGCTTGGTGCGCAGTTCGGCGCCCTTGAGCACCGCGGCGAGTTCGGTCGAAAGCTTGTCGACGATGGCCGCGGGCGTTTGCGCCGGGGCCATCACGCCGGCCCAGGCGTAGGTCGCGAGTTCGGGGTGGCCGAGTTCCTTGAGGCTGGGCACCTGCGGCAGCAAGGGCGAGCGCTCCTGCCCCGTGACCGCCAGCGCCGTGAGCTTGCCCTGGCGGATGTGCGGACCCATCGCCGAGATGGCGTCGAACATGAAGCCGACGCGGTGGCTGACGAGGTCGGTGGTCGCGTCGGCGGTGCCCTTGTACGGGACGTGCATCGTGCCCTTCATGCCGGTGGTGCGCGCAAAGCGCTCGCCGAGCAGGTGCGCGGCCGAGCCCACGCCGCTGCTGGCAAAGCTCAGCGGTGCACCGCCTTCGCGGCCGGCGCGCACCAGGTCGTCCACGCTGCGCACGCCGGGGCTGGCCGTGACCAGCACGAGCGAGGTGCGCGTCAGCTGCGACACCGGCGCGAGGTCGGCGGCGCGGTAGGGCAGGCGGCGGTACAGCGATTCGTTGTTGGCGTAGGCGCCGATCACGACCAGCAGCGTGTAGCCGTCGGGCGCGGCCTTGGCCACGAGATCGGTGCCCAGGATGCTGTTGGCGCCGGGTTTGTTGTCGATCACCACGGGCTGGCCGAGCCGCACCGACAGGTCGCGCATCACGTCGCGCGCAATGATGTCGGTGTTGCCGCCGGCGGGGTAGGGCACGACCACGCGGATGGGGCGATTGGGGTAGATGCCTTGCGCCATCGCTGCCACGCTGGTCAGCGCGAAGGCCATGGCCGTGACAAGGCGCGCCGCCGCGTGCGCGCGGCGGGTCTTTTTTTCTTGCATGTCGGTTGTCTCCAGGGGTGTCCGGGTCATTATGGAAATCGCATCGATGCGTGCCTAGCCGTACCATGGGGTTTTGCGATAACGAAATGGAATCGGGCAACCGGCCGTCGCCATGCAGCTGAAAGACCTTCATTCATTCCGCGTGGCCGCCGAGCGGGGCAACCTGCACCATGCGGCCGATGCGCTGGGCGTGACGCAGCCGGCGCTGTCCAAGTCGATCCAGCGGCTCGAGACGACCTTGGGCGTGCGCCTGTTCGAGCGCACGGCGCGCGGCGTGGCGCTCACGGCCATCGGGCAGGCGCTCTATGCGCGGAACCTCGGCCTGGAGCAGCTCGTGGACGACATGCGCACCGAGGTCCAGGACATGAAGCTGGGGCAGTCCGGCAAGCTGCGCATCGGCACTGTGCCCGCCATCGTCGAGTCGGTGATGACGCCGGTGTTCTCGTCGTTCCTCGGCGCGGGCAGGAGCATCCAGTTCGAAACCCAGGTGCAGCTCAGCGGCGTGCTGCTGCAGCAGCTGGAAGCGGGTGCACTCGATTTCGCGATCGCCGCGGTCAACCGCGAGGTGCCGCCGGCGCTGACCTGCACCGTGCTCGGCGAACAGGAGTCGTACGTGGTGGCGCGCAGCGGGCACCCCTTTCACCGGCGGGCGTTCACGCTGGGCGACATGGCCGCGCAGCCCTGGGTGCTGCCGCCGTCGAGCATCACGCTGCGTGCCTGGGTGGAGTCGATGTTCCGCGACGCGGGCCTCGAGGGGCCCACCGCTTTTCTCCAGTCGGACGCTTCGCCCGCGGTCTTCGCGCCGCTGGTGCGCGGCACCAACCTGCTGACGGTCATGACCTCGGATTCGCTCGGCTCTTCCATGGGAACCGGTCTGGCGGCGCTGCCGTCGCCCGCGCCGGTCTGGGCGTTGGAGATTGGCTTGTTCTGGCGGCGCAATGCCTACTTCTCGCTCTTGATGAAGCAGTTCCGCGACCAGGTGCTGGAGGTGTTCGACGCGCGCAACCTGCAGCTGAACCGGCGCAGGGCGCGGCCGTCTCGCTGAGGCCAAGGGGGCGCGGCAGAATGAAGCCATGCCCACGCCCGCTCTCCCCACCGCCGCAGAATCCGCCGAAGCCCGGCGCCAGATCGCCCGCATCGAAGCCCTGTCCACCTCGCACGACCCCGTGCACGATGGCGTGCGCGTGCGCTGGCGCCGCTTCGGCACCGACACCGGCGCGCACCCGCCGCTGGTGCTGCTGCACGGCGGCCATGGCAGCTGGATGCACTGGCTGCGCAATGCTGAAGCGCTGTCGGCCGACCGCGTGCTGTGGCTGCCCGACATGCCCGGTTTTCACGATTCCGACGCGCTGCCGCGAGTGGCGCCCGGCGAAGACGCGCTGGTGCCGTTGCTGGATGCGCTCGGCGGCACGCTCGATGCGCTCATCGGCGCCGGCACGCCCATCGACCTCGGCGGTTTCTCCTTCGGCGGGCTCACTGCCTCGCGTTTCGCGGTACGACGCGGCGCGATCCGTCGGCTGGCGCTGATGGGCAGCGGCGGCCACGGCACCCTGCGCCGCATGACGGTCGAGATGATCAACTGGCGCGCCGCCCCGGACCGCGAGGCCGAGCGCGCCGCGCTCATGCACAACCTGGGCGCGTTGATGCTGCACGCGCCGGCCGCCATCGATCCGCTGGCCTTCGAGATCCACGACCTCTCGTGCCACGGCACGCGCTTTCGCAGCAAGGAGGTGTCGCTGTCGGGCGGGCTGCAGAGCGCGATCGACACGCTGGCCGTGCCGACGCTGCTGTTGTGGGGCGAGTTCGACGTCACCGCCGACTCGCGTCCGTTGGCGGCGCAGCTGGCAACCGAAGGCCCCGGCCGCGAAGGCGTGGTGATCGACGGCGCGGGGCACTGGGTGCAGTACGAACGCGCCGAGGAGGTCAACGCGCAGCTGCGGCGGTTCCTGGGCTGAGGCTTTCAGTCAGCGAAAGCTTCAGCGCAGATAGCGCCCGTCGGCCTTGAGCATCGAGAGTTCGGAGAAGGTGAGGCCGCGGTGCTCGCCGGGCCGGTACGACACGGCGATGCCGCCGAGGTCCAGCGTCTTGAACGACTCCAGGCCTTTCTGCAGCGACTCCGGCGTCGGGGCCGGCCCCGCGCGCTTCAGGCCTTCGACCATGACCTTGGCGGTGACATAGCCTTCCAGGCTGGCATAGCTGAACTCGTTCACGCCGATCTTCTTCATCGCCGCCTGGTACTCGGCAATCACCGGCATCGCGCTGTTCCACGGGTAGGGTACGACCTGCGAGATGACGACGCCGGCGGCGTCCTTCCTGATGTCCTGGAAGAGCTTCTGCCCGTTCAGGAAGGAGAACGAATAGAACGCCGTCTCGCCGCCCGCCGCTCGGTAGGCCGAGATGAACTTCGCCGCCACGTCGTTGGTGGCCGACAGCACCACGGCCTTGGGCTTGAGCTTGACCAGCTCCGCGGCGCGTTCGGCCGCATCCGAACCATCGTTCTTGATGGCCACGCTGCCGACCATCTTGTCGCCGCGTTCGGCAATGAATTTCTGCGTGCTCTCCATCGCCGAGCGCGCGCCGGGGTTGTCGTTGTGTGCAAAGGCGATGCGCGAGAGGCCGATCGTGAAGAGGTGGTTCACGATGCGGCTGTATTCCTCGTCGAAGCTGATGCGCACCGGAAAGCCGTACTCGCTGAACTTCACCACCGGGCCCGCGCCCGTGTACGGACCGACGACGGGGATCTTCAGCTCGTTGGCCGCTTTCAGTGCGCCGACCGCCGACGAGGTGCCGATGGGCATCAACACGCCGACGGCACCGTCGCGCGCGAAGGCCTTGACGTTCTCGGCGCCCTTGGCGGGGTCGTAGGCGTCGTCGAGCTGGCGCAACTCGACCGGCCGGCCGTTGATGCCGCCGTTGGCGTTCAGCGTGGTGAACATGGCGCGGATGCCGACCAGCGGCTCGGTCGATAGGGATGCGAGCGGGCCGGTCTGCACGTAGGTCTGGCCGATGAGGAGCGGCTTGGCGGTCTGCGCCTGGGCGGCAGGGCCCCATGTGAAGACGAGGGCGGCGAGGGCTGAAGCCAGCAGGTGAATCTTTTTGTGGTTCATGGTCACAAATTGTTAACAAACTGATCTTACGGGGCGCGGCAAGTTTGGGTGTCCATCGTTTCCCGTATTGCGGCGCGGAAAGTGCAGCGGCAGAATCCCGCCTCATATTCGCGATGGGAATGCCACTTTCGCTCCTCCGACTGCCTTCGCTGGACCTGGTGCGGGGCTTCGTCGCGGTCGGGCGGCGCATGAGCATCTCGCTGGCGGCGCAGGACCTGTGCCTCACGCAGTCGGCGGTCAGCAAGCAGGTCCATGCACTGGAAGAGCAGCTCGGCGTGAAGCTGCTGGTGCGCGGTCATCGGTCGATCGCCTTCACCGCCGAGGGCGAGCGGCTCTTTCGCAGCGCCGACGGCGCGGTGCAGCAGTTGCAGGACGTGATGGGCGGCATCCGCCAGACCAGCGAGCAGCGCCCCGTGACGCTCAGCGCCAGCATCGGCATGACCGGCCTGTGGCTGCTGCCGCGGCTCAGCCGGGTGCAGAAGCTGCATCCGGGTGTGGACGTGCGGGTCTCGGCCAACAACCGGCTCGCCGACCTGCGCAACGACGGCATCGACCTGGCGATCCGCTACACCACGCCCGCGCTGGCACCGGCGGGGGCGCTGAGGCTCTTCGGGGAGACGGTGGCGCCCGTGGCGCATCCCTCCCTCGGGCTCACGCCGCTGCGCACGGCCGATGCCGTGTCGCACCTGTGCCTGCTCGACTTCGACGATCCGCAGCACCCGTGGCTGCAGTGGAACGACTGGCTGGCCTCGGTCGGCTGGGCCGATGCCAAGCCGCAGGCCGTGCTGCACTTCAACCAGTACGACCAGCTGATCCAGGCCGCGCTGGCCGGGCAGGGCGTGGCGCTGGGGCGGCTCGAACTGATCCAGTCGCTGCTCGACGACAGGCGCCTGGTGCGCGTGGATTCACCGGCGCCCGTGCAGGCCTCGGGACATGCGTACTGGTTGATCCAGGCCGAAGACGCGCCGCGCGAAGAGGTTCGTCATGTGGCCGCCTGGCTGGTGGCCGAGGCGCGGCAGTCACGCGGGGCCGGGGATGCCGCTGTCTGAGCGGCAGTGCG
The DNA here is from genome assembly GCF_003581445.1 of Acidovorax cavernicola. Classification (NCBI taxonomy): domain Bacteria; kingdom Pseudomonadati; phylum Pseudomonadota; class Betaproteobacteria; order Burkholderiales; family Comamonadaceae; genus Acidovorax; species Acidovorax cavernicola. The sequence continues at coordinate 78,123 of NZ_QXMN01000029.1, read as the reverse complement.
GAGCCGTCCGGCGTCATTCGAACACCACCAGGCAGCGGGCCTCGATGCTCTGGCGCAGTGGCGCATCGGCCGGTGCATCGGGGTGGTCGAAGGCCGCATGCGGCGTGTAGCGCGAGACGCCGCTGAGCTGCGAGTCGTACTGCTTGAAGACCAGCGCCTCGTGCCGATCCATCGCAGAGAAGTAGGACCAGCGGTGCGCCGGTGAATGCGTGGCCAGGTAGATCTCGCCGGTGCGTTGCGGGTAGCGCACCTCGGCGGTGACCAGGTCTTTCGCCATCACCGAACGGGCATCGCAGACCGCCAGCGGCGTGTCCAGCACCGGCCCCCTGATCGAGCGCCAGACGTTGACGATGCAATAGCGCCGCACGGCCGCCGCTTCGTCGGGGTCGGTCAGCACCATGCCGAGCCGGCGGCGGCCCGAATCTTCGGTGTAGTCGTTGTGGATGCGGCCGTTGGCGGCAGCCTTGCCGTTGGTGGCGCGGCGCCCGAAGCTCAATGCCGTGCGGTCGGCCTCGCGCTGGCGCACCAGGTGATCGAACACATGGGCCCGCGTGCCGCCCGTGACCGCCAGCGCCAGCTCGGCCACCTCGCGGTGGTAGACGGCGGTGACCTCGGCGTCGTCGAGGAAGTCGCGCACGGTCGTGGGCGCATCGCGCAGCACGAAGCCTTCGCGCTCGATGTCGGTTGGCGTCGCGGCCGCGCGGGCATCGGCGATCGGCATCGGGCGCAGTTCGTAGGTGCCGCTTTCCCAGGGGGTGTCGGGCGGTGGCGCAAAGGTGTAGCTGAAGGGGCGCAATGCGCTGGGCTGCAGGTAGTTCAGGCCGGCGGTGACGGTGGGGTGGTTCATGCGGGGCTCCTTTGCATGGCATTGGAGCGAAAGCGAGGCGGCGGCTCAAACGACTTCTTCGCGCCTTGGCATGAACAACAGGAATATGAAGTGCCGCTTCCCGAAGAAAGCTTTCTTCTTTCTTGCCAGGCCGGGAAATACTGTATAAAAATACAGTTAACAGTTGCAATCATGGGCCTCCCTTTCCTCGACTCCTTTTCCACCGCCGCGGGCCGCGGCGTCTGGCATGCCGACGAACTCGGTTTGGCCGACGCGCAGGTCGTGGCCACCGGGCATGCCGCGCTCGACGCCGAGCTGCCCGGCGGCGGCTGGCCCGTGGGTGCGATGACGGAGTTGCTGCAGGCCACGCCCGAGGCCCATGTCTGGCGGCTGCTGCTGCCCGCGCTGGCGCAGGCGGTGGAAGCGCGGGGCGGGCCGGTGGTGCTGGTCGGCGCACCCTACGAACCCTGCGGCGCCGCGCTGGCAGCGCAGGGGCTGCCGGTGGAGGCGTTGATGTGCGTGCGCAGCGAGGCGCCGGCCGCGCGGCTGTGGGCCTGCGAGCAGGCGCTGCGCTGCGCCGAGATCGCCGCCGTCGTCGCCTGGCTGCCGCAGGCCCGCGTGGGCGAGCTGCGGCGGCTGCAGCTGGCGGCGGCGCAGCACGAGGTGCTGCTGTTCGTGTGCCGGCCCGAGGCGGTGGCGCTGTCGGCCTCGCCTGCACGACTGCGCCTGCGTGCCGAACGCTGCGCGGACGATCCGGCGCAGATCGCGCTGCACATCCTCAAGCGCCGGGGGCCGCCGCTGGCCGCGCCGGTGCGGGTACCGGCGCGCAACGCCCGCATGAGCGCGCTGCTGGCCGCCGCCCGCGTGCGGCGCCAGCTGCGCCTGCAACCGCAGGAGGGCGCGGCGGTGGCTCCGGCTGCCGCGCCGTCGGCCACGGTGGTGCGCATCGACGCGTGGAAGGGAGGTTCGGATGCACTGGATCGCCTTGCAATGGTCGTCTGAGGCCGAGGCGTCCGATGCGGCGGACATGCCCCCGCCCGAAGCCCTGGGCTGGTGGGCGCTGCAGTTCACGCCGCACGTCACCTGGCAGGACGAGGCGCTGATGCTCGAAGTCTCGGCCTGCGAACGCCTGTGGGGCGGCCGCGCGCCGCTGATGCGCCAGCTGCTGGCCCTCAACCCCGCGCCCGACGCGCGCATGCTCGGCGCACAGGGCGCCACCAGCCTGATCGCGCTGGCGCGGCTGCGCCTGTTCGCGCGCAACGAAAACCGGCCTGCCGAAGTACCGGCCGGCCTGCCGCTGGACACACTCACCGCCGCGCGTGACCACCTCGACCTGCTCGCGCGCCTGGGCTGCCGCACCTGGGGCGAGGTGGCGGCACTGCCGCGCGGTGGCCTTGCGCGGCGCTTCGGCGCGGGGCTGCGCGAGGCGCTCGACATCGCCTGGGGCCTGCGCCCCGAAAGCCACGCCTGGCTCACGCTGCCCGATGTGTTCGAACAGAAGCTCGAACTGCCCGCGCTGGCCGAGACCGGGCCCGAGCTCATGTGGTCGGCCAACCGGCTGCTCTCGGCGCTGCAGATCTGGCTGCGCGCGCGCCAGCGCGGCGCCCGCGCGCTCGAACTGCAATGGACGCTCGACCTGCGGCGCCTCAACGGCGTGACCTTGCCGCCGCACCAGCAGCTCACCGTGCGCACCGCAGAGCCCACGCAGGACATGGCGCACCTGCGCCGCCTGCTGTCCGAAAAACTCGCGCTCACCACGCTGGCCGCGCCCGCGAGCTGGCTGAAGCTGCGCACGCTCGAAACCGATCCGCTGGCCGGCGCCAGCACCAGCTTCCTGCCGGAGGACAACCGCAAGGGCGACAAGCTGCACGAGATGGTCGAGCGGCTCAGCGTGCGCCTCGGCGCCGACCAGGTGCAGGTGCCGGTTGCGCAGGCCGACCACCGGCCCGAGCGCCAGCAGCTGTGGCGGCCTGCATTGCAGAAAGAGAAAACCCCGGCGCCATCGGACAAGGCCCGCAAGGACGCCGCCTCGCAGCCCGATGCAATCTATCCGCCCTGGCTGCTGCCCGAGCCCTTGCGGCTCGAGATGGACGGCGAGCGCCCTTGCTACTGCGGGCCGCTGCGCAAGCTGGTCGGGCCGCAGCGCGTCGAGGCCGGCTGGTGGGGCGGCGAAGAAGACGGCGGCCAGCCTGCGATGCGCGACTACTACGTGGCCGAAAGCCCCGAGGCCGGCCTGGTGTGGATCTTTCGCGAGCGGCCCGCCACGCGTTTTTCGTCGGGCGAGGTGCGCTGGTACCTGCAAGGTTTCTATGCCTGACCTGAGCGGCAAGGAGGAGCGCAAGCGCCGGCCTGCCACGGTGCATGTGCTGCCGCAGCGGCTGCGGCCGGCGCCGGGCCTGCCGGGCTATGCCGAGCTGCACTGCCTCACGAACTTCAGCTTCCAGCGCGGCGCGTCGACGCCCGATGAACTGGTCGAGCGCGCCTACCACCTCGACTACGCGGCATTGGCCATCACCGACGAATGCTCGGTGGCCGGCATCGTGCGCGCGCATGTCGCGTTGCGTGACCTGCCCGCCAAGCTGGACGAATACGAACGAGAGCACCCGGACGAACCGCCGATCCCGCGCCATCCTGAATTCCGCCTGCTGTTCGGCAGCGAGTTTCGCTTCGAGCGCTTCAAGCTCGTGGTGATCGCGAACGACACCGAGGGCTGGGGCAACCTCTGCGAGTTCATCACCGCCGCGCGCAACACCGAGCTGCCCAAGGGCGAGTACCGCGTCGACTGGGACACGAGCGACGTGGCCTCGCTGCAGCACTGCCAGGTGCTCTTCGTGCCGCACCGCCCGTCGGGCGACATGCCGGATGCGGCCTCGTTGCAGGAAGACCTGGCCGCCGCCAGGGCGCTGTACGGCGAGAACCTCTGGCTGGCCGTGGAGCTGTTCAACGAACTCGACGACGACCTCTGGCTCGTCACACTGATGCAGGCGGGCGAGGACGCGGGCGTGCCGTTGGTCGCGGCCGGCGACGTGCACATGCACATCCGATCGCAGAAGCCGTTGCACGATGTGTTGACGGCCGTGCGAGAGGGGAAGACCGTGGCTGAGTGCGGCTTCGCGTTGCAGTCGAATGCCGAGCGGTACTTGCGTCAGCGCGTGCGACTGGCGGAGCTTTATCTGCCGCAGATGCTGGCGAATACGCTGACAGTGGCGCAGCGGTGCAGGTTCGATCCGAATGTGATCCGGGAGAACTACAAGTACCCGCTGGAGACCGTGGGCAGCAGCGAGACAGCGGCGCAGACATTGGTGCGCAAGACATGGGAAGGAGCGCTCGAAAGGTATCCGCTCGAAAGGTATGCCTCGGGCATTCCGGAGAGAGTTTGCCGGCAGGTCCGCAAAGAGCTCGATCTCATCATCGACCTTGAATACGAGATGTTCTTTCTCACGGTGGAGAACATCGTCAGCTTTGCCAAGTCACAGAAGATTCTTTGCCAGGGGCGTGGATCGTCCGCGAACTCGGCGGTGTGCTATTGCCTTGGCATCACCGCGATCGACCCCGACAAAGGCACGCTGCTGTTCGAGCGTTTCCTGAGCCGCGAGCGCAAGGAACCACCCGACATCGACGTCGACTTCGAGCACCAGCGGCGCGAAGACGTCATCCAGTACATCTACGAGAAATACGGCCGCGAGCGCGCCGCCATTGCCGCCGTCGTCATCTGCTACCGCTCGCGCAGTGCCTTGCGCGATGTCGGCAAGGCCATCGGCATCGACGAGCGCCTGGTCGACGAGTTCGCCAAGGACCACTACTGGTTCGACGACACCGTGCTCGGCGAACAGCTCGACAAGGCCGCCGCGCGCGTCGGCGTGAAGGAAGACCGGCTCAAGCTGGTGCACTGGATCGAAATGACGCAGCGACTCAAGGGCTTTCCGCGCCACCTGAGCCAGCACGTGGGCGGCTTTGTGCTCACCCACACGAAGCTCACGCGGCTGGTGCCGGTCGAGAAGGCATCGATGAAGGATCGCTCCGTCATCCAGTGGGAGAAGGACGACCTCGAGGCCATGGGCATGCTCAAGGTCGACGTGCTCGCGCTGGGCATGCTCAGCGCGATCCGCCGCGGGCTCGACCACATGAACCGCTGGCGGAACCTGGCGATGGAGATGCACCATATCCCCAACGACGACCCGAAGGTGTTCGACATGATCTGCGACGCCGACACCATCGGCGTGTTCCAGATCGAGAGCCGCGCGCAGATGTCGATGCTGCCGCGCCTGAAGCCGAAGACATATGAGGATCTTGTGATCGAGGTGGCTATCGTGCGGCCGGGCCCCATACAGGGCGGAATGGTGCATCCGTACCTCAAGCAGCGCGAACGGGTACGCAACAAGCTGCCCATCCACTACGAGAAGGACGAGTTGCGCGAAGCGCTGGAGCGCACGCTGGGCATCCCGATCTTCCAGGAGCAGGTGATGCAGATCGCGATGATCGCGGCCAAGTTCACGGCCGACGAGGCCGACCAGCTGCGCCGCGCCATGGCCGCCTGGAAACGCAAGGGCGGCCTTGGCAAGTTCCATGACAAGTTGGTCAACGGCATGGTCGACAACGGCTACAAGGCGTCCTTCGCCGAGGCCATCTTCAAACAGGTCATGGGCTTCGGCGACTACGGCTTCCCCGAAAGCCACGCCGCGAGCTTTGCGCTGCTGGTGACGGTGAGCAGCTGGCTCAAGAACTACGAGCCCGCCTGTTTCCTTGCCGCATTGCTCGACTCGCAACCCATGGGCTTCTACAGCCCTTCGCAACTGGTGCAGGACGCACGTCGCCACGGCGTCGAGGTGCGGCCGGTCGACGTCACATGCAGTGAGATCGACACCACGCTCGAAGCCCGCGCGAGCGATGCGCCGCGCATGCCGGCCGGCACCGACACGCGCTATGCCGATCGCCTGGGCAACGACAACCAGCCGGCGGTCCGGCTGGGCCTGAACCGGGTCCTGGGCCTCAGCGACGCCGGTGCCGAGCGCCTGCTCGAAGCGCGCGCGCAAGCGCCTTTCACCAGCACCGAGGACCTGGCCCTGCGCGCCGAACTCGAAGGCAAGGACATGGCCGCGCTTGCGGCGGCCGATGCCTTGATGTCGCTCTCGGGCCATCGCCGCCAGCAGGTGTGGGACGCCACCGCGCAGCACCGCTCGTCGGCTTTGCTCAAGGGCGTGCCGATCCACGAACAGGCGCTGCTGCTGCCGGCCGCACCCGAAGGCGAAGAGATCGTGGGCGACTACGCCTCGCTCGGTCTCACGCTGCGCCGCCATCCGCTCGCGCTGCTGCGCCCGCGCCTGGCGCGCATGAAGCTCCAGAGTGCGGTCGAGCTGCGCGCCGCGCACAGCGGGCAGACCGTGCGCGCCTGTGGCATCGTCAAGGGCCGCCAACGCCCGGGAACCGCCAACGGCACCATCTTCGTCACGCTGGAGGACGAGACCGGCAACGTCAACGTGATCGTCTGGAGCCACGTCATCGAGGCCTGGCGCGAGCCGCTGCTCAAATCGCACCTGCTCGCGGTGCAGGGCACCTGGCAGCGCGACGACGACAGCGGCGGCAAGGTGCAGCACCTGATCGCCACCGGCTTCAAGGACCTCACGCCGCTGCTGGGCCGGCTGGCGCAGAGCAACACCAGCCGCGACTTTCACTGAGAAGGTGTGAACGAGTCCGCCATGCCCGCTCATCCCGCCCAGACACGCCCCCTCCGCGTTGCAAATGCTCGCCATAGCCCGAGCTATGGCTGCGCTTTGCGCCTTGAGGGGACGCGCCTGCGCGGGCTGCTCGGCCACGCCGGATTCATTCACACCTTCTGACGCCGGCGAATGCAACGGATCGTTCCATGTCTCGCGCCGCCCCTGGCTTTTCGCTAACCTGTTCCTCCCATGTCCGCACACGCCGCATTTGCTGAAACCGCAGAAGCCGCACTGGCCGATGACGTCGTCGCCACGCCGATCGGCCCGCCGCCGCCTGCGCCCGATGTGCCGGTGCCCATGCCGCCACCGCCGCCGCCCGGTCTGCCACCCGAGGGCGACCCACCGCCGGTGATGCCGCCGGTGACGGACCCCGGTTTTCCGCCACCGGTGATCGAGCCGCCGCCGCCGATGCAGACGGCTGTGCCCACGGTGCCCTTCGGCAAGCTGCACGCGCGGCGCCTGCGCGAGATCTACCGCTCGGCCGGCTGGCCCTGCTGCGACAGCATCGAAGTCGAGCTGCTCGCGGGCGGTTTCCTGGCACGCGTGCGCAGCGAACTCGGCCACGAAACGCTGCGCGTGACCGACGCGGGCATTGCGCGCATCGCCACCACGCTCACGGTCAACCGCGCGGCGCTGTCGTCGCACGAGGCGCTGGTGGAGCGCGTCGCGCGCGAGATGACGCGCGGCGGCCGCATCGCCTGGCGCGGCCTCGGCCTGCGCGCACGCCTTCCGCCGCTCGAAGAAGGCGGCAAGCCGCGCTGGTGCATGGCGCGGCCCGATGTGTTTTCGATCCGAAACACCAGCGTCGAGGCCTATGCGCATCCCATCGTGCATGAGGTGAAGGTGAGCCGCGCCGACTTGCTGGGCGACCTGCGCAAGCCCGACAAGCGCGCGGCCTACCTCGACCTGGGCGGTGAATGCTGGTACGTGCTGGGCAACGACACCAAGGGTCGCTGCATTGCATCCCCCGACGAGATGCCGGACGGATGTGGCGTGATGGTGCTCGAGGGCGAACGCCTCGTGGTGGCGCGCGCCGCGGTGCATCGCGTCTTCGAGCGCATTCCTTTTTCGGTGTGGCTGGCGCTGGCCAAGGCGCAGCCCGTGGCGGGCTTCGAGGACGACGCGCAGGACCTGCTGATCTGACTCGCCGATCCGCGCGCGTCAGGTGATGGCGTCGTAGTCCCGGTGCGCGACGGCGATCACGTTGCCCGGCTCGAACTGGCTGGTCATCTGGCGCAGACCTTCCTCGCGGTCTTCGCGGCTGGCCTGCGAGTCGAACATCTGGTCGCAGAACTCGAGCAGGTCTTTCACGATGCGCTCGTGGCGGTAGTAGGCGAGGGCCAGCGCATCGACCGCCTGTGTCGCGCCGTAGCCCTCGAAGAACAGGGCTGCTTCGCGCGGCTGGTTCCATACGCCGCCGACACCTGCGCCGATGAACATCAGGTCGCGCTCCTTCGGCGCGAGGATGAGCGTGTCCCAATCGACGATGCACAGCCGGTCGCCATCGCCCAGCAGTACGTTGCCCGCGTGCAGGTCCGAATGGCACAGTACCTGCGGCAGCGATTTTTCGAGCAGGATCGATGCGAGCTGTTCACTGCGGTAGATGAGAGAGTCGATCTCTTCGTCGTGCGCGTCCCAGAAGGCCAGGAAGTGCGTCACGAGATCGTCGCCCGCCACGCCGTTGATGAAGCGGCGCTGGTAGCGGCGCACGCCCTCGCGCCAGTGGTGCGAATAGCTTTCGCGCGGCAGGCCCGCGAGCATCGATGCAGGCAGCTCGGCGCGATGGATGGCGCTCAGTGCCGTGCCCAGCACGGTCCATTGCCGGTCGGTCGGTGCACGCGTGAAGCCGTCGGCACCGTCGAAGAACGGGTAGAGCGCCCAGTCGAAGCCATGGTCTTGCATGCTGAGCCGCCGCGTGAGCGTGAGCAGCGGCGCCATCACGGCGTCGATGCCGTGCATGTGGTGCAGCACGGCGGGCACATCGACCACGGCAGGGCCGAAGCCGCCGCGGCGCAGCTTGAGAAAGTACGCGCGGCCGTCCGGTGCGTCGATGCGGAACGCGGCGGAATCGACGTCCGCGCCCAGCGGCAGGAATTCGGCGCGGGTGCCTTGAAGGTCCCAGGTGCTGGCGAGGCGGGCGGCGATGGCATCGTTCGGCAAGGCGGGCGGCGTCAGCATGCGGGGTAGGCGTCCAGGAGTTCGTGGCGAAAGGGATGCGTGAAGTGCGAGCGGACCAGCCGGAATTCGCGCGCTGCCCATTGGATGGGCGGCAGGTGCGCGGGGCACGCGGCGCGCTCGGTTTTCCGCGCAATTGTGACGTGCGGCGTCCAGCTGCCAGCGTAGGAAATGAAGCCGGTTTGCCGCAATGCGCGCATCAGCGCGTCGTGGAATTCGCGCAGTCCGTCGTGCGCGGCGGGACAGACCACGGAGACGTCGTTGCGCCACGTGCCGGAGCTGTCGAGCGTGAGGTCCAGCGGTGGCATCGGCACGCAGGCGAGCGTGGCGCGCAGGCGTTGCTCGGCTTCGCCCTGGTGGTCGGGCAGGTAGCACAGCGTGAGGTGCAGCCGACCCGCAGGCGGCATGGTGCAGCCGCGCGGCCACCACCAGTCTGCGCGGTGCGCGAGGATTCCGGCGCGCACGTTCGCCGGGGGGAAAAGGCCGATGAGGAGCTGCCGACGGGCCGCCACGGCGTCACCTTCAGGCCTCGGGTGGCCACCAGTGCGCGGCCGTGGTCTGGATGACGTGCGCGGCCTGGGCGCGGATGTCCAGGCCATCGCCATGGCGCTTGTCGCGCGCGACCTTGAATGGCCAGTTCGAAATCCGGCCAGTCGTTGTCGTGGTTGTGCGTGCACGCGACTGCAGCGGATGCTGTCGCGAGGAGAAAAAAAGCACCTGCGCCGAGGGCGCAGGCGGGTTGGCGGTGGTCATGGCGTCGCCTCGAGTGTTGTTCTTGGAGACGGACCATTCTAGAGAAAATACTGTATTTATGTACAGTAAATTTGCAGTCTATTGAGGATAGTTTCCCAGCAGGGCGTCGAGGTCGATGGCCGCGGCCAGGGCCTTGTAGCCGGCGTCGCCGGGATGCAGGTGGTCGCCCGAATCCATGGCGGTTTTCAGCCGAATCGGCCGTGTCGGGTCGCGCAGCAGCGCATCGACATCGACCACCGCGTCGAAGGCGCCGCTTTCGCGAATCCAGCGGTTCACGGCCTCGCGCACCGCGTTTTTCTCGGGCGAGTGGTGGCCGGCCAGCGGCGTGCCTTCCAGCGCGCGCTCGTTGGGCGGAATCGTCGCGCCCACGATGCGCACGTTGTGGGCATGGGCCATCTCGATCAGCTGGCGAAAGCCCTGGATTACTTCTTCGGCGCGCACGGCGGGTTCCTGCGGCGCGAAGGGGCCGCCGGGCCAGCCGATGTCGTTCGTGCCGAGCAGCACGACCATGGCGCGCACGCCGGGCTGCGAGAACACGTCGCGCCCCGCGCGTTCGAGCGCCGCGCGGCCCATGCCGTCCTTCAGCAGCCGGCCGCCGGAGATGCCGGCGTTGAGCACGCCCACGCCGCGCGGCGCGAGCCGCTCGGCCAGCGCGTCGGGCCAACGGGTGTTGGCACCGGGCGTCGAGCCGTTGCCGTCGGTGATCGAGTCGCCCAGTGCGACGACGGTGACGGGCGCCTGGGACGTCTCGACGACCAGGCCGCTCACGTAGACGCGGGTGCTCCACGGCGTGGCCGAGGCCGGCAGCCGCGCGGCGGCGCTCAGGTCGCCGTCGGCGATGTACAGCGTCTGCCGGGCATCGAAGTGAAAGCCCGCGGGCTGGCTGGGCACGGGCAGGTAGAGCGACACGGCCACCTCGCTCAGCGCGGGCAGCGACAGGTCGACCGGGTCGCTCACGAGGCGCGCGCCGGGCGGCACGGTCACGTCGCCGCGACCACCGAAACGCAGCACGCGGTCGGTGCCTTCGACGATTGCCGAGCCACTCGCATGGCGGGCCACGTGCGCGGCGCCGATGTGCAGCGGCGAGGTGCCGCCTTCGTTGCTGACCACCACGCGCAGCCGCGCGCCGCCGATGCTCAGGCGCGCCACCTGGCGCAACGTCTGCCGCTCGAAGCGGGCGGGAATGCCGAGGGGCAGCACGAAGCGCTCGTCCCACAGCGGCTGGGTGGCGGCCATCCAGCTGGGGCTCCAGTGAGCGGGCGTGTCGGTCGGGCCGGCTGCGGACGCCGCGGCGGCGCCCGCCAGGGAAAGGGCGAGCGCGCCGTGGCGCAGGATGGATGCGAATCGCGAAGCGGTCATGTTCGATGTCCTCGTGTGAATGAATGAAAGAAAGAAGAAAAGAAGCGTCGGTGGCTGAACTTTCATTCATTCGAATCAGGATGGGTAGAAGGCAGAATGGCATGCATCGCATTCCCGATTCGAATGGACCCATGGACACCCTTCGCGCACTCTCCGCCTTCGTGCACAGCGTCGAACTCGGCAGCCTCTCGGGCGCGGCCCGTGCGCTCGACACCACGCAGCCCACCGTGAGCAAGCTGGTCGCGGGGCTCGAGCGCTCACTCGGCGTGCGGCTGCTGCGGCGGGCGGCGACCGGGCTGAGCCTCACGGAGGAGGGCCTGCGCTTCCACGAGCGCGCGCGCCGCATGCTCGAGGACTACGGCGATGCCGTGGCCGATGCGCGTGCGCAGGTGCAGCAGCCGCGCGGCCTGCTGCGCCTGAGCGCGCCGGTCACGCTGGGGCAGCGGCATCTCAACGCGATGGCGGTCGAGTTCCTGCGGCTGTACCCCGACATCGAACTCGAGCTGGTGCTCGACGACCGCTTCGTCGATCCGCGCGAGGAGCGCATCGACGTCTCGCTGCGCGTCGGCGGCGCGCTGCCGCCCGACCTTGTCGCGCGCCATCTCGGCAGCTGGCCGCGCGTGCTCGTCGCATCGCCGGACTACGTTGCGGCGCGCGGCAAGCCGCGCACGCCGCAGGACCTGCTGGCCCACGACTACCTGCGCTACGCGGCAGGCGACGACGGCGTGCTGCTCACGGGCCCCGACGGCCCGGTGGCCGTACCGGTGCGCAGCCGCTACCGCGTCAACAACGCCGTGGCGCTGCTCGACAGCGTGCTGGCGGGCGCGGGCGTGTCGCTGCAACCCACGTGGATGGTGGCGGACCTGCTCGCACAAGGGCGGCTGGTGCGCCTGCTCGCGCGGCACACGGGGCCGGCGCAGGAGCTGCACCTGCTGTACGCACCGCGCCGCCAGCTGCCGCTGCGGGTGCAGGTGCTGGTCGACTTCCTGGCGCAGCGCGTGGCGGCGTTGCCGGGCGCGGCGCGAGGGAAGGGGCGCTAGTGTGGTGTCCCGCAAATAACTGCGCATGAAATCGCGCCTTTCACGCCAGGGCGGCGTTGCAAATCCTCGCGATACCTACGGGTATCGCTGCGGTTTGCGCCTTGCCCTGGCGTGAAACGCATCGATTTCATTTTGCGCAGCTATTTGCGGGACACCACACTAGGCCGCCTTGCGGGCAGCGCTCTTTGTGCTTTTTGCGGTCTTCGCGGTCCTGGAGGCCTTGGCGGCAGGCTTGTGCGCGGTCTTGCGTGAAGCCGTTGACTTCGTCGCCGCGCGCTTCTTCGCCGCAGGCGGCGTGCGCTTGCCGCTTCGCAGGCTGCGTGCCAGCAGTTCGGTCAGGTCGATCACGTCGGCGCCGCCCGAGGGTGCTTCTTCCTCCGGTTGCACCACCGTGGCCGTGTCGCCCGCCTTGACCTTCTTCTCGACGATCTTCATCACGGCGTGCTTGAACTCGTCCTTGAATTCGTCGGGGTTCCAGGGGCCCGACATGTCGCCGACCAGTTGCTCGGCCATCTTCATCTCGGCGGCCGAGAGTTTCGCGCCCTTGACGCCGGCGGCCGGCAGGTCGAGCCCGTCGGCGGGCTTGACCTCGTCGCCCCAGCGCAGCAGGTTGAGCACCAGCGCCTTGCCGAACGGGATCAGCAATGCCAGGTGCTGCTTGGTCGCGATGACCACCTTGGCCAGCCCGACCTTGCCGGTCTTCACCAGCACCTCGCGCAGCAGGGCGTAGACCTTCTGTCCCTTGTTGATCGGCGCGAGGTAGTAGGGCCGTTCCAGGTAGACGAAGGGAATCTCGCCGACATCGAGAAAGCGCTGGATCTCGATGGTCTGCGTGGTGCGCGGATAGACGGCCTCGATCTCCTTGGGCGAGATCACGACGTACTTGCCGTCCTCGTACTCGAAGCCCTTCACGATCTGCTCGCGCGCGATCTCCTTGCCGGTGCGCTTGTTGATGCGCTTGTAGCCCACGGGGTCCATGCTGCGCTTGTCGAGCCAGTCGAAGTCGATGCCCTGTTCGGTGCTGGCGGTGTGAAGGCCCACGGGGATGTGGACCAGCCCGAAGGTGATGGCGCCTTTCCAGAGGGTTCTCGTGCCTGTGGCCATGGTGTGTGCCTCCTGTGATTCACTTCTTGAAGCCGAGCCGCTTCATGGCTTCGCCCAGCGGCTGGCGCGTGGTCCAGTAGCCGGCCCACGGGTCTTCGGACTGGAACGACAGGTGCTCGCGCGCGGTGGCAATAGTCCAGTGCGCGCCGCTCCTGAGGCTGTCGAGGTCGGCCCAGTCCACGGGCATCGATACGCCCATGCCGGGCCGGGCCCGCGCCGAGTAGGCCGCCACGGTGGTCGCGCCCACGCCGTTGCGCAGGTAGTCGGCAAAGATCTTGCCCACGCGGTTCGACGGCCCGCTCTTGGCCACGAACTTCGAGGGGATCACTTTCGCCAGGTGCTGCACGATGGCACGCGAGAACGCCTTCACCGTGTCGTTGTCGTAGTGCATGCGCAGCGGAACGACTACGTGCAGGCCCTTGCCGCCGCTGGTCTTGAGCCAGGCCACCAGATTCAGCTCGGCGAGCATCGCGCGCATCAGTGCCGCGCCTTCCTGCACATGGGCCCACGGCGTGCCCTCGCCTGGGTCGAGGTCGAAGATCATGCGGTTGGGCCTGTCGAAGTGCGTCGAGGTGGCGTTCGAGGTGTGGAACTCGATCACGTTGAACTGCGCCGCGTTCAGCAACGCTTCGCGCGTGCCGACCTCCAGCATCGAGGGATGGCCCGGCCACAGGGCGGGGTCGAGTTGCCGCACACCGGCGATGTTCACCTTCTCGGCATGCTTCTGGAAGAAGATCTGGCCGCCCACGCCTTGCGGCCCGCGCACCAGTGCGCAGGGGCGGCCCTTCAGGTGCGGCAGCATGTGCTCGGCGACAGATTCGTAGTAACGCACGAGGTCGAGCTTGGTGCGGCCCGAGCTGGCATCGATCACGCGATCGCCATGGCTCACGGTGACACCGCCGACCGTGGATGCGGCTTTCTTCGATGATGTCTTCATGGTCTTCGCGCGCGAGGCGGGTGCGATGTCATGGGGCTCTTCATGCACGATCTCCGATGCCGGCTTGTCGTCGCGCAGTGCCACGAACGACGCGTGGCGGATCTGCCCGTCCGGTGTCCATGCCGCAAAGCGCACCTCGGCCACGAGCCGGGGCTTCACCCAGTGCCGCGTGCCGCCCGGCCGCCGGCGTCCGGCCTTGGCTGCACCGCCGGCGAACGGCGCGCGCGCGCTGTTCAGCGCGGCGAGCTGGCGGCGCAGGTCGCGCGCCTCGCGGTCGTTCCAGCCGGTGCCGACACCGCCGACCGACACCAGGTCGCCGTTCTTCGCATGCACGCCCAGCATCAGGCTGCCGATGCGTGTGGGGCTGTCGCTGCGCAGCGTGTAGCCGCACACCACGAACTCCTGGCGCTGCGTGCACTTGAGCTTGAGCCAGGTGTCGCTGCGGCGCGAAACGTACGGCGAATCGGCGCGCTTGGCGATCACGCCTTCGAGGTTCATCCGGCAGGCCGACTGCAGGACCGAATCGGCATCGGCCTCGAAGTCGGCGCTGAAGCGCAGGCGCTGCGAGGCGCGCGCGTCCATCAGTTGCTTCAGCAGGCGGCGGCGTCCGGACAGCGGCACCTGGCGCAGGTCGAAGCCCCCGAAGAAGGGCACGTCGAACAGGAACATCACGACCGCATCGGCACGCTCGCGGTCGAGCGCGTTCTGCAGCGCGTTGAAGTCGGGCGTGCCCTGGTCGTCGAGCACGACGATCTCGCCGTCGAGCCACGCGTTGTCGATGCCCAAGCGTTCCAGCTCGGCCACGAGCCGCGGCAGCTTCGCGCTCCAGTCATGGCCGCCGCGCGTGAGCAGGCACGCCTTGCCGTCCTCGACGCGCGCCATGATCCGGTAGCCGTCGAACTTGATCTCGAAGATCCAGTCGCGGGCGGCGCCCTCGGGGACGCCGGTGGCCAGGGTCGCGAGTTGCGGCGAGAGCCTGGCGGGCAGGCGTGCCTTGGTTGCACCGGGTGCGGGCAGGGTGGGTGATGCCTTGGCCTTGGTCGTTCTGCGCTTCGCGAGGGGGGATGGGCTCGGATGGGTCACGCTGTCGGGCAGTGCCGAAACCACGTCGTAGTCTGCATGCGGTCGCGCGAAGGCATCGCGTTTCTTGAACAGCAGCCAGGGCTCCTGCCGCTCACCGCCCTTGGCGATCTTGATGAGTTCCCACAGCCCTTCGAGCTTCTGGCCGTGCAGCTGGAACGCGAGCTTGCCCGCGGCCAGGCCCTTGCGCGGGTCGCCCACCGGCTCCCAGGTGCCGCGGTCCCACACGATGACTTCGCCCGCGCCGTAGTGGCCGTGCGGAATCGTGCCTTCGAAGCCGGCATACGACAGCGGGTGGTCCTCCACATGCACGGCCATGCGCTTTTGCGCGGGGTCGAGGCTCGGCCCCTTGGGAACGGCCCACGACACGAGCACGCCGTCGAGTTCGAGCCGGAAGTCGTAGTGCAGCCGCCGTGCGGCGTGTTTCTGGATCACGAACGCGGGCGCATGGGGTTGCGCCTCGCCGCCCTCGGCGGGTTCGTCGGTGGCGGTGAAGTCGCGTTTTGCCTGGTAGGTCGCGAGCGGCGTGTCGGTACGGGAGCGAGCCATGCCCTCGGGTGTGCCTGCATTCGCGGCATGCCGCATCGGCCAAGTGTCCGGTCTTCGTGTGGGCCGATGCCGCACGCGCGGGCCCGGCGCCAGCGATGCCAGGCGGGTGCCGGACGGGTCCCACGCGCACGCGCTGCGCCCTCCGACCGGCAATCGTTGTGATCTGTCCACCATGGAGGCAATGCCGCCTTCAGTGGAATGCCTTCAGCGGAATTCAGCCGAAGGAGGCAGCCATGTGAGCCCGTGCGCATCGCGCCAAGGAGACCCCATGACTTCCAAGCAGACCCCCGACCCGAAGCCGGCGAGTCCGGACAAGAACCCGCCGGAGAAGTTCCCGTTTCCCACGTCCGACAACCACGGCACGCTGCCGGCCGAGGCCGCCAAGCCCACGCCGCAGCCCTCCAGCGAGGAGGCGCTCGACAGCGGCGTGGAAGAGTCCTTTCCGGCGAGCGACCCGGTGTCGGTCACCGTCACGAAGGTCAAGCTGCCGTCCGACGCGTCCAACGAGGAGGGCGCTCCGTCGCCCAAGCCTTGAGGCGGCGATGGACCCGCGCCTGAACACCGTCATGGCGGAGGCCGTCGCTGCCCGCGAGGGCCCGCGCCGCGTGGTGACCTGGGACGTGAGCCCGCAGGGCTTTTGCAGCGAACACGAGCACGTCACGCGCGCCAACTTCGCGCAGCGCCTCGCTGCGCTCCAGGGCTGGGAATTCGCGGGCGCCTACAACGCCGGCCAGCCGACTCAGGGCGCGCTGTACTTCGTGCCGAGCGACACGCTCACCGATCCGCAGCACGCGCGGGCGATGGGCATCGCCAGCGTGGACGACCTGTTCGGCGGCGTCGTGCCGCATGCCTTCGTCGCCACCAAGGCGATCAGCCATCCGCTCATCGGCCCCGATGCCACGCGGCCCACCGGATGGTCGACGCGCCTTGCCACGGAGATCGGCGATGCGGCCTTGCCCGGCTTCTCGTGCTTCAGCACCGACGACGCACGCGGCGCGGGCCGCGCGCTGTTCGACATCGGCCGCGTGCGCCTGAAGCCGGTGACCGCCACCGGCGGGCGCGGGCAGCAGGTGGTCGACGATGTCCACGCGCTGGAGCGCAGCCTCGACGCGATGGACGACCGCGAGATCGCCACCCACGGCCTCGTGCTCGAGACCAACCTCGAACAGCCTGAGACCTGCAGCGTCGGACAACTGATCGTGGCGCAACGCGTCGTCAGCTATTGCGGCACACAGCGCATCACGCGCGACAACGCGGGCGCCGAGGTCTACGGTGGCTCCGACCTGCAGCTGGTGCGCGGCGACTTCGACGCGTTGCTGGCTCTTGTCGATCCGCCGCCGCCGCTGCGCCGCGCGATCGAGCAGGCGCGGCGCTACCACCGCGCGGTGATCGATTGCTACCCGGGCTTCTTCGCCTCGCGCGTGAACTACGACGTGGCGCAGGGGCTCGACGGCCGTGGCGACTGGCGTTCCGGCGTCCTGGAGCAGTCGTGGCGGGTGGGCGGTGCCACGGGCGCGGAGATCGCCGCGCTCGAAGCCTTTCACCAGGACCCGACGTGCCAGCGCGTGCACGCCTCCTGCTTCGAGGTGTACGGTGCAGCGACCGTGCCCGCGAACGCGATCGTGGTCTACCAGGGCAACGACCCCGAGACCGGGCCGCTGTGCAAATACACCTTGCTGGACCCCACCCCGCATGCCGACACGCCATAGTTCCATCGACATTCCCGTCGACGGCCATCACATCGAGGGCACGCTGTTCGCTGCGTCCACCATGGTGCCGGGCGTGCTGCTGGTGCATGGCTGGGACGGCAGCCAGGAGCAGTACCTCAAGCGCGCCCACGAGATCGCCGCGCTCGGCTGCGTCTGCTTGACCTTCGACCTGCGCGGTCATGCGCGCCATGCCGGGCTGCGCCAGCAGGTAACCCGCGAAGACAACCTGCGCGACGTGCTCGCCGCCTACGACGCGCTGGTGGGGCATCCGACCGTCGACCCCGCGGCTGTCGCCATCGTCGGCAGCAGCTACGGCGGCTACCTGGCCGCGCTCGTCAGTGCGATGCGTCCCGTGCGCTGGCTCGCGCTGCGCGCGCCGGCGCTGTACCGCGACGGCGAGTGGGACACGCCCAAGGGCCTGCTGAGCCGCTCCGACCTGGTGGCCTACCGCCGCACGCTGGTCGGACCCGACGACAACCGCGCGCTCGCAGCCTGCGCGGCTTTTGCCGGTGATGTGCTCATCGTCGAATCGGAAGACGACCAGGTCGTGCCGCACCCGGTGGTGGAGAACTACCTCGCCGCGTTCAAGCGCGTGCGCTCGGTGACCTACCGTCAGCTGGTCGGCGCCGACCACGCGCTGTCGCGCCAGGAGTCGCGCCAGGCATATGGCGCGCTGCTTGTGTCGTGGATCACAGAAATGACGCTCGGCGCCAAGGCGACGTCGACAATCACCAAGCCGGTGTCAAGCAGTTCGGCGTGACGGGAACAGGCCTTGTTGAGAGAAAGTTCTCACGTGCTGCGACCTGTCGAATTGGTTACAAAACCAACCCATGTTGGACGCGTTTTCCCTGGTGCACAGGCCTAGACTGCCCCTCCATTTCCCAAGGAGCCTCCCATGCCCATGGACTTTCTCGACCGGATGGCAGACGCGTCGTTTCCGACGGCGGTCCGCGACGAAGTCGACATCAACAGTGCGGTCATGCTGGTCGCGGCGCATCTCATCGAAGCGGTGCTGCCGCCGGCAGCCAGAGGCACGGGTGGGCGCGTCGCCGTCGTGCTGCGGATCACGCCGCAAGGGCGCGCGGTGCTGCGGTCGCGACGCGATGAACCGCAGACCGGAGCCCGGGCTGGCGCGAGAGAACTGACGTTAGAATCCGCGCCTGCTGCGGGTGTAGTTCAATGGTAGAACGGCAGCTTCCCAAGCTTCATACGAGGGTTCGATTCCCTTCACCCGCTCCAGCCGCTCTAGCCGCTCTAGCCGCTCCCAAGCTTCTCTCCCTCGGCGCTGCGCACGGCCCGCGCCGACTCCCTGGCCTTTGAGCCACCTCCCCGATACCCGCTTCCTGCTTTTGTCGAAGTTCGTCGATGTTCCGAGCCTGCCTGGCATCGGAACGGGGTTCTGCGCGTCCTGAATCGACGGAATGAGGCGCCAGAACTGTGGCGAAAAAGCCGAGGATTTATTTTTTCGGGCCGATGGGCCTTCGCTGCCTGTTTCGCAGGCACCGTGTTGCAGGCCCCGCCAGTCAACGGTTTGACGCGCTGCGCACAAGGTTTTCCACAGCATTGTCCCCATCGGATTGGGACAACCCCGTCATTTCGATGTGCTAGGGCCCGAAGGTGTCAGCTCGGGGTCGACGGCGCGGCCCCTGCCGATGGAAGAGGCAGCAGCACCCACACGGTCGTGCCGGCGCCGGGCGTGCTCTGCGCCCCGAGGGTGCCGTGGTGTTTCTGGACCACCGCGCGCACCACGGAAAAGCCCAGCCCCATGCGCCGGGTGCCCGCGCCCTTCGTCGTGGCGGGGGCGGATTCCGGCGCCGCCGGTGTGCGCCGGCCGCGCGGTGCGTGGAGCAGGGCGTCGAGCTGTTCGGGCGTCATGCCCGAACCCTGGTCGCTCACGGAGAGCCGGACCTGGCCCGCGCCTGCACCGTCGGTCGCGGGTTCGATGTCCATGCGCAGTTCCACGCGCCGGCCTGCGGGGCTGTGGCGGATGGCGTTGCTCAGCAGGTTGACGATGGCGCGGGTCAGCAGCGCGCCGTCGGCGCGCACGACGGTGTCGACGGCGTCGTCGCCCAGGCGCGCTTCGACGACGACACCGGAGGCCTGCGCGTAGTGCCACACCTGGTCCCGCGCATCCAGCAGCACGGCGCCGACGTGTGTGTCCTCGAAGCGGTAATCGTCCGATTCGGCCAGCGCGAAATCCATGAAGCCTTCGGCCAGCGCAAGGGTGCGCTCGGCTTCGCGGCGGATGGTGGTGCGCAGCTCGGTATCGCTGGCATCGTGCATCGACAGGACGCTGAGGATCGTGACCTGCGGGCTGCGCAGGTCGTGCGACAGGAACTGCCGCCATTCGTTGCGCTGGCGCTGCGCTTCGCGCTCGGCCGTGAGCTCGGGCAGCATCACGACCCAGCCGCGGTCTTCGGGCGCGTCGCCGCTGAAGGCCGCGGCTTCGAGGCGGAACACGCGCGCGTCCGGCGTCACGTACTCACCCTGCAGCAGGTCGGTCCAGTGGGCGGCGTCCGTGCTGCTCGGGGGTGTCACCGCCAAAGGTGCGATCAGCTCGGGCAGCCGCACGCCGCGCAGCGCGGTGGGCGCGGGGGCGTTGTCGTTGTGCTCGGGCAGCGGCAGCGCGCCGCCGCCCAGCAAGCGGAAGGCGGCGGCATTGCCCGATCCGATGCGTCCCTCTTCGTCGCAGATCAGCATGGCCACGGGCATGGCCTGCATGGCCTTGTCCATCAGCTTCTGCATGCGCTGCAGGCGCGCAATGGCGCGGTCGAGCGCCAGCTTGGGATGCGTCGCCGGGTCTGCAGGGGCGAGGGCGGGCACGCGTGCCGGCATGGCTTCGAAGGTGCCGCCGGGCAGGGCGTCCAGCACCTGCGCGCGCTTGCGCAGGTAGAAGAACTGCGATTCGAGACGCCGCCAGCTCCACAGCAGATAGAGGATGGCAAGGCCGAGCATCGGCGCGGCGGGTGGCAGCCAGAAATGAAACACCAGCATCGCGACCCCGCTCAGCAACAGGCACACGCTCGCCAGGCCGACGCTGATCGGCAGCGCATGCCGGCCGCCGCGGATCAGCAGCCACAGCGCGAACCACAGTGGCACGACGGTCCACGCCGCCAGCCCGAGCGGGGACGACACACGCACATTGCGCCCGTGCATCAGGTTGTCGATGGCATTGGCGTGCACTTCCACGCCGGGCAGCACGCCGCGGATGCCGGCGTTCGGTGTGAGCGTCTGGTCGCCGAGACCGGGCGCGGTGGCGCCGACGAGCAGCAGCTTGTCGCGCAGCAGGTCGGGCGGCACTTCGCCGCGCAGCACGCTGACATAGGGCACCGTGCGGTAGCTGCCGCGCGGGCCGGCGAACAGCAGGCGCAGCGGGCTCTGGCGCAGCCAGTCGAGCGATGTCGCGTCGGGGGCGGGCGTGGGCGGTGGGGTTCGATGCGCCATCAGCGCGCCCACGTAGGGTTGCAGATGGTTCGGGTAGCCCTCGAGCAGGTACAGCGTGCGCGCCACGCCGTCGGTGTCGGGCGCGAGGCCGGCATGTCCCACGCCGCGGGCCTGCGCGGCGAACTCCGGCAAGGGCGGCAGGAAGCCCGGCCAGTCGTGGCCCGTGAAGGCCAGGGGGCTCGCGTGCAGCAGCGGCAGGTACACGGGCAGCAGGCCCATGGCCTGCGCCAGGCGCGCATCCTCGCGCGGGTCGGTGCTCGGCTCG
Organism: Acidovorax cavernicola; assembly: GCF_003581445.1. NCBI lineage: Bacteria > Pseudomonadati > Pseudomonadota > Betaproteobacteria > Burkholderiales > Comamonadaceae > Acidovorax > Acidovorax cavernicola. The sequence goes on along the minus strand of NZ_QXMN01000029.1, from coordinate 57,165 downwards.
GTCAGGAAAAGGTCGAGCAGCACCGCGCGCGGCGCCGTCGGTGCGAGCCCTTCGAGCAGGCGGGCATGGGTTTCGCGGCTCCACGGCCAGCGCCCGAGTTCGCGCAGGCTGTGCTCGTCGATGGCGATGATGAGGATGTCGGGCGACGCCGTGTGCGCGGCGAGGATCAGCAGGCGGTCGTGGATGTACGCATCGAGCTGCAGCAGGCCGGGGCGCTGCGCCAGGCCGAGCATGGCCAGCGGCAGCAGCAGCGCCATCAGCAACCGTTCGATGAGGAGCCGCATGGGCGTGGCCCTCGTTTCAGCGCGCCGGAATGTCGAAGCTTCCGCTGAAGCCGGCCGCGGCAGGCGCGGTGCTGTCAGCGGTGGCCTGGCGCGCGCGCCAGTGGTAGCGCCCACCGAGCGCGAAGGGGCCGAGCGTCATGCCGGTGGCATAGACCGCGGGCTCGTTGACCAGCAGCACGGCGAAGTCGGCGCTGCGCGAGAGTTCGAAGGCGTAGCGCTGTCCCGCGACGCCCGGCCACCGGACTTCCACACGCCCGTCGGACAACACCGACGACGTGCCCTGGCCGGCAGTGCCGCTGCCGGCGCTCGCGGGCAGGTAGATCGTGCTGTCGCCCGGCAGCCCTTCGAGCCGCGCGGCGTCGAAGGCCGTGAGGCGCAGCTGGTAGAAGCCCGGCTCCAGTTCTGCCGGCACCTCGAACGAGGGCCCGGGCCCGCGCTGCTCGTGAACCGGCAGCAGGAAGCGCTCGTCGCGTGCCAGCTGCAGGCGGTAGGTTTGCGCGCCCGGCACGGGCGAGAAACGGAAGGTGCGATTGCTGCGCTGCGCGGTTTCGTTCAGCAGCTGGGGCGCCGGGAGCAAGCCCCTCGCCACGGACGGGCCGTTGTCCAGCAACACCGCGCCGCTGCCCGCGCGCAGCACGAGCGGTGGTTCGGCCGGGGCTGCCGAGGCTGTCGTCGTGGCCTGCGCGGTTCTTTCCACGACCACCTCGCCCGAGATGACTTCGCCGGTCAGCAGGCCGTCTTCGTCGCGCACGCGGAAGTGCGTGCCCCGCACACCCAGGCCCATCGACCGCGCGCGGATCTCGAACTGCTGGTTCGGCTGCTGCTTCTGCACCTGCGATTCGACACGCCCCTTGATCAGCCGCAGCCGGACCGTGGTCGCATCGATGGCCAGCACCTCGAGCGCGCTGCGCGAGGGCAGCACGATCCGGCTGCCACCGGTCAGCCCGAGGGTCACGAAGGCATCGGTGCCGGTGATGAGCGTGTCGCCGGCCTGGATCGGCATGCCGGGCGTGAGGGTCTGTTCGGCCCCGCCCGCGCGCTGGCGGGAGGCCTGGCCCTCGACCGCGGCGACCACCGCGGCGCCTTCGGGCACGAGCCGGCCGTCGGCAAAGTACAGCACCGTGCCCGGTTGGAGCAGGCGGGGTTCGCCCACCTGGTTGCGCTCCTGCACTTCGGGCCAGCGCAGCGGCGTGGACAGCTGCTGGCCCGAGATGCCCCAGAGGGTTTCGCCCGGCTTCACCACGTGCGGCGCTTGCGCATTCGCCGCCGCTGTGGCGACCAGCCCGGCACATGCCACGAGGCGGCGCAGGCGAAGTTTGATGTCGTTCGTCGGCATCAGGAATCCGCCTGCGGTTGATGCGTCGATTCGAGCCGGTAGCCGCGGCCATAGACCGTGCGCAGGCTCAGTCCGCTCTCGGCTTCGAGGCCGAGCTTGCTGCGCAGGCGGTAGATGTGGCTGTCCAGCGTGCGCGAAGGCAGCTCTTCGGTGCTGTAGCCGGCGCTTTCGAGCAGGTGGGCGCGCGACACCACGTCGCCCATGTGCTGGAACAGCGTCAGCGCCAGCTTGAATTCACGGTCGGTGAGGGCGTGCCGCTGCGGCGGTGCGTCGTCGCCCGGCGCGGGATGGATCAACACGCTTTGCGACACCCGTTCGAACTCCCAGCGGCCGAAGCGCTCGCCGTCGGACGGCGCGACCGGCACGCGCCGGGCCATCAGGCGTTGCACACGCGCACGCAGTTCGAGCGGTCGGAAAGGTTTGACGATGTAGTCGTCGGCGCCGAGGTTCAGCGCCTGCACCACGTCCTGTTCGGCGGCGCGCGAACTCAGCATGAGCACCGGCACCTTGTCGGTCTGCCACTTGCGCAGCCACTGCAGCAACTCGACGCCGGCCATCCCGGGCACGTTCCAGTCGAGTACCAACAGATCGAAGCTTTCGCGCCGAAGCGCCTGCTGCAGGGTCGACCCATTTGAAAACGTGATGCAAGTCACAGACGTCTCGCCAATTGTTAACAGCTGCTCCAGGGTTCGCACCAGATGCGAGAGCTGGTTTGGGTCGTCTTCAAGGATGGCGATGCGCATGGACTCCAGAGGTGGCGAGGGCAATTCTGACAGTGAATCCAAACCGGAAATCTGACGAATTCCAAAACGTGAACTTAAGCAACATTGTTGGCGATGGTTATGAAGTAGTAAAGAAATTCACAAACGCGAACGAAAGCTGCTTCCAAATCTGACCAAACCTCACGTTTGCCCTTTGCCCTCCGAGGGCCCTCGACATCATCCGCCCCCTGTAGCGCCACCCGGCGCTCCGATCACTCCACATCTGCGGCCATCTCCGCCGACCCGCCACGTTGCGGTTCAGCGAAGAACGGCCGGCTTGAATGAATCCGAGGAACTGGGGAAATGAACAAGTCATATCGATCCATCTGGAATGAGGCGCTGGGCGCCTGGGTTGCCGCGTCGGAAATCGCGTCGGCCCGAGGCAAGAAGAGCCGCAGCGCGCAACGCCAGCTCGCGACACTGGGCCTGGGCATGCTCCTGCTGGGCGGTCCAGCACTCGCGCAGGTCGGTATCGGGACGCCGAACCCGGATCCCAGTGCCTGGTTGACGATCGGTGCGGAACCGGGCCCGGGTGTGCCGAACAAGGGCGTCCTGATGCCGCGCGTGGCATTGGGCGATGCGACGACCTGGGGGCTTGCCGCGCCCACGCCGGTGGAAGGCATGGTCGTTTTCAACACCACCGCAGGCACTTCGGCCAACGGTCTGGGCGTGGGGCTGATGACCTGGAAGGGCGGCCGCTGGGTGAATGTCGACGAGACGCCGTACCTGCATGTGAATTCGACGGCGGTCGGCAATTCGACGCAGGCGAATTCGGGGGCCGTTGGCGCCGACAGCGTGGCCATCGGACCCGACGCGAAAGCGCTCGAGGCCAACACCATCGCCATGGGCAACGGTGCCCAGGCCGTCAAGAAGGGCGATGTCGCCACGGGCTTCAATGCCGTCGCCAGCGGGGGCGATGTCCTGACCGCACGCGACAACAACTGGAGCTCCGTGGCGGTGGGCGCCTATGCCTCCGCCACGGAGGGCAACTCCGTGGCCCTGGGCGGCTCGTCGAAGGCCGAGGGACGTGGCACGGCGCTGGGTTCGCGCGCCGAAGCAGGCTATGACACCGTGGCGATCGGCGTTTACGCAGGCATGGGCCGGCCCGCCAAGGCCGACCCCAATGACTTCAGCAACGGACTCAACACTTTCGTCGGCAGCGGTTCGGGCGCGTCCGGCGATGGTGCCCGCAACTCCTTCGTCGGCAACCAGGCCGGCGCCATTGCCAGGGGCGATGAGAACAGCGGTCTGGGCTTCGGCGCGGGTGGTGGAAGCGTGGGCAACCGCAATGTTGCAGTGGGGCATCGCGCGGGCCAGTTCGTGACGGGCGACCAGAACATCTTCCAAGGCACGCAGGCGGGCCTGCAAGCCAAGGGCAGCAACAACATCGCGCTGGGCACCGCGGCCAATGCCAACCTCGCGCTGGCCGTGCAAGACCCGAACAGCCCCATCTCCCAGGCCACCGTGCAGGCCGCGAGCCTGGCGGCGCAGAGCCAGTTCATGGGTTTTCTTGCCTCGCGCGGCGTGACCGAAGCCGGCCTGGCCGACGGCACCTACACCCAGGATGCCAGCGGCAATGTCATCGAGGCCAGCAGCGGCAACGTCCTGGTCACGGCCGCTGAGTTGCAGAAATCGATCACCACGGCGTATCAGCGCAACGGCGTGGCCGGCATCGACGCCAGCCGGACGACCGCCATCGGTCACTTGTCGCGCGCCATCGGCGACGATGCCGTGGCACTGGGCTCGTCCGCTGTCGCGGGCGAGAAGGCCGCCATCGCGATCGGCAGTGCCAGCAAGGCCTATGGCGCTTCCAGCGTCGCGCTGGGAGATGGCGCCTCCGCCGAGAAAGACGCCGCCATCGCCATCGGCAAGGGCGCCCAGGCCAATGGCACCCAATCCATCAGCATCGGCACCGGCAACGTCGTCAATGGCAACAACAGCGGCGCCATCGGCGACCCGAGCGTGATCGACGGCGCCAACAGCTACAGCGTGGGCAACAACAACACGCTGGGCGCAGCAGCCAGCAACACCTTCGTGTTGGGGAACAACGTCAATGTGAATGTGGCCAACGCCACGGCACTGGGCGACTCGACCAGCGTGACGGTGGCCGACGGCGCGGCGCTGGGCAGCAAGTCGGTGGCGAGCACCGACAAGGGGGTGGCGGGTTTTGACCCGGCCAAGGGCGCGGCCTCGACGGACACCTCGGCCACGTGGAAGAGCACGCTGGGCGCGGTGAGCGTGGGCGGCAACGGCCAGACGCGACAGATCACGAACGTGGCCGCAGGCTCCGCCGCCGCCGATGCCGTCAATGTGGCGCAGCTGAAAGCGGCGCAGACGCATTACTACAGCGTGAACGACAACGGCAAGCAGGGCGGCAATTACAACAACGACGGCGCCACGGGCGCCAACGCACTGGCGGCGGGCGTGGGCGCCGAGGCGAACGGCGAGCGCAGTGTGTCCATCGGCTATCTGGCCGGCGTGGGCGCCAGCGCCGGCCTGGCTGGCCAGAACAACATCGGCATTGGCCACGAAGCCGGTGGCGGTGTCGTGGGGTCCGCCAACACCGCAGTCGGCTCCGCTGCGGGCAAGGATGTCACCGGCAGCTCGAACGCATCGTTCGGCATCGCTGCAGGCCAGGGTGTCCAGGGCGATTTCAACCTGGCGATGGGCGTCTACAGCGGCATGGGCACCAAGGGCACCTACAACACCGCGATCGGCGGCAGCGCGGGCCAGTCGGTGACCGGCAACGACAACATCGCCATGGGCGACCTGTCGGGCAGCGGCGTTGCCGGCGATGCGAACATCGGCATCGGCGCGCTGGCCGGCAGCGGAACCAAGGGCAACAGCAACATCGCCATCGGCAGCCTGGCAGGCATCGTCGACACCACCACCTTTGCCGGCATCACCGCCGACAACACCGTGAGCATCGGCAACGGCGCCGTGGCTTCCAAGAACGACGGCGTTGCCATTGGCCGCCAGGCGCAGGCCAGTGCCACCAACAGTGTGGCGCTGGGGGCGGATGCGAAGGCGACGCAGGACGCGGCGGCGCTGGCACTCAAGGACGCCTACAAACCGGCAGGAGCGACCGTCGCCGGCACCGCGCCTGTGGGCGAGGTGTCGGTGGGCAGTGCGGGCAAGGAGCGCCGCATCACCAACCTGGCGGCAGGCTCGGACGCGACGGACGCCGTGAACGTGAGCCAGCTCCAAGCTGCGCAGACGCACTACTACAGCGTCAACGACAACGGCGCGGCAGGCGGCAACTACGACAACAAGGGTGCCACGGGCCTCAACGCCATCGCCGCGGGGGTCGACGCCAAGGCCATCGGGGACCACACGATCGCCATGGGCGATGGCGCGACCGCGCGCATGAGCGGTGCGATTGCCATCGGCCAGGGCGCCGACACCGGGCGGCAAGCGGTGGCCAGGGACGCCATCGCCATCGGCACGGGCGCGAGCACGGGGGAGTACGCGCAAGCCGCCATCGCCATCGGCGCGAAGGCCGTCGCGGGGACAGGCCGGCCGGGCGCCATCGCCATCGGCGAAGGGGCCCAGGCGATCGGAGGCAACGCCATCGCGATGGGCAATGGAGCCACCGCCAAGGATGCGTCTTTTGCCGTGGCCATCGGCGACGATGCCCGGGTGGCTGCGGACTACGCCGTGGCGGTGGGTTCCCGCGCGCAGGCCGGAGGTGCCTATGCGACGTCGGTCGGTGTCGGAGCCGGCGCCTATTCCACCGGCGAGAGCGTCGTCGCCATCGGGCATGCGGCGGGCGATTCCGTGACCGGTGCCACGAACATCGCCATCGGCCGGAGTTCCGGCGCCAGGATCAGCGGCGAAGGCAACATTTCCATCGGCGCGGATGCGGGCAACGGCGCCAGCGCGCGCAACCATACCGTGGCCATCGGCACCGGCAGCGTGGTGCAGGGCGACCAGGCCATCGGCATTGGTCAACTGAGCATTAGCGGAGGCGCCAACGCCGTGGCCATCGGCGGTGCCGCAACGCAGGGCGCCAACGGCGTCGACGGCGCCGCACGTGCCGAAGGCGCTCGCAGCGTGGCGCTGGGTTACGGCAGCATGGCCAACAGCGCCGACAACATCGCCCTCGGCGATGCCACCACCAACGGCAACGACGCCATCGCGGCGGGACGTGGCTCGCTGGCGCAGGGAACCTTCACAGCGGCCATCGGCGCCAACACCCAGGCCACCGCCGACAACGCCACGGCGCTGGGCGGCGCCGCGAGCACCGCGAACGCCGCAAAGGCCTCGGCCGCGCGCGCCACCGCGTTGGGCTATGGCAGCCTGGCCAGCGGCACGGACAGCGTGGCCATTGGCGACAGCACCGCCGTCGGAGCCAAGGCGATTGCCCTTGGCAATGGGGGCCAGGCCAACGGCACGCAGTCGATCAGCATCGGCACCGGCAACGTCGTCAATGGCAACAACAGCGGCGCCATCGGCGACCCGAGCGTGATCGACGGCGCCAACAGCTACAGCGTGGGTAACAACAACACGCTGGGCGCGGCGGCGAGCAACACCTTCGTGCTGGGCAACAACGTCAATGTCAACGTGGCCAACGCCACGGCACTGGGCGATTCGACCAGCGTGACGGTGGCCGACGGCGTGGCGCTGGGCAGCAAGTCGGTGGCGAGCACGGACAAGGGCGTGGCGGGCTTCGACCCGGCCAAGGGCGCGGCCTCGACGGACACCTCGGCCACGTGGAAGAGCACGCTGGGCGCGGTGAGCGTGGGCGGCAACGGCCAGACGCGGCAGATCACGAACGTGGCGGCGGGCGCTGCTGCCACCGATGCGGTCAATGTGGCACAGCTCAAGGCGGCGCAGACGCACTACTACAGCGTCAATTCGACGAAGCAGGCTGCCGGTTCGAACTACAACAACGATGGCGCCACCGGGATGGACAGCCTGGCCGCCGGCGTGAGTGCCGCGGCCAGTGGGCCTAGTGCCATTGCCGTAGGTGTGGGCAGCAACGCTGCCGGAACGCTCGCCATTGCCATGGGCAGGAACGCGTCGGCAACCACGCAGGCTGCGGTCGCCGTCGGTGTCGACGCTACGGCATCGGGAAGCTCTGCGCTCGCGATAGGGTCTGCCTCGGTCGCCAGCAGTTCAGCTGCAGTCGCCATCGGTGGAGGCAAGGCGACCGCAGCGAGTGCCATCGCAATCGGGGGCAGCACGGTATCCGCCACTCAGAGCAGCGCGGTGGGCTACGTCAATACCGTTCAAAACACGGGCAGCGATGGGGCGGCCTTCGGCTCTTTCAATACCGTGTCCGGAACAGGCCGAGGCACGTTGGCGCTCGGCTTCGTGAATACGGCTTCTGCAGATGCCGCCACCGCCGTGGGACAGCGCAACACGGCTTCCGGCGTCCGAAGCGTGGCCCTGGGCCACGGCAACAACGCGGTGGGTGACAACAGCATCAGCATCGGTACCGGCAACATGGTCAACGGCAACAACAGCGGCGCCATCGGCGACCCGAGCGTGATCGACGGCGCCAACAGCTACAGCGTGGGCAACAACAACACGCTGGGTGCGGCGGCCAGCAACACCTTCGTGCTGGGCAACAACGTCAACGTCAACGTGGCCAACGCCACGGCACTGGGCGACTCGACCAGCGTGACCGTGGTCGACGGCGTGGCGCTGGGCAGCAAGTCGGTGGCGAGCACCGACAAGGGCGTGGCGGGCTTCGACCCGGCCAAGGGTACGGCTTCGACGGACACCTCGGCCACATGGAAGAGCACGCTGGGCGCGGTGAGCGTGGGCGGCAACGGGCAGACGCGGCAGATCACGAACGTGGCAGCGGGTGCCGCCCCCACGGATGCGGTCAATGTGGCCCAACTGACGGCGGCGCAGACGCACTACTACAGCGTGAACGACAACGGTGTCGTCGGCGGCAACTACAAGAACGACGGTGCGACCGGCATCAATGCGATCGCAGCGGGTGTGGATGCCGTGGCTGCGGGCGTCGGGACCGTGGCGGTCGGCAACACCGCCGGCTCGGGCAGCACTGCGGCCGTCAACTCGCACAACACCTTTGTCGGCTACAGCGCAGGTCGACTGGTCGCGGGAGCTGACAACACCGCTGTCGGCTCCAACGCCGGCATATCCGTGACAGGGGGGACCAACACCGCGTTGGGGTCGAGCGCGGGCCAGCGTGTCACGGGCGATTCCAACATCGGCATTGGCGTGAATGGCGGATCGATCACCGACGGATTCTCGAACGTGGGCATCGGCAGTAGCGCAGGACAGGGCACCACCGGCAATTTCAACGTTGCGCTGGGCGGCCTGGCCGGGCAGAGCGCGCAAGGAGATGCCAACGTCGCAATCGGCCTGAATGCGGGCGGGAGCATCAACGCAAGCAACACCGTCGCCATCGGCAACCGCGCCAAGGCCACGGGCAACAACGGTGTCAGCATCGGCACTGATGCCAGCGCCACCTACGCGAACGCGGTGGCACTGGGAGCGAACAGCACCACGGCCGCGGACCTGGCGACGTTGAATGCCAACGCGGCCTACGCGCCGCCGGGCGCGGCATCGGTCGCCGGTGCGACGCCGGTGGGCGAAGTGTCCGTGGGCGGCGTGGGCGCAGAGCGGCGCATCACTAACGTCGCGGCCGGCGCGGTCGACACCGATGCGGTGAACGTGAGCCAGCTCAAGGCCGCACAGACGCACTACTACAGCGTGAACGACGGCAAGTCGCAAGGCGGCAACTACAACAATGATGGCGCTGTCGGGCTCAACAGCCTGGCCGCGGGCAAGGGAACGATCGCCGGCGGCGCGGACGATGTCTCGATCGGCTCCGCTGCGGGCAGCGCCCTGAGCGATGGTGGAAACACCTCCGTGGGCGCCAGCGCTGGCAGCGGCGCGACCGGCCGGAATTTCAGGAACTCCGCACTTGGCGTGAACGCGGGTGCTCAGGTCGTTGGAAGCTTCAACACGGCCGTGGGCGCGGAAGCCGGGAGCCGGGTGGAGGGCGACGGGAACCTTGCGATCGGTTCCAGCGCTGGCGTGAACCTGAAGGGCGGCAACAACCTTGCCATGGGAACGGCAGCGGGGCAGTGGGTCGAGGGCGAGAGCAACACCGCGATCGGCGGCTGGGCAGGTTCTGGCGTGAGAGGCTCGGGCAACGTGGCGCTGGGTGCCGGTGCCAACTCTGAAGTCGAGATCGACCCGGCCACCGGCAAGCCCACGGCCGTGGCGCCCATCGTGCAGGCCCGCAACACCGTAGCCATCGGTACCAACAGCCGCGCCAGCGCGGACGATGCAATCGCTGTCGGCACTGGGGCTCAGGCCACCGGCGTTGACGCCATCGCCGTCGGCCGGGGAGCCTTGGCCACAGGCTCGATCGCACAGGGTGCCCAAAGCCGCGCGGGCGGCGGCGGCGCGGCGTTCGGCGACTTCGCCGACGCGGGCGGCACGCCCCTGAGCGTGGCCACCGCCGTGACCAAGGGTACGGCCCTGGGCAACAGCGCCGGGGTCGAGGTCGACAACGGCGTGGCGCTGGGCAGCAATTCCCTGGCCAACACGGCGGCAGGCATCGTGGGCTACGACCCCAAGACCGGGACTGCTGCGCAGAGCGGCACGGACATCGCCAACACCACCAGCACGCTGGCTGCGGTGAGCGTGGGAGGCAACGGCCAACTCCGCCAGATCACCAATGTGGCGGCGGGCGCCGCCGACAGCGACGCGGTGAACGTGAGCCAGCTCAAAGCTGTCAGCGAGGTCGCCAACGCGGGCTGGAACGTGGCAGCGAACGGCGAAGCCACGGGCGGTAATGTGGCGCCCGGTGCCAAGGTCGACTTCAGCAACTCGGACAGCAACGTCACGATCACGCGGACGGGCACCAACCTGGACTTCAAGCTGGCAGACGACGTGAAGGTCAACAACAGCGTGACCGTGGGCCAGAGCGTGTTGAACACCACGGGCCTGACAGTCAACAACGGCACGACCACCACAGCAGTCGCCGCGGGCGGCGTGACCAGCGGCACGGTGAACCTCAGTGGTGTCACCAATGACGTCACGGGCCTGAGCAACAAGACGCTGACCGATCCGAGCTTTGCCACGGTGGGCCGTGCAGCGACGGAAGAGCAACTGAAGAAAGTCAACGACACGGCCAGCGCAGGCTGGAACGTCGCAGCCAACGGTGAAACCACTGGCGGCAACGTTGCACCAGGCGGCAAGGTGGACTTCAGCAACTCGGACAGCAACATCGCGATCACGCGGACTGGCACCAATCTGGACTTCAAGCTGGCTGACGACGTGAAGGTCAACAACAGCGTGACCGTGGGCCAGAGCGTGTTGAACACCACGGGCCTGACAGTCAACAACGGCACGACGACCACGGCAGTCGCCGCGGGCGGCGTGACCAGCGGCACGGTGAACCTCAGTGGTGTCACCAATGACGTCACGGGCCTGAGCAACAAGACGCTGACCGATCCGAGCTTTGCCACGGTGGGCCGTGCAGCGACGGAAGAGCAACTGAAGAAAGTCAACGACACGGCCAGCGCAGGCTGGAACGTCGCAGCCAACGGTGAAACCACTGGCGGCAACGTTGCACCAGGCGGCAAGGTGGACTTCAGCAACTCGGACAGCAACATCGCGATCACGCGGACTGGCACCAATCTGGACTTCAAGCTGGCTGACGACGTGAAGGTCAACAACAGCGTGACCGTGGGCCAGAGCGTGTTGAACACCACGGGCCTGACAGTCAACAACGGCACGACGACCACGGCAGTCGCCGCGGGCGGCGTGACCAGCGGCACGGTGAACCTCAGTGGTGTCACCAATGACGTCACGGGCTTGAGCAACAAGACGCTGACCGATCCGAGCTTTGCCACGGTGGGCCGTGGGGCCACGGAAGAGCAGCTCAAGATCGTCAACGACACCGCCAGCAAGGGCTGGAATGTCGCGGCCAACGGCGAAGCCACGGGCGGCAATGTGGCACCTGGTGCCAAGGTCGACTTCAGCAACTCGGACAGCAACGTCACGATCACGCGTACGGGAACGAACCTGGACTTCAAGCTCGCAGACGACGTGAAGGTCAACAACAGCGTGACGGTGGGCCAGAGCGTGCTCAACACCTCGGGCCTCACGGTCAACAACGGCACGACCACCACAGCTGTGGCTGCTGGCGGCGTGACCAGCGGCACTGTGAATCTCAGTGGTGTCTCCAACGACATCACCGGCCTGAGCAACAAGACGCTGACCGATCCGAGCTTTGCCACGGTGGGCCGTGGGGCCACGGAAGAGCAGCTCAAGATCGTCAACGACACCGCCAGCAAGGGCTGGAATGTCGCGGCCAACGGCGAAGCCACGGGCGGCAATGTGGCACCTGGTGCCAAGGTCGACTTCAGCAACTCGGACAGCAACGTCACGATCACGCGTACGGGAACGAACCTGGACTTCAAGCTCGCAGACGACGTGAAGGTCAACAACAGCGTGACGGTGGGCCAGAGCGTGCTCAACACCTCGGGCCTCACGGTCAACAACGGCACGACGACCACGGCAGTCGCCGCTGGCGGCGTGACGAGCGGTACGGTGAATCTCAGCGGTGTCAGCAACGACATCACGGGGCTGAGCAACAAGACCCTGACCGATCCGAGCTTCGCGACCGTGGGTCGTGGGGCCACGGAAGAGCAGCTCAAGATCGTCAACGACACCGCCAGCAAGGGCTGGAACGTCGCGGCCAATGGTGAAGCCACGGGCGGCAATGTGGCTCCGGGTGGCAAGGTCGATTTCAGCAACTCCGACAGCAACATCGCGATCACCCGTACGGGCACGGATCTCGACTTCAAGCTGGCCGATGACGTCAAGGTCAACAACAGCGTGACGGTGGGGCAGAGCGTGCTCAACACCACGGGGCTCACGGTCAACAACGGCGCGACCACGACCGCTGTGAACGCTGGCGGCGTGACCAGCGGGACTGTGAACCTCAGCGGTGTCTCCAACGACGTCACGGGCCTGAGCAACAAGACGCTGACTGATCCGAGCTTCGCGACCGTAGGCCGTGGGGCTACGGAAGAGCAGCTCAAGATCGTCAACGACACGGCCAAAGCAGGCTGGAACGTCGCGGCCAACGGCGAAGCCACGGGCGGCAATGTGGCGCCGGGCGGCAAGGTCGACTTCAGCAATTCGGACAGCAACATCGCGATCACGCGCACGGGCACGGATCTCGACTTCAAGCTGGCTGACGACGTGAAGGTCAACAACAGCCTGACGGTGGGTCAGAGCGTGTTGAACACCACGGGCCTGACGGTCAACAACGGCACGACGACCACGGCCGTCGCAGCCGGCGGCGTGACCAGCGGCACGGCGAACCTCAGTGGTGTCTCCAACGACCTCACGGGCCTGAGCAACAAGACGTTGACCGATCCGAGCTTTGCGACCGTGGGCCGTGGGGCTACGGAAGAACAGCTCAAGATCGTCAACGACACCGCCAGCGCAGGCTGGAACGTCGCAGCCAACGGTGAAGCAACCGGCGGCAATGTCGCTCCGAAGGGCAAGGTGGATTTCAGCAACTCGGACAGCAACGTCACGATCACGCGCACAGGCACGAACCTGGACTTCAAGCTGGCCGACGATGTGAAGGTCAACAACAGCGTGACGGTGGGTCAGAGCGTGCTCAACACCACAGGCCTGACGGTCAACAACGGCACGACCACGACCGCCATGAACGCTGGCGGTGTAACGAGCGGCACCGTGAATCTCAGTGGCGTCAGCAATGACGTCACTGGCCTGAGCAACAAGACGCTGACCGATCCGACGTTCGCCACGGTTGGACGTGCAGCCACCGAAGAACAGCTCAAGCTGGTGGATCAGACCGCCAACGCTGGCTGGAACGTGGCCGCCAATGGAGAAGCCACGGGTGGCAATGTGGCGCCGGGCGGCAAGGTGGACTTCAGCAACTCGGACAGCAACATCGCGATCACCCGCACGGGCACGGATCTCGATTTCAAGCTGGCCGACGACGTGAAGGTCAACAACAGCGTGACGGTGGGGCAGAGCGTCCTGAACACCACGGGGCTGACGGTCAACAACGGCACGACGACCACGGCAGTCGCCGCTGGCGGCGTGACGAGCGGTACGGTGAACCTCAGTGGCGTCAGCAATGACATCACCGGACTGAGCAACAAGACCCTGGCCGATCCGAGCTTCGCGACCGTGGGTCGTGGGGCCACGGAAGAGCAGCTCAAGATCGTCAACGACACGGCCAGTGCAGGTTGGAACGTGGCGGCCAACGGTGAAGCCACCGGCGGCAATGTCGCTCCGAAGGGCAAGGTGGACTTCAGCAACTCGGACAGCAACGTCACGATCACGCGCACGGGCACGAACCTGGACTTCAAGCTGGCCGATGACGTGAAGGTCAACAACAGCGTGACGGTCGGTCAGAGTGTGCTCAACACCACGGGCCTGACGGTCAACAACGGCACGACGACCACGGCTGTCGCCGCTGGCGGCGTGACGAGCGGTACGGTGAATCTCAGCGGCGTCAGCAACGACATCACCGGCCTGAGCAACAAGACGCTGACCGATCCGAGCTTCGCCACGGTGGGCCGTGCAGCGACCGAGGAGCAACTGAAGCAGGTCAACGACACCGCCAGCGCAGGCTGGAACGTCGCGGCGAACGGTGAAGCCACCGGCGGCAAGGTCGCGCCGGGCGGCAAGGTCGACTTCAGCAACTCGGACGGCAACGTCAAGATCACCCGCACGGGCACGGATCTCGACTTCAAGCTGGCCGACGACGTGAAGGTCAACAACAGCGTGACCGTGGGCCAGAGCGTGCTCAACACCACCGGCCTGACCGTGAACGACGGCGCGGGCAATGTCACGAAGACAACGGCCGTGGGCACCACGGTGACCAACGGGGCGACGACCACGACATTGGCGGCCGGCGGCGTGACCAGCGGCACGGTGAACCTCAGCGGTGTCAGCAACGACATCAAGGGCCTGAGCAACAAGACGCTGACCGATCCGAGCTTTGCAACGGTGGGCCGCGCAGCGACCGAAGAGCAGCTCAAGCTGGTCGACGCCACGGCCAGCAAGGGCTGGAACCTGAGCGCGAACGGCGAGGCGACCCCGCAGAACATCGCGCCGGGCGGCACCGCCAACTTCGCCAACGGCGAGAACATGGTGGTCACCCGCAACGGCAACACGCTGACCGTGGCCACGGCCAAGGACGTGAAGTTCGACAGCGTGACCACCGGCGACACGGTGATGAACAACGCCGGCGTGACCGTGGGCCCGAACGTCACCCTCGGTGCGACCGGCCTGACCATCGTCGGCGGGCCGAGCGTGACCACGGCGGGCGTCAATGCGGGCGGCAAGGTGATCACGAACGTGGCACCGGGCGTGGCCGACACCGACGCGGTGAATGTCAGCCAGCTCAAGGACACGGTCGCCGAGAGCAAGACCAAGTACTACAGCGTCAACTCGTCCGGCGGCGGCAACGAGAACAACGACGGTGCCACGGGTGCCGACGCGATCGCGGCGGGCAAGGATGCGCAGGCGACGGCCGTCAACGCGGTGGCGATGGGCACGGCGGCGCAGGCCGCAGGCATCAGCGCCACGTCGATCGGCAATGCCGCCTGGGCAATGGGCGACCGCAGCACGGCGGTCGGCTACTTCTCGACCGCCGACGGCATCGACAGCGCAGCCTTCGGTGCCTGGGCACGGGCCGCGGGCAATGCCAGCGTGGCGGCGGGTGCGCTGTCGAACGCCTCGGGCGTGGCAAGCGTCGCGATGGGCGCGGCGAGCGCCGCGGTCGGCGATGTCAGCGTGGCGGTGGGTGCCGCAAGCACGGCTACCGCGACCGGCGGTGCGGCCCTGGGCGCAGGCTCGGTGGCCGACCGCGCGGGCGGCGTGCAGGGTTATGTGCCGCCGGAGGCGACCACTGCGCAAGCGAACGCCATTGCCGCCACCACCAGCACGACGGGTGCGGTGGGCGTGGGCGACGTGGCCAACGGCGTGTTCCGCCAGATCACCGGCGTGGCCGCCGGCTCCGCACCGAGCGACGCCGTCAACGTGGCACAGCTGCAGGCGGTGGCGAGCCAGGCCGCGGCGGCGGGCAACAAGTGGATCACCGGTTCGCCGACGACCTACGTGGCGCCCACGTCGAAGGGCGCTGACAGCACGGCGGTGGGCTCAGGCGCGGTCGTCAATGCCGACAAGGGCGTGGCGGTCGGCACCGGTGCCGTGGTCACCACGAAGAACAGCGTGGCGCTGGGCAACGACTCCAAAACGTCGGACGCCAAGCCGACGGAAAGCGTCACGCTCCAGGGCACGACCTACCAGTTTGCCGGCACCAAGCCGGTGGGCGTGGTCAGCGTCGGCGACAAGGACGCGGAGCGCCAGATCACCAATGTCGCCGCCGGCGAGATCAGCGCCACCAGCACCGACGCGGTGAACGGCAGCCAGCTCTACGCGACCAACCAGGCAATCAACAACATGACCACGGGCGGTGGTGGCATCAAGTACTTCCATGCCAACTCGAAGGAGGCCGACTCCAGCGCGGTGGGCGCGGAGAGCGTGGCCATCGGGCCGAAGGCCGTCGCAACGGGCAACAACTCCATCGCCACCGGCAATGGCGCACAGGCCAAGGCGGCGGGCAGCATCGCGCTGGGTGCCAACAGCACGGCTGCCACCGCCAACAGCGTGGCGCTGGGCGACGGCGCGGTGGCCAACCGCGCCGGCATGAACGGCCAGCGCGAGATGTTCTCGAACACGGTGGTGCAGTCGGCGCAGGGCGCGGTGTCGGTCGGTTCGACCGGCAACGAGCGCCAGATCACCAACGTGGCCGGCGGTACGCAGGCCACCGACGCGGTGAACGTGCGCCAGCTGCAGGCGGTTCAGCAAAGCACCGTGCGCTACGACACCAACCCGGACGGCACGGTCAACTACAACAGCGTGACCATGGGCAACGGGGCTTCCACCGGCCCGGTGACGGTGCAGAACGTGGCGCCGGGCGTGGCACCGACCGACGCGGTCAACGTGCAGCAGCTGAACCAGGCGAACGTGGCCAACACGGCCTACACCGACGCGCGCGTCAACGCGCTGGGCAGCGAGATCCGCAACACCGCGAAGAACGCCTACTCCGGCGTGGCCGCCGCCATGGCCGTGCAGATGCCGGGCACCTCGGTGCCAGGCAAGACGGTGATGCGCGTGGGCTACGGCACGTTCAAGGGCGAAAGCGCGGTGGGCATCAGCTTCCGCCGCACGGCCGAGAACAACGGCTGGAGCGTGACCGGCGGCGTGGGCATGAGCCGCGCCGGCGCCGCGGCCACGGTCGGCGCGGAATGGGTCTTCAATTGAAGCGGGAGAGCACAAGAATGAACATGAATCGAACCCTGACCGCGGCCGCACTGGCGGCATTGCTCGCGGCCCTTCAAGGCTGCGCTTCGCCCGGCGCCGCCATCGACAAGGATGCGCAGGCGCGCGCGGCGGCCGAGAAGCCGTCGCCGCCGAAGGCTGAGGAGTTTCCCGCGCCGGGCAACGCCAAGTGGAAGCAGGGCGCTTTCCCGGGCACCGAGAAGTTCCAGCGCGTGCGCGCCGGCATGGGCAAGGACCAACTGCGCGAGCTGCTGGGCTGGCCGCATTTCAGCGAAGGGCTGTGGGGCGTGCGCGAGTGGAACTACCTCTTCCACTTCTACACGGGCAAGGGCAGCGACTACGTCACCTGCCAGTACATGGTGCGCTTCAACGGCGATGAGCTGATGACCGGCGGCTGGTGGAAGAACCCCGACTGCGCGTTGCTCGCGCAGCCGCCGGCGGCCACGCCGATTCCGGCCAGCACCAAGCTGGCGCCGCCGCAGAAGGTCACGCTCAACGCGGACGGCCTGTTCCGCTTCGACGGCGCCTCGCTCTCCGACCTGCTGCCCGCAGGGCGTGCGCGGCTGGAGCATCTGGCGCGCGAGCTGCGCAGCAACTTCAGGTCGCTGCACTACATCGTGGTGACCGGGCACACCGACCGGCTGGGCAGCGATGCCTACAACGAGGCGCTGTCGCTGGAGCGCGCCAACACCGTGCGCGAGCTGCTGGTGCAGCAGGGCCTGGACCGCAAGCAGATCCGCACCGTCGGCATGGGCAAGCGCCAGCCGGTGGTGTCCGACTGCGAAGGCTCCCAGCGCTCGCCGGCGCTGCTGCAATGCCTGCAGCCCAACCGGCGGGTGGAGCTCGACGTCGCAGGGGAGCAGTGACGATGAACGCGCCCGCTCCCTCGGGCTACCGCATCGCCCTGGTGGATTCCGACGCGCTGCAGCGCGCCTGCACCGGCAACTCGCTGACGGCGCTGGGGGCCGACTTCATTCCGTTCGTGCGCATCGCCGACCTGATCCAGGTGCTGGAGGTCGGGCAGCGCTTCGACGGCGTGATCATCGGACTGCACGCCGATGCGCAGAAGACGGTGGCGCGCGTGCCCGCCATGCACCAGGCCGCCGACTGGAGGCTGCCGTTGCTGTACCTCACGCACCGCTCGGAGCTGGAGAGCGTGGAAGCGGTGCCGGTCGCGGTGCGCGCGCAGCGCTCCTTCGAGCTGCTGCTGACGCCCGTGGCGAACGAGGACCTGGGCGCCTGGCTGGCTTCGCTGGACAACCGGCTGCGGCCGGCGCGGCTCGTGCGGGTGGGTGTCGACGCCTGATGCGCCTTCGGGCCCTCGACCCGGGGGCCCGGGGCCCGGCCCGTTCAGGGGCCGGGCCTGTCAGAAATTCACGGCAAGGGCGGCATGACGTCGGCCGCCTTGTCGCGTGAACTCCCTCTCCTTGATCTGTCCGGGGGCGGGCGACACCGGAATCAGCTGGTAGCCCCGCTTGTAGACCGCGCGCAGCACGAACCCGTTCTCGGCGCACAGGTTCAGGCGCTTGCGGATGTTGGCCGCGCACACGTCGAGCACGCGCGTGCCTTCGTAAGGCGTGGTCTTGTCCCAGATCGATTGCCACAGCCAGTCGCGCGTGATCACCTGCCCGGCGTTGCGGAACAGGGTCACGGCAAAGGCGTACTGGCGCGGCTGCAGGCGGATGCGCCGGTCGCCCAGCAGCACCGTGTGGGCCATGTCGAGAAACTGATAGGGGCCCCAGCTCGTCGTGTGGAGGTGGGTGGTCTGCGCCGCATGCCGGGCGCGCAGCAGCAGGGTGCGCATGCGCCAGGCCAGTTCGTTCATGGCGCCTTCGACGCCGGCGCCATGCAGTTCGATGAAGTCGTCCCAGCCCGGTGCGTCGCGCCACGGCATGAGCTGCTCCCAGCGCTTGTCGCGCACGATGAGCAGCGTCGGGATGTTCAGTGCCCGGCAGGCGGCAAAGAGGCTGCGGGAGGCCAGTTCGTTGTCGACCATCAGGAGCAGGATATCGACCTGCCGCCCGCAGTCCAGCGAGGACAGGAAGTCGGACAGTCTCGTGAACGGGATGGCCTCGTAGCCCAGCCGGGGCAGGCTGTGCAGCAACGGCCCTCCGATTTCACCCTGCTCGTCGAGCAGGGCCACGCGTGCGGTGCCCAGCATGGTTCAGTCCGTCTTCCTGCCGTCCCGGACGGCCAGCACGACGATGCCCACGGCGCAGGCGGCGAACAGGAGGCCCGACGGGACGGAGCCGATGGTGCCCATCAGCCAGCCGTACAGGTCGGTCAGCATGCCGATGAGCCGGTTGCCGCTGCGCTGGCGGCTCAGGTCGTTGGCAATGAATGCATTGAACGACAGCACGGCAAAGACCAGCGCCACAAAGCCAGCCACGATCCACTTCACGATGTTCTGCTCCCTTTTTCCCCGGCGCGGCGCAAGCGGGCTGCCCGGGTCTCTGGATGCTAGCCGGGGCCTCGGGGCAGGAGTCTGATGAATTCTTTCGGCGTCGTTTGCCTGGGCGGGGCGGGCATCGACGGCTGGAAAAGGCCCGGAAATTTATTTTTTCCGGTTTTCTTCGCGCGTTGCCTCTTTTGCAGGCACCGCGTTGCAGGCCCCGCCGGGCAACGGTTTGGCGCGCTGCGCACAAGGTTTTCCACAGCGTTGTCCCCGTGGAACTGGGAGAACCCGTCATTTCGGTGTGGTAGGGGCGACGGAAGGCGCTGCGGCGGGCAAAAAAATACCCGCCGGAGCGGGTATCTCGAGATGCGCCCTGAGGGCGCGCTCTAAGGCAAACAGAGAGCTCTTCTTCTGCGGCCCTGTTGCGTGACAGCGAATCCATCGTCGGCGACGACGGGCGTCCAGCATGTCAGCGGAAAAATGTCGTAACCGTAGGACAAGTTAAAAAGTGTGAAGAATTTGGCAGTTTTTGGGGCTGGATGGGTACCGTCCGCCCGCACGATCGTTCGGAAGTGTCGGTGTTGTCTGACAACCCGGGCGGGGCGCCGGCCCTAAATTTTGAGGACTCGCTTCTAGTGCGGGTTCTCTGTGCGTGACAGCAATCCAGAGATTCAGCCCAGCATCGAGCTGGGTTTTTTTTGCCCGTCTTTTCGGTGCGTTCGGCCTCTCAGCGCAGGAAGACGTGCTCCATGAACTGCCGGATCGGGTACTGGATCACCGTCTGGACCCGGGCCGGCAGCTCCAGCGGCCGCATCAGCATCTTGAGCGTGGTGCCGGGGCTCAGGTTCGTGCGGATTGTGCTGTTCATGCGCGCGCTGAGTTGCTGAATGTAGGCGGCGTCGTCGGCCCGGTGGGGCGCGCGGGCCTTCACCACGTGGCGGATGGCGCAGTCGGCGTCCTCGCTTTTCAGCTCCAGCGTGCGCCGGCCGATGGTGCCCATCACGCGGAAGCGGTTCAGCCGCTCCTGGGCGCGGTAGCGGCGGAAGAACCGGTAGAAGTGCTTGTAGTGGTTGACCTCGTCGGTCGCGATGCGGGTCGCCAGGTCGCGCAGCACCGGCTCGGTGGTGCTGCGGGCCATGGCGCGGTAGTAGGTGGCGGTGCCGGTCTCGACCACGCAGCGGGCGGTCATTTCCAGGGCGCGGGTCGGGGCCAGCAGCTCGACCTTGCAATAGGTGGCGTACTCCGCCAGGAAGCCGCGGTAGGCGGTGTCCCATTCGAACTCCGGCCACACGTGCCGCACGTAGGCGCGCAGGGCCTGGCCGTGCTGCAGCTCTTCCTGCTCCCAGTGATTGGACAGCCACCCGGTGACTTCGTCGTCGCCCCGGAAGAAATCGACCAGGTTCTGCGTGTACAGGTCGGAGCCGCTCTCGATGAAGGAGGCGGACGCCACCAGGTAGAAGAGGTTTTCGTCCGTGCGCACCTGCTCGCGTGCGATGCGGGAGAAATCGAGGTCTTCGATCTTCCAGTGTTCCGACGCCTGACCTGCCATGCGTGCTCCTTGATTCATGGAATGCCGATGAAAACAGGGGCGAAACAGGCTACGGCCGGGGAGGGCGAGCGCCGCTTCAGCCGCCCATGTTAGCCCCGGCTCCCGGATCACGGTGAGGGCAAGATGAGGGCGGCGCGGCATGGCCCCGGGCCGGCTCGGGCACCATGGGCAAACCTATAATCGATTGTTCAAGCAAATCAAGCAGTTAGGCCGGTTCAACGCAGTGGTTTCGACGCAGGGTCGCCATCGCCAGGCCGCCCCACCGCAGACGAAATCCAAAAGATGAGCCAGCCCAGCCAGCCCACATTCACGGTCGCGGACATCCGCAAGACCTTCCTCGATTTCTTCGCCTCCAAGGGCCACACCGTGGTGCCTTCGAGTTCGCTGGTGCCGGGCAACGACCCGACGCTCATGTTCACGAACTCCGGCATGGTCCAGTTCAAGGACGTGTTCCTGGGCGAAGACAAGCGTCCCTACGTGCGCGCCGCCTCGGTCCAGGCCTGCCTGCGCGCCGGCGGCAAGCACAACGACCTGGAGAACGTGGGCTACACCGCCCGCCACCACACTTTCTTCGAGATGCTGGGCAACTGGAGCTTCGGCGACTACTTCAAGCGCGATTCGCTGAAGTGGGCCTTCGAGCTGCTGACCCAGGTCTACAAGCTGCCGGCCGAGAAGCTCTGGGCCACCGTCTACATCGAGGACGACGAGGCCTACGACATCTGGACCAAGGAAATCGGCCTGCCGCCCGAGCGTGTCGTGCGCATCGGCGACAACAAGGGCGGCCGCTACATGTCCGACAACTTCTGGATGATGGCCGACACCGGCCCGTGCGGCCCGTGCTCCGAGATCTTCTACGACCACGGCCCCGAGATTCCCGGCGGCCCGCCCGGTTCGCCCGACGAAGACGGCGACCGCTACATCGAGATCTGGAACAACGTGTTCATGCAGTTCGACATGCAGCCCGACGGCTCCGTGAAGAAGCTGCCCGCACCCTGCGTCGACACCGGCATGGGCCTGGAGCGCCTGGCCGCGATCCTGCAGCACGTGCACAGCAACTACGAAATCGACATCTTTGACGCGCTCATCAAGGCCGCCGCCCGCGAGACCGGCACGAGCGACCTGTCGAACAACTCGCTGCGCGTGATCGCCGACCACATCCGCGCCACCTCGTTCCTGGTGGCCGACGGCGTGATCCCGTCGAACGAAGGCCGCGGCTACGTGCAGCGCCGCATCGTGCGCCGCGCCATCCGCCACGGCTACAAGCTGGGCCAGAAGAAGCCCTTCTTCCACAAGCTGGTGCCTGACCTCGTGAAGCTCATGGGCGACGCGTATCCGAAGCTGGTGGCCGACGAGAAGCGCATCACCGACACGCTGAAGGCCGAGGAAGAGCGCTTCTTCGAGACGCTGGCCAACGGCATGGAAATCCTCGACGCGGCGCTGGCCGGCGATGCCAAGGTGCTGCCGGGCGATGTCGCCTTCAAGCTGCACGACACCTACGGCTTCCCGCTCGACCTGTCGGCCGACGTGTGCCGCGAGCGCGGCCTGAGCGTCGACGAAGCCGGCTTCCACGCCGCCATGGAAAAGCAGAAGGCCGCGGGCCGCGCCGCCGGCAAGTTCAAGATGGACCGCAACGTCGAGTACGCCGGTGCGGGCAACACCTTCACCGGCTACGACCACCTGGAAGAAAACGCCAAGGTCGTCGCGCTGTACCTCGACGGCGTGGCCGTCAACGAACTGAAGGAAGGCCAGAGCGGCATCGTGGTGCTCGACACCACGCCGTTCTATTCGGAGAGCGGCGGCCAGGTCGGCGACCAGGGCGTGCTCGTGGCCGAAGGCGTGCAGTTCGGCGTCGAAGACACGCAGAAGATCAAGGCCGACGTGTTCGGCCACCACGGCACGCAGACCCAGGGCACGCTGAAGGTCGGCGACGCCGTGAAGGCGGCGGTCGACACCGCGCGCCGCGCCGCCACCATGCGCAACCACTCGGTCACCCACCTGATGCACAAGGCCCTGCGTGAAGTGCTGGGCGACCACGTGCAGCAGAAGGGTTCGCTGGTCGACGCCGACAAGACCCGCTTCGACTTCGCGCACAACGCACCCGTCACGCGCGAGCAGATCACCGAGATCGAGAAGCGCGTCAACGCCGAGATCCTCGACAACGCACCCACGCAGGCCCGCGTGATGGACCTCGAATCGGCCCAGAAGACCGGCGCCATGATGCTGTTCGGCGAGAAGTACGGCGAGACCGTGCGCGTGCTGGACATCGGCACCAGCCGCGAACTGTGCGGTGGCACCCACGTGGGCCGCACGGGCGACATCGGTCTGTTCAAGATCGTCAGCGAAGGCGGCGTGGCCGCCGGCGTGCGCCGCATCGAAGCGGTCACGGGCGCCAATGCGCTCGCTTACCTGCAGGACCTCGAATCGACCGTGCAGAGCGTGGCCGCCACGCTCAAGTCGCCGGCCGCCGAGCTGCAGGGCCGTCTCTCGCAGGTGCTCGAGCAGGTCAAGACGCTCGAACGCGAAGTGGGTGCGCTCAAGGGCAAGCTCGCGTCGTCCAAGGGCGACGAACTCGTGGCGCAGGCCGTGGACGTCAACGGCATCAAGGTGCTCGCGGCCAAGCTCGACGGCGCCGACGCCAAGACGCTGCGCGACACCATGGACAAGCTGAAGGACAAGCTGAAAACCGCCGCCATCGTGCTGGCCGCCGTCGACGGCGACAAGGTGCAGATCGCGGCCGGCGTCACGGCCGACAGCATCGGCAAGGTCAAGGCCGGCGAACTGGTCAACTTCGTGGCGCAGCAGGTCGGCGGCAAGGGCGGCGGCA
This sequence comes from Acidovorax cavernicola, assembly GCF_003581445.1. Lineage (NCBI taxonomy): Bacteria > Pseudomonadati > Pseudomonadota > Betaproteobacteria > Burkholderiales > Comamonadaceae > Acidovorax > Acidovorax cavernicola. The sequence goes on along the minus strand of NZ_QXMN01000029.1, from coordinate 33,682 downwards.
AGCCCGACATGGCCATGGCCGGCGGCACCGATGCCGCGGGCCTGCCGGCCGCGCTGCAATCGGTGCAGGGCTGGGTCGCCCAACGCACCTGATCCAGCGTCTGAGGCTCCTCCCGCTCACTTCTCACACAGCACTTCATGTCCGACGCGATCCCCGGTGAAGTGCTCGTGATGGGGGCGGGCACCATCGGTTGCTTCATCGGTGGCAGCCTGGCCGCAGCGGGCGTGCCCGTCACCTTCGTCGGCCGTCCGCGTGTGCTCGACAAACTCGCGCGCCACGGCCTCACGCTCACCGACCTCGACGGCGCCCGGCACAAGCTGGCGGCGCCCACACTGCGGCTGTGCGAGCAGGTGCCGGTGGGTGCCCGACCCGCACTGGTGCTGCTGTGCGTGAAGAGCGGCGCCACTGCCGAGGCGGCGCGCGAACTGGCCTTTGCCTTGCCGGCCGGCACCACGGTCGTCTCGTTGCAGAACGGCATCTCGAACAGCGCCGCGGCAGGGCAGGCCGGGCCTTCGCTGAACATCCGCGCCGGCATGGTTCCGTACAACGTGGCGGAGATCAGCGACGGCGCCTTCCATCGCGGCACGCCCGGCCGCCTGGCCGCGGAAGACGACCCCACGCTGCGCCACTGGCTGCCCGTGTTCGAGCGCGCCGGCGTGCCGCTCGACCTGCATGCCGACCTGCTGCCGGTGCAGTGGGGCAAGCTGCTGCTCAACCTCAACAACCCGGTCAACGCGCTGTCGGGCCTGCCGCTGCGCGAAGAGCTCATGCAGCGTGGTTACCGCCGCTGCTTCGCAGCGCTGATCGATGAAACGCTGGGCGTGCTGCGTGTGAGCGGCATCGCGCCCGCGCAGGTGGCGGCCGTGCCGGCACGGCGGTTGCCGGGTCTGCTGCGGCTGCCCGACTGGCTGTTTCGCATCGTCGCGGCGCGCATGCTGCGCATCGATGCCAAGGCCCGCTCCAGCATGGCCGACGACCTGGCACTGGGCCGTCGCACCGAGATCGACGCCTTGAGCGGCGAGGTGGTGCGGCTGGCGCAAGACCGCGGCCTGAGCGCCCCGCGCAACGCGCGCATGGTCGCGCTGCTCGAGGCCTGGCCGCAGGACCCCAAGCGCTGGACCGCGCGCCAGCTGCAGGACGCCCTGGGCCTGTAGCGCCGTCGAACCTGCGCTACCGCGCACCCGCATTCCCCCGAAGGGCGGCCCGAAATGGCCGCCCTTTTTCACTGGCGCGCGCCTCCCACATGGGATGCTCCTAGGGTTTTTACTTAGTCACGAAGTTGTCTTCGTCGGTATTCTCGCGGTGTTCCATTAATAAATCGTTGTTTCTTTAGTGAAGCAAACCTTCGATTCCACGGACCCACGATGACACACACACGTCGCTTCGCCATCGCCGCCGCCATGTCCCTGGCGGCCGCTTGCGCTTCCGGGCTTGCCTGGGCCGCAGACACGTACCCCAGCAAGCCGATCACGCTGGTCGTGGCCTATCCGGCGGGCGGCGACACCGACGCCCTGGCACGCCTGTATGCCGAGAAGCTCTCGGCGCGCGTCGGCCAGCCCGTGGTGGTCGACAACCGCCCCGGCGCCAGCGGCATCATCGGCAGCGCCTTCGTGTCCAAGGCCGCGCCCGACGGCTACACGCTGCTGCTCGCGCCCAGCACCTTCTCGATCGCGCAGCTGGTGCTCAAGACCGGCAGCGGCTCGGGCTACGACGTGCTCAACGGCTTCACGCCGATCGTGCAGACCGGCAACCTGCCGCTGTTCCTCGTGGCCAGCGGTGGCAAGGGCTACACGGGCCTGAAGGACGCGGTGGCCGCGGCCAAGGGCGGCAAGTCGCTGAGCTACGCCAGCCCGGGCAGCGGCTCGCCGATGCACATCCTGGGCGAGATGTTCGCCCGCGCCTCGGGCACCAGCCTGGCGCACGTGCCGTACAAGGGCGTGGCGCCCGCCGTCAACGACGTGCTGGGCGGCCACGTGCCGATCACCTTCATCACGCTCGGCCCGGTGGCGCCCTACATGCCCAACGGCAAGATGGTCCCGCTGGCCGTGGCCTCGCGCGAGCGTTCGCCGCTCGCGCCCAAGGTGCCGACTTTCGCCGAGCTGGGCTACAAGGACGTGGAGCTGACCGCGTGGAACGGCCTGTGGGGCCCGCGCAACCTGCCGCCCGAGATCGTCAAGACGCTCAACGGCCACTTCAACGAAATCCTGAAGATGCCCGACATCGTCGCGCGCATGGCCGTGCTGGGCACCACGCCCGTGGGCGGCGATGCCGACGTGCTCGCCAAGACCAACGCCGCGGACTTCGCGCGCTTCGGCAAGGTCATCAAGGAACTCGGTATCCAGGCCGACTGAACCTCACCCAACCCGACGCGACACCCGCCATGACCGACCTCAAAGCCATCGCCGATCCCTCCAGCCTGCAGGCCCTGCTGGCCGAGATGCCCGCCAACCTGCTGGCCGGCCGCCGCGTGCTCGTGACCGGTGGTGCGCGCGGCCTGGGCCTGGCGTTCGCGCAGTGCATCGCCGCGGCGGGTGCGAGCGTGGTGCTGGCCGACATCCTCGGCGAGCTGGCCGAGACCGAAGCCAAGGCGCTGCGCGATGCGGGCCGCACGGCGCACGCACTGGTGATCGACCTGTCGGACCCGGCCTCGATCGAAGCGGGCGCCGCAGAAGCGGTGCGCCTGCTCGGCGGGCTCGACGGCCTCGTCAACAACGCCGCCATCACCAACTCGGGCGGCCGCGACGCGCACCAGCTCGAGATCGACATGTGGGACCGCGTGATGAACGTCAACGTGCGTGGCAGCTGGCTCATGGGCCGCGCCTGCCGCCCCGCGCTGGCCGCGAGCGGCCGTGGCGCCGTCGTCAACCTCGCGTCGGACACGGCGCTGTGGGGCGCACCCAACCTTCTGGCCTATGCGTCGAGCAAGGGTGCCGTCATCTCCATGACGCGCTCGCTGGCGCGCGAGTGGGGGGGCGACAACATCACCGTCAACGCCGTGGCGCCCGGCCTCACGCTGGTCGAGGCCACCGAGTACGTGCCGATGGCGCGCCACCAGAAATACCTCGAAGGCCGCGCCATCCCGCGCGAGCAGCAGGCGGCCGACGTCTGCGGCGCCACCGTGTTCCTGCTGTCCGGCCTGTCGCGCTTCGTCACCGGTCAGCTGCTTGCCGTCAATGGCGGCTTCGCGATGCACTGAACGACTTTTTCTTTCGATCAAGGAACCAAGGAGTAACCCATGAGCGATCTGTCCGAACAACAGAAGATCAACACCGCCGCCGCCAGCACCCTGGCGCAGCCCGAAGGCAGCAGCCTGGCCGAGTGGATGAACACCCGCATCGCGCGCTATGAAACCCGCAAGTACGACTGGGACGCGCTGAAGTTCCAGGCCGACTTCGACCCCAAGTTCCGCCGCGCGCAGATGCGCTACGTGGGCACCGGCGGCACCGGCGTCGCCGCTGACGTCAACACCGTGCCCTCGGAGCACTTCACCTTCTCGACCATGGTGATCCCGGCCGGCCATGAAGGCCCGCCGCACCTGCACACCGACGTGGAGGAAGTGTTTTTCCTGATCCGCGGCAAGCTCAAGGTCGTCATCGAGAAGGATGGCGAGCGCTTCGAAACCATCATGACCGACCGCGACCTGATCTCGGTGCCGCCCGGCGTGTACCGCGAAGAGATCAACATCGGCGACGAAGACGCGCTGATGTGCGTGATGCTCGGTGCCAAGAAGCCGGTCACGCCGACGTACCCGGCCGACCACCCCCTCGCCAAGATCAAGCGCTGAGCGAGAGCGAGCAGGCTATGAGCATCACCGACCTCCAGGCGCAGACCCTGCCGGCTTCCGAGCTGGCGCGGCTCGACGCACGCTTTCCGGCCCGCGACGTCGCGGTCGGCGGCGGCGCGGTGGTGTCGGTGCGCGAATGCGGGCAGGGCCCGGTGGTCGTGTGCCTGCATGGCATCGGCTCAGGCGCTGCTTCGTGGCTCGACACCGCGGCACTGCTGGCGCCGCAGGCCTGCCTTATCGCCTGGGACGCACCGGGCTACGGCCGCTCGACGCCGCTGGCGTCGGCCGCACCCACCGCCGCCGATTACGCCGAGCGCCTGGACGCGATGCTCGACGCCCTCGCGATCCGCTCCTGCGTGCTGGTCGGCCATTCGCTGGGCGCCATAGTCGCCGCGTCGGCCGCGCGCAAGGATTCGAGCGCCAGCGCGCGCATCCGCCGCCTCGTGCTCGTGAGCCCCGCCGTCGGCTACGGCGCTGCCGGGCGCATCGATGACCGCGCCAAGGTGCGCGCCGAACGCCTCGCCACGCTCGACGAACTCGGCATTGCCGGCATGGCCGCCAGGCGCGCGGGCCGGCTCGTGTCCGACGGCGCTTCCGAGCACGCCCGCCAGTGGGTGCGCTGGAACATGGCCCGCCTGAACGACCACGGCTACCGCCAGGCCGTCGAGCTGCTGTGCAACGCCGACCTGCTGGCCGACCTGCCGCCGCCGATGCCCGTGCGCGTGGCCTGCGGCGCGCTCGACGTCGTCACGCCGCCGGCCGCTTGCGAAACCGTGGCGCGCCGCTGCGGCGTGCCCCTCGAATTGGTGGACGATGCGGGTCACGCCGGCTATGTGGAACAACCGCAGGCCGTCGCCGCACTGCTGCGCGAAGCGCTCGCCAGCTGAACACGACAACCGAGACAACCCCGAGGACTTTCGAGATGGCCACCAACGACAACGAAGTGATGGAAGAGGGCGCCGACCGCTACAACGTGCCCGCGCTCGAGCGCGGCCTGCGCCTGCTGTGCGAGTTCAGCCGCGAGAGCCGCACGCTCTCCGCGCCCGAGCTGGCGCGCCGTTTCGACCTGCCGCGCTCGACCGTCTTCCGCCTGCTGACCACGCTGGAGAACATGGGCTTCCTCGAGCGCACCGAAGGCGGGCGCGACTACCGCCTGGGCCTGGCCGTGCTGCGCCTGGGTTTCGAATACCTGGCCTCGCTGGAGCTCACGCAGCTGGGCACGCCACTGCTCAACCGCCTGTGCGACGAGCTGCGCACGCCGTGCAACCTCGTGGTGCGCGACGGCCGTTCCATCGTCTACGTCGCCAAGGTCGCACCGGCCACGCCCTTCGCCAGCTCGGTCACGGTGGGCACGCGCCTGCCGGCCCATGCCACGGTGCTGGGCCGCATCCTGCTCGAAGACCTCACGCTGCCGCAGCTGCGCGCGCTGTACCCCGAAGACAAGCTCGAGACCTTCTCGCCGAGCACGCCCAAGACCGTGAACGAACTGTTCGACATGGTGCAGGCCGACCGCCAGCGCGGCTATGTGCTGGGCGAGGGCTTCTTCGAATCGAACATCTCCACCATCGCCGCGCCGGTGCGCGACCACAGCGGCCACATCGTGGCGGCACTGGGCGCCACCATCACCTCGGGCCACATCGACGAGAACCGCATGGACGAGATGGTGCAGCGCGTGCGCGGCACCGCCGACGAGATATCGGGCCTGCTCAATTATTCGCCAGCGCGCGCCAACAAGGTGGTTCCGCTGCGCAGCGCCTGACGGCGAACGCTTTCCGATCGACAGACCATGACGACCTCCGCCCCTTTATCCTCCTTCTTCGCCGCCGACGCACTGGCCGGCCGCGTGGCCGTGGTCACGGGCGGTTCGTCGGGCATCGGCCTGGCCACCGTCGAGCTGCTGCTCGGCTGCGGCGCCGCCGTGGCGCTGTGCGGCCGCAATGCCGAACGGCTCGATACCGCCGTGGCCGGGCTGCGTGCCCAGTACCCGAACGCCAAGCTGTTCGCACAGACCTGCGACGTGCTCGATGCCGCCTCGGTGCGCGCCTTCGCCGCCGCCAGCGAGGCCGCGCTCGGCCCGGCCTCGATGCTGGTCAACAACGCAGGGCAGGGGCGTGTGTCCACCTTCGCCGACACCGACGATGCGGCCTGGATGGAAGAGCTGAACCTGAAGTTCTTCTCGGTCATCCACCCGACGCGCGCCTTCCTGCCGCAACTCGCGGCGCAACGCGCGGCGCTGGGCGATGCTTCCATCGTCTGCGCCAACTCGCTGCTGGCACGCCAGCCCGAGCCGCACATGGTCGCCACCTCGGCTGCGCGCGCCGGCCTGCTGAACCTCGTGCGTTCCATGGCCACCGAGTTCGCGCCGCAGGGCGTGCGCGTCAACGGCATCCTGATCGGCCTGGTCGAATCGGGCCAGTGGCGCCGCCGCTTCGAGGCGCGCGAAGACAAGTCGCAAGACTGGGCCGCCTGGAGCCGCCAGCTCGCCACCACCAAACACATCCCGCTGGGTCGCCTGGGGCTTCCGACCGAAGCCGCGCGCGCGATCCTTTTCCTTGCTTCACCGCTCGCGTCGTACACGACCGGCAGCCATATCGATATTTCCGGAGGCCATTCACGCCATGCATAACCCCAACAACACCGTCACGGTCGGCGCCGTCGTCGCCGCCTTCCTCGAGCAGTGCGGCGTCAAGGCAGCCTTCGGCGTGATCTCGATCCACAACATGCCGATCCTGGATGCCTTCGCGCAGCGCGGTACGGTGCGCTTCATCTCGGCGCGCGGCGAGGCCGGCGCGGGCAACATGGCCGACGCCTATGCGCGCTCCACCGCCAGCCTGGGCGTGTGCATCACCAGCACCGGCCCGGCCGCGGGCAACATCGCGGGCAGCATGGTCGAGGCCCTGACCGCCGGCGCGCCGCTGCTGCACATCACCGGCCAGATCGAGACGCCGTACCTGGACAAGGGCATGTCGTACATCCACGAGGCGCCCGACCAGCTCACCATGCTCAAGGCCGTGTCGAAGGCCGCACTGCGCGTGCGCAGCGTCGAGACGGTGCTGGGCACGCTCAAGCGCGCGGTGCAACTCGCGATGACGGCGCCGACCGGCCCGGTCAGCGTGGAGATTCCGATCGACATCCAGTCGGCCCTGACCACCATGCCGGCCGACCTGTCGCCGCTGCCCATCGAGCGCGCCGTGCCCTCGGCCGCCGGCCTCGATGCACTGGCTTCGCGCTTGGCAGCCGCAAAACGCCCGCTGCTGTGGGTCGGTGGCGGTGCCCGCCATGCCCGCGCCGCCATCCAGCGCCTGCAGAAGCTGGGCTTCGGCGTGGTCACGACCACGCAGGGCCGTGGCACGGTGCCTGAAGACGACGCCGGCTCGCTCGGTGCCTACAACATCCAGAAGCCTGTCGAGGCCTTCTATCAGACCTGCGACGCGATGCTCGTGGTCGGTTCGCGCCTGCGCGGCAACGAGACGCTCAAGTACGAACTGAAGCTGCCGCGCCCGCTGTACCGCATCGACGCCGACGCGGCTGCCGAAGGCCGTTGCTACGCCTCGGAAGCCTTCGTCTGCGGCGATTCCGCGCTGGCCCTCGAAGGCCTGGCCGACCGCCTCGAAGCCGCGAAGTACCAGGCCGACCCGCAGCTGCTGGTCGATCTGCGCGCCGCGCACGACCAGGCCGTGGCCTCGCTGCGCGACGGCCTCGGCCCGTACGCTGAACTCGTGCGCCAGCTGCAGTCGGTGGCCGGCCGCAAGTTCAACTGGGTGCGCGACGTCACCGTGTCCAACAGCACCTGGGGCAACCGCGAGCTGCGCGTGTTCGAGCCCAGCGCCGGCGTGCACGCCACGGGCGGCGGCATCGGCCAGGGCATGCCCATGGCCATCGGCGCGGCCATCGGCGCGGCGGTGACGGGCTCGGGCCGCAAGACCTTCTGCCTGGCCGGCGACGGCGGCTTCATCCTGAACCTGGGCGAGCTGGCCTGCATGGTGCAGGAGAAGGCGCCCATGGTCATCGTGCTCATGAACGACCAGAGCTACGGCGTCATCAAGAACATCCAGGACGCGCAGTACGGCGGTCGCCAGTGCTACGCCGAGCTGCACACGCCCGACTACGACCTGCTGTGCAAGTCGATCGCGCTGCCGCACGCCCGCGTGAAGGACCTGGCCGACCTGCCGGCGCGTCTGGACGAAGCCCTGAAGGCCGACGGCCCGTTCCTGCTGGAGATCGACATGCTCTCGATCGGCGGTTTCAAGACCACCTTCGCCGGCCCGCCGACGAACACCATCACGCAGATTCCCGCCCTCGGCGCGGCCAAGTGAGCCAGAGCGGAGCCCCACGCATGACCGCCATCACGCGCATCGCACTCGTCGGCTGCGGAGCCATCGGCACCTCGGTGCTCGAACTGCTGCACGGCGATCCCGCCCTGAAGGTGGTGGCCATCGTCGTGCCGGCCGAAGGCGTCGCCGCCGCGCAGAAGGTCGCGCCCGACGCGCAGGTCGGCAGTGCGGTGCCCGCGACTGGCATCGACCTCGTGGTCGAGACCGCCGGCCACGCCGCCATCGAAGAACACGTGCTGCCTGCGCTGGCACGCGGCACGCCCTGCGTGGTCGCTTCGGTCGGCGCGCTGTCGGCCACGGGTTTCGCCGAGAAGCTCGAAGCCGCCGCCGTCGCCGGCAAGACGCAGGTGCAGCTGATTCCCGGCGCCATCGGCGGCATCGACGCGCTGGCCGCGGCCCGCATCGGCGGCCTGGACAGCGTGCGCTACACCGGTCGCAAGCCGCCGCAGGCCTGGAAGGGCACACCGGCCGAGCAGGGCCGCAACCTCGACACGCTGGCGCAGGAAACCGTGATCTTCGAAGGCAGCGCGCGCGAAGCGGCCTTGCTCTATCCGAAGAACGCCAACGTGGCGGCCACCGTGTCGCTCGCGGGCCTGGGCCTGGACCGGACGCTGGTGCGCCTCATTGCCGACCCGGCCACCACCGAGAACGTGCACACCGTCGAAGCCGAAGGCGCCTTCGGCAGCTTCGCGCTCACCATGCGCAACAAGCCGCTCGCGGCCAACCCCAAGACCTCGGCCCTGACCGTGTACAGCGCCGTGCGTGCGCTGCGCAACCGCGTCGCGCCCCTCGCCATCTGAGTCACCCCATGATCTCCACCGAACTCCTTCCGATCTGCATCGCCGGCGAATGGCGCCTGGGCGGCGGCGACGTCTACGAAAGCCTGTACCCGGCCACCGGCGAGCCCATCGCCCGCCTGAAGGCCGCGAGCCTGGCCGACGTCGAAGAGGCCATTACCCGCGCCGATCACGCCTTCCGCACCAGCGGCTGGGCCCAGCGCCTGCCGCACGAGCGCGCCGCCGTGCTGCACCGCGTGGCGCAGCTGATCCGTGAAGAAGCCGAATCGCTCGCGCAGAAGCAGCGCCTGGACAACGGCAAGCCGATCAGCGAAACGCGCAACCTCGTGGCCAGCGCCGCGGGCACCTTCCAGTTCTTTGCTGCCGCGCTCGAAACGCTCGAAGAAACCATCACGCCCTCGCGCGGTGCCTTCGTCACGATGAGCGTGCACGAGCCCATGGGCGTGGTCGCGGCCATCACGCCGTGGAACTCGCCCATCGCCAGCGAAGCCCAGAAGCTGGCGCCCGCGCTGGCCGCCGGCAATGCGGTGGTCGTGAAGCCCGCCGAAGTCACGCCGTTGATGGCGCTGGAACTGGCGCGCATCTGCGAGCAGGCCGGCGTGCCCAAGGGCATCGTCAGCGTGCTGCCGGGCAAGGGCTCGGTCATCGGCGACGCGATCACCAAGCATCCGCTGGTCAAGCGTGTGTCGTTCACGGGCGGCACCACCACGGGCAAGCACATCGCCCACATCGCGGCCGACAAGATGATGCCGGTGTCGCTCGAACTCGGCGGCAAGTCGCCGACCATGGTGCTCGACGATGCCGACCTCGACCACGCAGTGAACGGCGTGCTCTACGGCATCTTCAGCTCGTCGGGCGAGTCGTGCATCGCGGGCTCGCGCCTGTTCGTGGCGCGCGGCATCTACGACGAGTTCCTCACGCGGCTGGCCGAAGGCGCCAACGCACTGCGCGTGGGCGACCCGGCCTCGGAGCGCACGCAGATGGGCCCGCTCATCACGGCCAAGCACCGCGAAGGCATCGAGCGCTATGTGGACCTGGGCGTGTCGGAAGGCGGCCGCATCCGCACCGGCGGCGTGCGCCCGCACGGTGCCGACTACGACAAGGGCTACTTCTACCAGCCGACCATCCTCGAAGGCCTGACCAACAACGCCCGCATCAGCCAGGAGGAAATCTTTGGCCCGGTGCTGGTCGCGATGCCTTTCGACAACGAGGAAGAGCTGATCGCGCAGGCCAACGACAGCATCTACGCGCTGGCGGCCGGCGTGTGGAGCCGCGACTTCAAGCGCGCCTGGAAGCTGGGCCGCGCGGTGCAGGCCGGCACGGTCTGGGTCAACACCTACAAGCAGTTCTCGGTCTCGACGCCGTTCGGCGGCTGGCGCGACAGCGGCCTGGGCCGCGAGAAGGGCCGCGAAGGCATCTTCCAGTACATGGAGCAGAAGAGCATGTACTGGGGCACGAACGAACAGCCCCTGCCTTGGGCGAACTGAACGAGAGCGAAAAGATCATGAGCGTACTTGGCATCGACCAGATCACCTACGGCGCGGACGACCTGCCCGCCTGCCGCCAGTTCTTCCAGGACTGGGGCCTCGCACTGAAGTCGGAAGCCGCCGACGAACTCGTCTTCGAGTGCCTCAACGGCTGCAAGGTCGTCGTTGCGGCGTCGGACAAGCCGGGCCTGCCGCCCGCGATGGAAGAGGGCCCGACACTGCGCGAAGTGGTGTGGGGTGTGGAAAGCGACGCCGACCTGGACCGCTACGCCGCCGCCATCGCACAGGACCCGGCCTTCATCGACAGCACGGTCGACGGCGCGCGCCGCATCGGCTGCACCGATCCCAACGGACTGGCCGTGCGCCTGCAGGTCAGCCGCAAGCGCGCGGTCGAGGTCGACTGCGGCGCGATGAACACCTGGAACGCCAAGCCGCGCGTGAACCAGCCCGCGCCGATCTACGAGCGCGCCACGCCGATCGAGGTGGGCCACGTCGTGTTCTTCGTGAGCGACGTGAAGGGCACGAGCGCGTTCTACGCGCAACGCTTCGGCTTCGTCTCGTCCGACGGCTATCCGAACCGCGGCGCCTTCATGCGCTGCGCACCCGAGGGCGGCCACCACGACCTGTTCCTGCTGCAGATTCCCTCGGGCAAGCGCGGGCTCAACCACGTGGCCTTCACCGTGCGCGACATCCACGAGGTGTTCGGCGGTGGTCTGCATTTCTCGCGCTGCGGCTGGGAAACCCAGTTGGGCCCGGGCCGTCACCCGGTGTCGTCCGCCTACTTCTGGTACTTCAAGAACCCGGCCGGTGGCCTCATCGAGTACTACGCCGATGAAGACCAGCTCACCGCCGACTGGCAGCCGCGCGAGTTCGAGCCCGGTCCCACGGTGTTCGCCGAATGGGCCGTCGATGGCGGCCTCGATGGCAACACGCGCCGCCAGAAGAACGCGGAAGGCCCAAAAGGCGCTTTCCTGACGGAAAAGAAGTGAATCCGGTGACCTCCATGCAACGACGTCTTTCCTTCTCCCTGATGGCTGCCGCAGCGCTGGCCATCGCCTTGCCCGCACATGCACAGAGCGATGCACAGAAGCAGCTGTCGAGCGACCGCTTCACCATCGTCTCGCCGTTCCCGCCCGGCGGCCCGGTCGACACGCTGGCCCGCGTGCTGTCCGACGGCCTGGCCAAGCGCTACGGCCAGGCGGCCGTGGTGGAGAACCTGGTGGGCGCGGCCGGCAACATCGGCATCGACAAGGTCAAGCGCGCGAAGGGCGACGGCCACACGCTGCTCGTGGTGCCCGCCGGCAACCTCACGATCAACCCGACGCTGATGCCGAACTTCCCGTTCAACATCGAGAAGGACTTCGTGCCCGTCACCATGCTCGCCAAGGCGCCCAACGTGCTGGTGGCCGCGCCGGCCTCGGGCATCAAGAGCGCGAAGGAACTGGTGGCAATGGCCAAGGCCAAGCCCAACACGCTGTCGTATGCCTCGCCCGGCGTGGGCAGTGGCCTGCACCTGGCGGGCGAGCTGTTCAAGCAGCAGGCCGGCGTCGACCTGCTGCACGTGCCGTACAAGGGCACGGCGCCGGCGCTCAACGATGTGCTCGGTGGCGCGGTGCCGCTGATGTTCAGCAACCTGCCCGCGACCATGCCCTTCATCAAGAACGGCAAGCTCGTCGCACTGGGCGTGACCGAAGCCAAGCGCAGCGCCGCCGCACCCGACATTCCCACGCTGGCGGAGCAGGGCATCCAGGGCGTGACCGTGACCTCGTGGTACGGCCTCTTGGCCCCCAAGGGCACGCCGCCCGCCGTGGTCGAGCAGCTCGCGAAAGATGCGGCCGACATGCTGGCCCAGCCCGACGTGCGCGAACGCCTGAAGGCCCAGGGCATGACCGACGCGGCCATGAAGCCGGCCGAGTTCGCCAGCTACATCCGAGACGAGACGGCGGTGTGGGCCAAGATCATCAAGGCCCGCAACATCGTGGCCGAGTGAGCCACGCACAACAACAAGCAGAGACAGACACCATGAACACAAGCGAATCCACCATCGGCATCGTCGGTGCCGGCATCGGCGGCCTGGTCGCCGCCATCGCACTGCGCCGCGCGGGGCACGACGTGGTCGTGTTCGAGCAGGCCAAGCAGTTCGCCCGCGTCGGCGCCGACATCAACCTCACGCCCAACGCCGTGCGCGCACTCGACGGCCTGGGCGTGGGCGAGGCCGCCCGCGTGACGGCTGCGCGCCCGTCGCACCGCATCAGCCGCACCTACGACAGCGGCGAGGAAACCTCGCGCCTCGAAATGGCCGACTCGGCCGAACAGCGCTACGGCGCGCCGCAGCTCACGATCCACCGCGCCGACCTGCTGGCCGCACTGGCCGACATGTTCCCCGCCGAACGCGTGGCGCTGGGCAAGCGCGCCGAGACCATCGCCGCCGACGACAAGGGCGTGACCCTGTCGTTCAGCGACGGCACCAGCGCCCGCGTGGGCGTGCTGATCGGCGCCGACGGCATCCACTCGGGCGTGCGCACCGCGATGTTCGGCGCCGAGAGCCCGCGCTTCACGGGCATCGTCGCCTACCGCGCCGTGGTGCCCGCCGAGCGCGTGGCCGGTGTGCCCAACCTGGGCGCCTTCACCAAGTGGTGGGGCCCGAACCCGCAGAGCCAGATCGTCACGTTCCCGCTGAACCGCGGCAAGGACATCTTCATCTTCGCCACCACGCCGCAGGACACCTGGCACCTGGAGTCGTGGACCGCGCCGGGCAGCGTCGACGAGCTGCGCGAGCAGTACGTCGCCTACCACCCCGAGGCGCGCGCGCTGCTCGATGCCTGCGACACGGTGCTCAAGACCGCGCTGTACGAGCGCGACCCGATGCCCGCCTGGGCACAGGGCCGCATGGCGCTGCTGGGCGATGCCGCGCACCCGATGCTGCCTTTCATGGCGCAGGGCGCCGGCATGGCCATCGAAGACGCCGTGGTGCTGTCGCGCCACCTCGACGGTGTGGCCATGGCCGACATTCCCGCCGCGCTGCAGGCCTACCAGACGGCGCGCATCGAACGCGCCAGCCAGGTGCAACTCGGCTCGCGCGGCAACAACTGGCTGCGCGAAGGCGGCAACGCCGACTGGGTGTACGGCTACGACGCCTGGGCCGTGCCGCTGGGCGTGCCGGCGCAAGGCGCCGTCGCTGCCGCTACCGCCTGAACCTTTTTCTCCCCCTCGCTCCACGGAGGCTCACGATGCAACAAGACCGCTTTCTCCAACCGCACCAGGCGCGCCAGCGCCCCGCGACCACCTACGAAGACCTGCTGGGCGACGTGATCGAACGCGCCTACGCCGACGGCATCCATGACCTGGCCGGCCTGGTGCAGCGCCTGAACGACAGCGGCCTGGCCACGCCGGGCGGCCTGGCGTGGACCGAAGCGCTGTACAGCAAGGAAATGGCCGCGCTGGCCGCCTGAGGAGACCCATCATGACCATCGCCATCCATCCCGTCGCACCTGCACCTGTCGATCCTGTCGACCACCTGCTCGAGATCGGCCTGAAGGACCTCTGGTACCCGATCTGCCCCTCGCACTTCATCAAGGAGAACCCGATCTCCCTGCGCCGCCTCGGCCGCAAGATCGCGCTGTGGCGCGATGGCGAAGGCGTGCTGCATGCGCTGGAAGACCGCTGCCCGCATCGCGGCGCGCCGCTGTCGCAGGGCGTGGTGCTGGGCGACCGCCTCTCGTGCCCGTACCACGGCGTCGAAGTGCGCCACGACGGCGTCGTCACGCGCGTGCCCGGCAGCCCCGGCTGCAAGCTCGAAGGCTCGCGCGCCACGCGCCACTTCCATGTGCAGGAGCGCGCGGGTGCCGTGTTCCTCTACAACGCGAAGGAGCCGGTCGACGTGCCGCCGCCGCTGGTGCTGCCCGAGCAGCTGACCGACGAGGCCGAGTACTCGAACTTCCTGTGCTACACGGAATGGAAGGGCGACTACCGCTACGTGCTGGACAACGTGATGGACCCGATGCACGGCACCTACCTGCACAAGCAGTCGCACTCGATGGCCGAGGGCGATTCGAGCGCCAAGTTCGGCGTCCGCCCGACCGACATCGGCTTCGTGTTCGAGAAGGAAGGCCAGCGCAACGTCAACTTCGACTGGACCGAATGGGCCGACACCGGCATCCACTGGATGCGCCTGGAGATCCCGTACCCGAAGACCGGCGGCCCCGGCGGCAACTTCATCATCATCGGTGCCTTCTCGCCGATGGCGAACGGCATGACGGCCACCTTCTTCTGGCGCGCGCGCAAGCTGCCCAAGGGCTGGGAGCGCGACACCTGGCGCTTCCTGTACAAGAACCGCCTCGAGGCGCGCCACTGGCACGTGCTGGAGCAGGACCGCGTGATGCTCGAAGAGATGGAAGCCGACGCCAACCAGCACGAGAACCTGTACCAGCACGATCTGGGCATCGTCCGCCTGCGCCGCCACATGCGCAACCTGGCCCAGGCGCAACTGGCCGAGGCCGAAGCCGCCACGGCCTGAACTGCAAGCAAGCGAGCATCGCCATGTCTTCTCCCACGCTGAACGCCCTCGTGCACACCATGCGCTACGAGGCCGACGGCATCGTCAGCGTCGAGTTCCGGCCGGCCACGCCGGCGGTGGACTTTCCCGCCTTCGAGGCCGGCTCCCACATCGACCTGCACCTGCCCAACGGGCTGGTGCGCAGCTATTCGCTGTGCAACCCTTCGAGCGACCGCCAGCGCTATGTGGTGGGCGTGCTCAACGACCGCAAGAGCCGCGGCGGCTCGCGCTACGTGCACCAGCAACTGCGCGTGGGCATGACGCTGCCGATCTCGGCGCCGCGCAACAACTTCAAGCTGGAAGAGGGCGCCGAACGCTCGGTGCTCGTGGCCGGCGGCATCGGCGTGACGCCCATCTGGTGCATGCTGCAACGCCTGATCGCCATCGGCAAGCCGGTGGAAATCGTGTACTGCGCGCGCACCCGCAAGGAGGCCGCCTTCTGCGATGCCATCGAGGCGCTGGCCACCGAGAAGTCGGTGCAGCTCACCTGGCACTTCGACGACGAGAAGGGCGCACCGCCCGACCTCGCATCGCTGCTGGCCGGCAAGGGCGCCGCCAGCCACTACTACTGCTGCGGCCCCACGCCGATGCTCGACGCCTTCGAAAAGAGCTGCGAGCAACTGGGCTACGCCAACGCACACATCGAGCGCTTCGCCGCCGTGCATGTGGAGGCGCCCAGCGCCACCCAGACGTGTGTGGTGCAGTGCGCCAAGAGCGGCAAGAGCGTCGAAGTGCCTCCGGGCAAGTCGATTCTCGACAGCCTGATCGACGCTGGCCTCAACCCCGACCACAGCTGCAAGGAAGGCGTCTGCGGCGCCTGCGAAACGGCGGTGCTCGAGGGCGAAGTCGATCACCACGACGGCATCCTCACCAAGATCGAACGTGCGTCCAACAAGACCATGATGATCTGCGTCTCTCGCTGCAAGGGCGAGCGATTGGTGCTGGACATCTAAGCAAGGCCACAAACCACAAGACGGCCAAGAGAAAAAACCAACCGAGACATTCCATGAAAAAGTACTTGATCGCGATGGCCGCGGCCACCGCGGCTGGCGGAGCGCTGGCCCAATCTTCCGTCACGCTCTTCGGCGTGGTCGATGCTTCCGTCGTCTACACACGCGGCAGCGGCGACGGATCGGCCCACAAGACGCAGCTGGGCAACAGCGGCAACATGTTCAGCCGCCTTGGTTTCCGCGGCACCGAAGACCTCGGCGGCGGGCTCTCGGCCAGCTTCTGGCTCGAGATGGGCCTGCAGAACGACAGCGGCACGGGCTTCCCGTCGAACTCGAACAACCAGGCCAGCGGCAACGGCACGCCCGGTGTGATGAGCTTCAACCGCCGCTCGACCGTGAGCCTGGCCGGCCCCTTCGGTGAAGTGCGCCTGGGCCGCGACTACGTGCCGGCCTTCTGGAACACCGCGATCTTCGATCCCTTCGGCACCGGCGGAGGCATCGGCGCCAACCAGATCTACTTCTCGGGCCTGGGCGGCCTGGTGGCACCCACCGGCACGCGTGCCTCGAACAGCATCGGCTACTTCCTGCCGGCCAACCTGGGCGGCTTCTACGGCCAGGTGATGTACGCCATGGGCGAGAACGATTCGACCTCGGTGCTGGCCGGCACCAAGGTGTCGAACAAGCGCGACGGTCAGCACACCGGCGCGCGCTTCGGCTACCAGAGCGGCGGCCTCAACGTGGCCATCGCCACCGGCCGCACGCGCTACGTGAGCGGCGATTTGCGCGTGACCAATCTCGGCGCGGCCTACACCTTCGATGCCTCGCTCATGAACCTCAAGCTCACGAGCGAGCTGTACAAGGAATCGAAGGGCACCACCGATGCCAAGGGCGTGCTGATCGGCTTCCAGCTGCCCATCGGGCCGGGCGAGATCAAGGCCTCGTACGCGCGCTACAAGCTGGAGCCCGTCAATGCGGTGCGCGAGCCCACGACGTCGAAGCTGGCCATCGGTTACGTGCACAACCTGTCCAAGCGCACGGCGGTGTACGGAACGATTGCGCGCATCAGCAACAAGAACGGCGCGGCGCAGGCCCTGGCCGGTGCCATCACCATGCCCAACCGTTCCTCCAGCGGCATGGAGTTCGGCATGCGCCACATGTTCTAGGCGCGGCAGGACAGCGCGCCCCATCCACGCAGAGAGAGCCCCGATCATGCAGAGCAAGAACTTCCGTTGGTACGGCGTGATCACGCTGTTCGTGATCGTCGCGATCTCCTACGTGGACCGCATCAACATCGCGGTGCTGATCACCGATCCGGCCTTCCTGAAGCACGTGGGCCTCGACGCCTCCGACCGGGTGAGCCAGGGCCTGCTGGCCACGGCCTTCATGCTGGGCTACGGCATCTCGGCCTTCGTGCTCACGCCGTTCTGCTCGGCGCTGTTCGGCGTGCGGCGCAGCCTCATCTACGGTCTCATCCTGTGGGGTGTGGTGACCTGGGCGTCGCCGATGTTCAACAGCTATGGGCTGCTGCTGGCCTCGCGCGTGCTGCTGGGCGTGTCGGAAGGGCCGCTGTTCTCGCTGGCCTCGTCG
This sequence comes from Acidovorax cavernicola, assembly GCF_003581445.1. Classification (NCBI taxonomy): domain Bacteria; kingdom Pseudomonadati; phylum Pseudomonadota; class Betaproteobacteria; order Burkholderiales; family Comamonadaceae; genus Acidovorax; species Acidovorax cavernicola. The sequence goes on along the minus strand of NZ_QXMN01000029.1, from coordinate 16,188 downwards.
TACATCAAGGCGCACTTCCAGAGCCACGAGAACGGCAAGCCCAACGCGCTGGTGAACATGGGCACGGGCCTGGGGCTGGCGGTGGGTTATCCACTGGTGGGCTACCTGCTCACGCAGTTCGAATGGGACAGCTCGTTCCACGTGCTCGGTGTGCTCAACATCGTGCTGGGCATTCCGCTGGTGCTGGCCTTCGTGCGCATGCCCGCGGGGCACGGTGACGGCGTGAAGCCTTCGTCGATCGGCGATGCGATGGCGCGCGTGGCCGGCATCGTGAGGGGCGCGCTGCACACGCGGCACCTGTTCCTCATCACGCTGCTGACCTCGGCGGCACTGGCCTACCTCTGGGGCAGCAGCAACTGGCTGCCGACCTACCTGCGCGAGGCGCGCGGCTTCTCGATGCGCGAGATGGGCTGGATCGCCTCGCTGCCGCAGTACGCGACGGTGCTCGCGGTGTTTACCGGCGGCGTGCTCATCGACAAGCTCGGGCGCGACCGTGTGCCCTTCATCTTCATGGGTGCGAGCGCGGGCGTGGCGCTGTCGGTGCTGCTGGCCATCAATGCGCGCGACCCGTACATGGCCGCGACCTGCCTCGTGGCGGCCAACTTCTTCTGGGGCCTGCAAAGCCCGGCCATTCCGAGCACGGTGCAGCACTGCTCGCGGCCCGAGCACACGGCCAGCGCCTTCGGCGTGACCAACGGCGTGGGCAGCCTCGTGGCGGGCTTCATGCCGGCGCTGATGGGCGGTGTGATCAGCGCGGTATCGCACGGCTCGGGCGCAGCGCACACAGCGGTGACCGCGGCCTCGTCGGCGGCAGGTTTCTTCGCGGGCTTCGCACTGCTCGTCGGCACGCAGGTCGTCGTGTTCGGCTGCGGCTTCCTGCTGTGGTGGCGCGAGCGTGCGCAACGCACCGCTGCAGTCTCTGGTTCACAGCTTTCGTAGCCTTCTTCGCGGCTTGTACCTTCGTACTGTGGCCGCTTCGTCACAGTGCGCAGCCTTCGTTTTTGTCATCTGCGTGAGCAGGTGTTTCGGGCGCAGAACCATCTTCGTATCGCATGGCACACGTCGCGTGCCATGACGCCATTCGGCCTATCGCGCGCGAACAATTGGAGAGAGAAAAGTTCCGCGAATCGTTGAGCTGACTGCATCGATCAGCTACAACTGCGTGCACTTCAACGGACGAGGGAATGCGCGTGAAACCAACCACAAGAGCCGCAGCCAGTCTTGCCGTCGCCATTGCTTTTGCCATGGCCCCGGCCGTTTGCCTTTCGGGTGAACGCATCGCATCGATGCACGGGCACTGAGCCCGACCCGCACACCCCACCGCGTTCACACGCTCCCCCGACACCCCGTGTCCTGACGGGAATGGCGCCGCTCGCCCCGCGCATTCTGGGACCACCGCTGCACACGCGGTGCGGTCCGGCCTGAGCCTGCGTTTCTGACGAACTGTCTGTTCGCCGGAAGGGCACAGTGCCGCCCGCATTTTTCGATCTGTCGTTCAACTCATCCCGCGCGCGTCACGTGCATCGCCGGCTATCCGCCGGTGCCTGCGGTGCGGCGCATGTTCCTTACCAAGAGTACCCAGAGGCGATCATGAAAAAACTGAATACACCTGTCGTTCATTGCCTGGCCCTCACAGCCGTGACGCTCGCCGCGCTGACGGCCTGCGGTGGTGGCGGAGACAGCGGCGGTGGCGCATCGTTCGGCGGCGCGGGCCTCGGTGCGCCCTCGCTGGCCAACGCGCCCGCGGCCGACAGCGGCGACACCACCAAGAAGACGCCCGACGACGGCGTGCCTGCCGCGTCCGATTCGTCGGTTGCCGCGGTCGACCGCTCGGCCCGGCCGATGGAGCTGCCCGACACGGTCTGGCCCATCAACTACAAGCTGTGGTTCCGTCCCGATGCGGCGCTCAAGACCTTCGTGGGGCGCGCCGACGTGGAGATCGAAGTGCTCAAGCCGGTGGACGCCATCGTCGTTGCCGCACATGACCTCAACTTCGCGCGCGGGCGCACCACGCTGCGCAAGCTGTCGAAGCCGGGCGAGGCGATCCCGCTGATTCCCACGCCGCAGACGCGCGGCGACTTCGTGCAGATGCGCCTGAACGACGGCCAGATCGCCAAGGGCAAGTACCTGCTGCACATGGAGTGGGACGGCAAGATCCAGTTCTCCGACGCCGAATACTGCACGCCCGAGGTGATGGCGAAGAACCCGCTGTGCTCGGCCGCGTCGGGCATCTTCAAGGTGGGCCTCTCGACACCCGAGGGCGTGAGCAGCGATGCCATCGTGACGCAGGGCGAAACCAACTTCGCGCGCCAGTGGTTCCCGGGCTGGGACGAACCGGCCTTCCGCCACACCTTCGAGATCTCCGCCGAGGTGCCGGGCGACTGGAAGACGGTGTCGAACGGCGCGCAGACCGAGGCCGTGAAGCTGCCCGACGGCTACCAGCGCGTGGCCTTCGAGAAGACGCCTTCGATGCCGATGTACCTGGCCTTCTTCGGCGGCGGCAAGTTCGACATCCTGGCCGACACCTTCAAGAATCCGCTCGACGGCAGCGACATGGCGCTGCGCTGGTTCACGCCGCCGGGCCGCTCCGACTGGGCCAAGTTCGCGATGGAGTGGACCAAGGTGTCGATGGACTACTACTACAAGTACACCGGCATCCCGCTGCCGTTCAAGAAGTTCGACACCGTGGCCGCCAACGACAGCTACGACAACAAGCCCAACACGGGCTTCGGCGGCATGGAGAACTGGGGTTCGATCTTCGAGTTTGCCGATGCCGTGCTCACCAAGCCCGGCGACAGGCCCACGCTGTACTCGGTGACCGTGGTGACTCACGAAGTGGCGCACCAGTGGTTCGGTGACCTGGTCACGCTCGACTGGTGGGACAACGTGTGGCTCAACGAGTCGTTCGCGCGCTGGTTCGAACGGCGCACCACGATCAAGTTCCACCCCGAGTACTACAGCTTCTCCGACTATGTGCTCGACAAGCACAACGTGATCGTGGCCGACCTGAAGCCCTCGGCGGTGCCGGTGCAGCGCAACCTGAACGACGCAGGCTCGTTCGGCTTCATCAGCCCCGCGATCTTTGTCTACAACAAGGGCAGCCACGTGCTGGAGATGGTGCAGAACTACATCGGCGAAGAGGCGATGCAAAAGGGCCTGCAGATCTACCTGAAGGACTACGCGTACGGCAACGTCACGCCCACGCGGCTGTGGACCTCGCTGGAGAAGGCCGCGGGCGGCAAGAAGGTGGCCGATATCGGCGACAGCTTCATCCGCCAGACCGGCATTCCGCTGCTCACGGTGGACGCGCAGTGCGCCGGCAACCGCACCTACGTGAACATCACGCAGGAGTCGTTCCCCAACCAGAACCAGTTCCCGGCCTCGACGTGGACCATTCCCGTCACGCTGGCGTATGGCGATGCGATGGAAAAGCGCGAGACCTTCGTGATGTCCAACAACGCGACGCAGTTCGAGCTGCCGGGTTGCACCGCGGTGCTGGCCGGGCCGACGGGGCAGGACTACTACGTGAGCAACTACAGCGCCCAGTCGTGGAGCAACCTGCTGGCCAAGGTGCAGAACTTCGCGGGCAACAAGCCGCTGTTGCTGAACATCGAGCGCGATGCCTTCCGCCTGCTGGGCGTGGGGCGCATCACGCAGGCGCAGTACGACCAGATCAAGGGCGTGCTCAACCTGCCGGCGCCGCTGCTCGCCAAGACGCAGCTGAGCCAGCAGAAGATGGCGGCGGTGGAGGCGGGCGGGAAGGAAGAGTACCCGCACGCACTGCGCTTCCAGGGCAACCTGACGCTGCGCGAGAACCAGAAGCGCTGAGTTGAACTGAGCTTGCTTTCGTGAACCCCGCATGTGCCGCCGGGTGTGCCTGGCGGCACATGCGCCACCTCATTTCGAACCTCATGAAAACTCTTCTGAACTTTCTGCTCGCGGTGGCCTGCGCGTCACTGCTTTCGGCCTGCGGCGCACGCGGCGAGCCCGAGACCGAACTGGTCGGCGTCTACGCCGTCGAACGCAACGGCGTGCTCAAGGAGGTCGTCAAGATCGAGCGCGACGGCGACCGCTACGTCATGCGCGACAAGGTGCGCACGCCCGAATGGAGCGAGCCCAAGATGCAGATGAAGCCCGTGACGCGCGAACGCTGGAGCCGCATCACCACGGACACGGAGAACACGTCCTTCGTCGGGATCTCGAGCGACCAGCTCGGCGTCTTCAAGGTGCCGCCTGGGTGGCAGAAGAACGGCTTCAAGACGCAGACGGGGTACTTCCTGTTCTATTCACAGGGGCCTGTGGAGGCGCACAAGCTTTGAGGCGGTCGGCCGCTCAAGGCGCGACGATCGCGCCTTCGATGCGGTGCCGCTTCAATGCATTGGCCACAAAGCCGGACGCCTTCATCTCTTCGACAAAGGCCGCCAGCAGCGCCTGCGCCTCGGCCCCGCGACTGGCCGGCGTGCCCATCGCCTGCTGGATCACCATGAAGCGACCCGGCAGCACGCGCACGCCCGGTGCGCGGGCCGCTTCGCCTTCGAGCAGCTGACGGATGCCGGCGGCCACTTCGACCTCGCCCGCACGCAGTGCGGCGAGCGCAGGGCCCGCGCCCTGCAGGCGCACGATCTCGGCGGCCTTGATCTCGCGCGTGAGGAACAGGTCGTAGGCGCTGCCCGAGCCGACCGAGATGCGGTGGCCCTTCGCATCGACCTGTGCGTTGTCGGTCAGCGGCGATGCGTCGGACACGAGGTAGCTGCCTTCGATGAGCACATAGGGCGCCGTGAAGCGCAGGCCTTCGCTGCGCGCGGGGTCGACGGCGAAGAAGCCGATGTCGGCCTTCTCGTTCTTCACCGCGTCCACCGAGGCTGCGGCCTTCTCGAACACCACCAGCTCGATGCCCACGCCCAGCCGCCGCGCGAACTCGCGGGCCAGGTCGATCGACACGCCGACCGGCTCGCCGGTGGCGGGGGCCTTGTTGGCGAGGATCGGGTTGCCGAGGTTGATCGATGCGCGCAGCGTGCCGCTGGGTGCGAAGGCTGTCACGAGGGCGGGAGAGACAAAGGTGGTCATGGCGTCCGTTCGTCGGGAAGGCGGAAGGAGGGGATGAAGGCCGCCAGTTTACGGGTCGAGGCCGCGGCGCTCAGCGCGCCGACATCGGCTCCAGCCCCGTCTTTGCGATGGTCGGTGCCGCGGCCGGCGCGTTGAGGTAGCGGATCAGCTGTCGCGCCGCTTCGGGTTGCTTCGACGCGGTGGCGATGCCGGCCGAGAACACCGTCACGCGTTGCACCTCGGCGGGCAGCGGGCCGATGTAGTCGATGCCCTCGATGGGCAGAAGCTCGCTCACCTGCTGCAGGCCGAGCGCCGCGTCGCCGCGCGCCACCACCGTGCCCACGCGCTCGCTCAGGATGCGCTTGCTCTTGGGCTTCACCTGGTCCTCGATGCCCAGCTTCTTGAGCAGCTCGGTCTCGTAGTAGGTGCCGCTCGCGCTCGCCGAGTAGGCGATCGACGGCGCCGCAAGCAGCGTGCGCTTGAGTGCATCGACCGTGCCGATGTCGGGCTTGGGTGCGCCCTTGCGCACCGCGAAGCCGATCGACGAACGCACCAGGTCGACCTGGCTGCCCGCCACCACCTTGCCTTGCGCCACCAGCGCATCGAGCGCCGGGCGCGCGAGGATCACGACGTCGGCCGGCTCGTTGCGCCCGAGGCGGCTGGGAATCGAGTCGCTGGCGTTGCCCATCGAGGCGCCGTAGGCCGTCTTCACGCTGCGGCCGCTGCTGCGTTCGAAACCGGGGCGCAGCTCGTTGTAGGCGGCGGTGAAGCCACCGGAGGTCATGACGTGGATGTCGCCGGTGGCTGTTGCTGTGGGCGGGGTGCCGGCGCAACCGGCAAGGACGAAAGAGGCGGCCAGCGCCAGTGCGGCGCGGCGGGTCAGGGCGGAACGGGGAACGAAAGCTTTCACGGCGTAGGTCTCCTGAAGATCGTGCCGTGTCATCGTAGGGGCCGAGGCTGTCAATCGGCCCTCAGGAAATACGGGGTTACTACTAGCGTGACGGCTTGGGCGCAGCCGCGTCCTTGTCGGGCGCACTCGCCGCCGGCAGGCGCCCCCGCTTCGCGAGCCCTTCGCGCAGCAGGAACTCGACCTGCGCGTTCGCGCTGCGCAGTTCCTGCGCCGCCAGCCGCTCGATCTCGGCCCACAGGGCCGGATCGATGCGCAGCGGGTAGGACTTCTTACCAGGACTGGCCATCAGGGAACAACAACGTGGTAGTGGCGGCGACGGATGCGTGCCGTGGATGCATCAGGTGTAGAGCGTGCCCGTGTTGACCACGGGCTGGGTCTCGCGGTCCGAGCACAGTACCACCAGCAGGTTGGACACCATCGAGGCCTTGCGCTCGTCGTCGAGCACGACGAGGTTGCGCTCCGACAGCCCCTTGAGCGCCGCCTCGACCATGCCGACCGCGCCCGCCACGATCTGGTGCCGCGCGCTCACGATGGCCACCGCCTGCTGGCGCCGCAGCATCACCTGCGCGATTTCCGGCGCATAGGCGAGGTGGGTGAGCTTGGCGTCGAGCACCTCGACGCCGGCACTGGCAAAGCGCTGGTTCAGCTCGGCCTTGAGCGCGTCGGCCACCACGTCCAGGCCGGCGCGCAGCGTGACCTCGTCGCTTTGCAGGTCGTCGCCGCTGTCATAGGCATAGATCGTGGCCAGGTGACGGATGGCGGCTTCGGACTGGATGGCGACGAACTTGTTGTAGTCGTCGATCTCGAACACGGCCTGTGCCGTGTCGTGCACGCGCCAGACCACGGCCGCGCCGATCTCCACCGGGTTGCCGCGCTTGTCGTTCACCTTCAGCGGCGGCGTGTTCAGGTTGCGTGCGCGCAGCGAGATCTTCTGGCCCGACTGGAACGGGTTGGTCCAGCGCAGGCCCTCGCTGCGGTCGGTGCCCTGGTACTTGCCGAAGAGCGTGAGGATGATGCCCTCGTTGGGCTTGAGCATGTACAGCCCCGGCAGCAGCGTGACGCCGACGACGATCAGCAGGATGCTCAGGGGCAGCGGCATCACCCGCCGCACGAGAACCCAGGCGCCGACCGCAATGATCAGCAGCGCCACGGCGACGATGCCGTATCCGTTGACGGACCGATACGGCCGCTCCCTGCGGACCGGGCGAGGGATGGACGGGGTCTGCTCATGCATGAAGGCCTCCTGTTTAAAGTGATATCACTTTAATATCTTTTTGGAGGTCGTCAAGAATTTCTTTCGGCCCGCCTTCGCCGGTTCGGCTGCCTCGCGCAGGCACTGTGCGAACTGCGCGACGAGGGGCGGGCTGGCCCGTGGCTTGCGCTGCAGGAGCCCGATCTCGCGGTGGAACGTGGCCTCGCCCAGCGACAGCATGCGAACGCCCGGCGGCAGCGGAAGGTGGGCCTCGACCCATGGCACGAGCGCAACGCCCAGGCCCTTGGAGGCCAGGTGGATGAGCCCGGAGATTTCGTCGACCTCGATGGCGTCGCTGACCACGAGGCCTTCGCGCTGGAGGAATCTCTCGACCATGCGCCCGCCGAACGATGCGCGGTCGTAGCGCAGGAACGGCTGTTCGCGCAGCAGGGTGCGCCAGTTCCTGCCCGGCACGTTCGCAGGGGCAAGGAGCACATAGGGCTCGCGCACCAGGGTCTGCCACGTCAGCTCCGGAAGAATGCCGAAGGGCGGCCGGATGATCACGGCCGCATCGATGTTGCCGGCGTCCAGGTCGTCCATGAGCCGCATCGAAACGCCGGGCGAGATGTGCACGCGCAGCAGGGGGAAGCCGGCGCGCAATTTCTCGAGCGCGCGTGCCACCAGCGTCGGCTGCGCGGACGCAATGGCGCCGATGCGCAGCAGCCCGGCGTTCGCCGCGTCGTCGGGCAACTCGCCGAGCCTGGCGAAGAGCGCGCAGATTTCCTCTGCTCGCCCCAGCGTCGTTTCGCCGGCTGCATTCAAGGTGGCGGAGCGGCCCGTGCGATCGAAGAGCGGGAACCCCAGCGATTCCTCGAGGCGCTTGATCTGGCTGCTGACCGCCGATTGCGTCAGGCCGATGCGCTCTCCCGCCGCGGCGAATGTGCCGTGGCGGCACACGGCGATGAAGGTTCGAAGCTCGGTGATCATTCTTGATTCATCGAATTTGGTGTTGCTCAGCGTAGAAATATATCGTTTTCGGTTATGTGGCCCGCTGCTTAGAGTTCGCTCACCCTGAACTCCTTGATCGATGAACCCCATGAGCACCCCCACTGCACGCATCCCCTTCCACCTGGCCTTTCCCGTGCGCGACATCGCTGAAGCGCGCGCCTTCTACGGCGAGTTGCTCGAATGCCCGGAGGGCCGCAGCTCGGCCGAGTGGGTCGACTTCAACTTTCATGGCCACCAGATCGTGGCGCACCTGGCGCCTGACGAGTGCGGCCACAAGACGCACAGCGCCGTGGATGGCCACGACGTGCCCGTGCGCCACTTCGGCGCCGTGCTGCCGATGGACCTGTGGCAGGCGATGGCCGACAAGCTCATCGCACGCCAGACGCAATTCGTGATCGAGCCCTACATCCGGTTCAAGGGCGAGCCCGGCGAACAGGCGACGATGTTCTTTCTCGACCCGTCGGGCAACGCGATCGAGCTGAAGTCCTTCGCGAACCTGGATTCGCTGTTCGCCGTCTGAAAGCGTCGACGTGAAAAAGAGCCAATGCCTTCTGGCGGCCGCGACGGCTGCGGCGCTCCTGTTGTGCGCCGGGCGTGCATCCGCCCAAACCGACGTGCTGAAGAAGATCAAGGCGTCCGGCGCCATCACCATGGGTGTGCGCGACGCTTCGGGCGCCATGTCCTTCACCCTGGGGGGCGGCAGCTACACGGGCTTTCACGTCGAGGTCTGCGAACGTGTCATTGCCGATATCGGAAAGGCGCTGCAGATCGGCAAGGTCCACGTGAAGTACCAGCTCGTCACGCCGCAGAACCGCATGCCGCTCGTGCAGAACGGAACGGTCGACATCGAGTGCGGTACCACCACCAACAATGCGGCGCGTCAGAAAGACGTCGCGTTCGCCCCGACGCTCTATGTCGAAGGCGTTCGCATCGCTGTCAAGGCGGCATCCGGCGTGGCCTCCGTGGCGCAGCTGGCCGGCAAGGCCGTGGCCGTCACCACGGGGAGCACTTCCGTCCAGCTCCTGAGAAAACTCAAGCGCGACAACGCCCCCGAGATCGCCGAGGTCTACGCCAAGGACAACAGCGAAGGCTTCCTGCTGCTCGAATCGGGCCGTGCAGAGGGCTTCGTTGCCGACGGCCAGATCCTTGCCACCTTGATTTCGAAGAGCAAGGCGCCGGCGCAGTACCGGTTGCTCGACCAGGTGCTCAGCGTCGAGCCGATCGGGATCATGATTCCCAAGGGCGACGCCGCGTTCAAGAAGCTGGTCGATCAAAGCGTCGCATCATTGGCAAGGAGCGGGGAGGCCGCGCGGATCTACGACAAGTGGTTCATGCAGCCCATTGCGCCGCACGGCGCGAAGGTGGGGCTGCCGGCCAGCGCCCTGACAAAGGCCGCCTGGGCCAACCCCACCGACAAGCCGATGGAAGACTACGAGCTGCGATAGGACGGCACCCGCAAGGCGATCAGGTCGAATGATCAGTTCGAATCAGGCGATCAGGTCGAAGCAGCAGCCCGCGTAGTAAGGCTTGTCGCCGCCATCGACGAAGGGCACCTCGATCGGCTTGCCCTCGTTGCGCCACACGTCCCGCTTCCGGTAGCCGGAACGTGCGAGGTCGGCCAGCAGCTCGTCGTGGTGCTGGATGCGGTAGGCGCACACGGCCACGCCGATGCTGTTGAGCGTGTAGATCGTGCGCTCGGGGTGCACGGCCGTGGTGTTCATGACGATGCGCCGGGGCTTCACGGCGAGTGAAGAAAGAATCGCGTCCATGCGGGTCGGCAGGTACTGCAGGCTGCCCGAGACATACAGCACGTCGCAGCCGCTCGCATCGCGGTAGTCGGTGGTGAAGCCGAGCTGCCCGGTCGCTTCGCGCTTGATGGCCATCGCGCGGCCGCTCTCGACCACGCCGGGCACGTCGCACACCGTCCAGCGCAGGGTGTCGGGATAGGTCAGTACGCGCCGGAAGGCGTAGTACTTGATGCCGACGTGCCCGCCCAGGTCGAACACACGCGTCAGACCCGCATCGATGGAGCGGCCCAGCCAGAAGAGGCCGGGATAGTCGTAGAAGTAGATCTGCGGGCTGTAGAGCTCGCCCGCGTCGGCATTGGCATAGCCGACGGCCTTGCTGGGCGGTGCACCGGCCTCGGCCGCCGCGAAGCTCTCGAACGACCCCATGAAGAGGTTCTCGTCCGTGTTGTTCAGGAACTTGCGCTTGTACGCGCTTTCGCGGGGCGGGAAGGGCAGCAGGCTTGAAAGCATTTCTCTCTCCTGTGGCTTGCCCATTCTGAGCGTAACCGCGGCCTTGAAGGGCGATAGCCCAGCGCTGCGGGGGCGGTTACCCCGTGGGGGTTTACATGCCGCTTGCCTGCGCCGCGGGCTGCGCCCAGGTCTCGGGCTGCGGCTGTGGCGTGGCCCCTTCGCGGCGGCCCGGGATGACCTCGGACGCAGGGGGCGGTGCGCATTCTTTGCATGCGCTCGGCGCATGCAAAGAATGCCGATGACTAGAACTTTCTTGTTCTTCTCCTCTGGGAATCCGGATTTCGGCCGCCGTATCGCATGCGTCAGCGGTGCGTGATTGTTTCAATCCCGTGAACGCCGCGATTCCTTTTGCTGCCGTTTTTTTGGGCGCTTCAGGTTCAAACTTCATCCCATCAACACACCACCTGAAGGAGATTGAAATGAATGCCTCGAAGACCCTCGCTGCCGTTGCGCTCTCGCTCCTGGCTGTTGCCGGTGCCCACGCAGAAACCTATGACGGCGTGCACACCGTGCACTCGACCCTCTCGCGTTCGGAAGTGACGTCGCAAGCCGTTGCCGCCGCCCGCGCCGGCAACGAGTACAGCGATGCCGCCAGCGCCGGCGCACAGACCTTCACCTCGACCGCCGACCGCTCGACGATCCGCGCTGAAGCCGTCGCCAAGGCCCACGACCCGCTCGCCAGCCTCGACCGCCGCGCGTTCTACCGTGACGAAGTGCCGGCCGCGTACAAGAAGCCCAGCGTGTCGTTCACGCGCCAGGCTGGCCTCTGATCCTGCAGCGCTTGCGGGAACGAACGGACCTTCGGGTCCGTTTTTTCGTTTGCGCGTCCCGCACGAAACCGCCACGGCGGGCGGGTAAGCTCGCGCCCCATGAAGCGCAACAGCACGCCCCGAACCTCCAGCACCAAGGCCACCGGCGCACCGCCGCCCGAGGCACCGGACGGTCAGGTCTCGGCAGTGCTGGCGCGCATCGAGACCCTGTGGTCGTCGCTCGGCCCCGTCGGGCAGCGCATCGCGGACTTCATCGTGAAGAACCCGCGCGAGGTGGTCCACATGTCGGTGAGCGAGGTGGCGGAGCGCACGGGCTCGAGCGAAGGCAGCATCGTGGGCCTGTGCAAGAACCTCGGCGCCACGGGCTTTCAGCAGATCAAGATCGCGCTGGCGCAGGAGATCGTGCGGCCGGTGCAGTTCATCCACGAAGACCTCGATCCCCAGGACAAGGCGGACGCGGTGATTCGCAAGATCTTCCAGAGCAACGTGCAGACGCTGCACGACACGCAGTCGATGCTCGATGCGAAGGCCATGGAGCGCGCGGTGCAGCTGTTTCGCAAGGCCGAGCGCATCGAGATCTACGGCATCGGCAGCTCGGCCACCATCGCGGAAGACGCGCACTACCGCATGCTGCGCATCGGCCTCAATGCCAAGGTGGTGGTCGATTCGCATGTGCAGGCGATCAGCGCCTCGCTCACCAGCCCCAAGGTGGCGGTGCTCACCATTTCGCATTCGGGCAGCACGCACGAGACGGTGACGGCCACGCGACTGGCCAAGGAGGCCGGCGCGGCCACGGTGTGCATCACCAACTTCGGCAAGTCGCCGATCCAGGCCTTTGCCGACGTGCTGCTGTTCACCATGGCACGTGAGACCCACTTCCGCACCGAGGCGATGACGAGTCGGCTCGCGCAGTTGGCGATCATCGATGTGCTGATCGCCTGCCTGGCGCTGTCGGACTACGACACCTCGGTGCGCACGCTGCGCCAGACCTTCGACGTGCTCTCGCTCAAGCGGTACTGAGGCGCGGCCTCCACGGTTTCCGGGATGGTTCCCGGGATGGGGGAGGCCAGCAGCCCCGCCACGCTCGGCGCCACAGCACCCGGTGATTCACCCACGAGCAGGCAGGCCAGGCCGAGCCGCGCGGCGCCTTCGCCGTCGGTCAGCGGGTTGTCGCCGACCACCACCGTGTCTTGTGCATTCGCGCCGAGGCAGCGCAGGCCTTCCTCGAACAACAGCGGCGCGGGCTTGCCCACCACGCGCCACGGCTGCACGCCGCTGGCTGCGAGCACGGCCGCGAGCAGCGCGCCGGTCTCGGGCACCACGCGGCCTTGCGGGCCCGGGTGCGTGGCGTCGGCGTTGGTCACCATCAGCTTCGCACCGCGCCGCAACTCGTTCGCGATGACCGACAGGCGCGCGTGGCTGAAGTGCATGTCGAGCGCGAGCAGCACGAAGTCCGCCTCGGCCGGCACCAGCCGGCAACCCTGCGCACGCGCATAGCGCTGCAGGGCAGGGCTCGCGGCCAGGAGCACGCGCGCCTGCGGATGCGCCTGCGCCAGCTGGCGCACCGCGAGTTCGCCGGCCAGCACGATGCGTTCCGGCGGCACGCGCAGGCCCGACTTGCGCAGCCGCACCGACAGGCCCTGCGCCGTGTGCGTGGAGTTGTTGGACACGATGGCGTAGCGGTCGTCGAAGTGGGCCAGCAGCCGGGCTGCGCCGTCGATGGCTTCCTGCTGGCGCACCAGCGTGCCGTCGAGGTCGACCAGCAGGTGGCGGGCCCGTGCGAGCGCGCTGAAGGCGCTGGCGTTCATGGTCCCGTTCGTGGTCCCTGGTGTCTTGTGTTGTGTGCTCATGGATCTCCGCGGATGGGGGCCGTCCTGGGGGCTCGGCCATGGCGGCGGATTCTATTGAATATTGCTCAGTGGTATTTGAATTTTGAAATGAGCTTATTTCATTTTCCTGTCATCTATGGCTCCTAAAGTTCTCTTCATCCCGGCGTTGCAACCGCACGCCGATCGCTTTCCAAACGAAGGAACCGACCATGAAAAAGCTCCTGGCCACCGCGGCCGCCGCCCTCTCGCTGTGCGCAGCGCTGACGCTTCCGGCCCATGCCCAATCGGTGGCCGACGGCTCGCGCGAACGTCCGCTGCGCGTGCTGCTGATCCCGGCCGACGGCGGCACAGAGTCGGGCACCAAGGCCGACTACGCGCCGGTGTTCAACGCCATCACGCGCAGCACCGGCTTGAACTTCGATCTCAAGGTCGGCCAGTCGTACGGCGCGGTGGTCGAGGGCATGTGCAACCAGTTGGCCGACATCGCCTTCTTCGGCCCCGTGTCGTACGTGCAGGCGCACAAGCGCGGCTGCGCGCAGCTGCTGGCGGTGGGTGTGGAGAAGGGCGCCTCGGTGTACTACGCCGGCATGTTCGCCAAGGCCAACGCACCCATCGCGTCGGTCAAGGACCTCAAGGGCAAGCGCGTGGCCTTCGGTGATGTCAACTCGGCGTCGAGCTTCACCTTCCAGGTCGCGATGCTGCTGGACGCCGGCATGGACCCGGCGAAGGACCTCGGCGCCATCCGCATGACCGGCAGCCACGCCAGCAGCCTGGCCGCGCTGGTGCAGGACCAGGTCGATGTGGCCTCGCTGTCCTTCGACTCCTACGAGAAGGCCGTGAAGCAGGGCGTGGTCGACCCGAAGACGGTGAAGGTGGTCGCGCGCAGCATGGCCATTCCGTACCCGCCGCTGGCGCTCAACTCGAAGCTGCCCGAGCCGCTGAAGGTGAAGCTGAAGGACGCCTTCCAGACGGTGAACAAGGCTCCCGGCGTCACGCCCGACATGATCCGCGGCTACGGCGGCGGCAAGATCGACGGCTACGACACCAAGTTCTCCGAAGACGAGTTCAACGTTGCCGCCGAGAAGCTCGGCCTGCTGACCGACGAGCTCAAGGGCCGCATCCTCGCCAAGTCCGCCGAGCGTTGAGCGCCGCCATGCTGAATTTCGAATCGGTCGCCATGCACTACGCCGACGGCACGCGTGCCCTCGACGGCGTGTCGCTGCAGGTGCCGGCAGGGCAGTTCTGCGTGGTGCTGGGCGCCTCGGGCGCGGGCAAGTCGACGCTGCTGCGCATGGCCAACGGACTGGTCAGGCCCACGCAGGGCTCGGTGCGGGTGGAGGGCGTGCAGATCGCCGCGAACTCGCTGGCCCGCATCCGCCCGCGCATCGGCATGATCCACCAGCAGTTCAACCTGGTGCTGCGCGCTACCGTGGCCGACAACGTGCTGGCCGGTGCGCTGCCTGCGTTGCCGACGTGGCGCGCGCTGCTCGGGCTCTTCTCCGAAGTACAACGCGCCAAGGCCTGTGCGCTGATCGAATCGGTCGGCCTGCAGGAGCAGCACCTGCTGCGCCGCGTGAGCGAACTCTCGGGCGGGCAGCAGCAGCGCGTGGGCATTGCCCGCGCCTTCATGCTCGAGCCGCCGCTGGTGCTGGCCGACGAGCCGGTGGCCAGCCTCGACCCGCAGACCAGTCACGACGTGTTGTCGCTGCTGCGCACGCAGGCACGCGAACGTGGGACCACGGTGCTGTGCAGCCTGCACCAGATCGAGCTGGCCTGCGAGTTCGCCGATCGCATCGTCGCGCTGCGTCATGGCGCGGTGGTGTTCGACGGCGCGCCCGCGGCCTTCGACCCGACGGTGTTCGATGCGGTCTACGGACGTGCGTCGGTACCTGCGCGGCCGGTGCCCGAAGCGCTGCGGCCGCTGCACACCGGCACGCTGGAGCTGGTGCCATGAGCCGGCCCGCGTCCGCCTGGGAACTGCCGCGCCCCTTCGGCGCCCGCAGCCTCGCCGTGCTGCTGCTCGTGGTGGTGGTCGGTTTCTTCGCCGGCCAGCGCGTGGAGATGGGCCGCATGTTGTCGCTCACGGGCGAGGGCGTGCTCGCGGCCGTCGGCCTGCGCGACCAGTCGCAGGTGCTGTCGGGCCTGGGCACCATCGCGAAGTCGCTCTTTCCGCCGCAGATATCGGAGCGCACCGAGGTCTCGCGCATCGAGGGCTTTGACCGCGCGCAACTCCCGTGGTTCTCGCATGTCGAGACCGAAGAGTCGCGTCAGCCCAAGCTCAACCCGCAGACGCTGCAGATGGAAGAGGTGGTCGACCGGCGCGAGGTGCTGGTCGAGCCCTTGGGCTACCTCTGGCATGTGGCGGTGAAGATGCTCGAGACCTTCGAGATCGCCATCTGGGCGACGCTCCTGGCCATCGTGCTGAGCGCGCCGCTGGCCTGGTGCAGCGCGAAGAACTACACGCCGAACCGCGCCGTCTATGCGCTGGCGCGCGGCATTGTCGGCATGTTCCGCGCGGTGCCCGAACTGGTGAGCGCGCTGTTCCTGGTGCTCGCCTACGGCTTCGGCCCCATTGCCGGCGTGCTTGCGCTCGCACTGCACTCGGCGGGCTTCCTCGGCAAGTTCTATGCGGAAGACATCGAGACCGCCGACGACAAGCCGCAGGAAGCGCTGCGCGCCATCGGCGCCAACAAGCTCAAGGTGATGCGCTTCGCGGTGCTGCCGCAGGTGATGCCGCAGTTCATTGCCTACACGCTGTACATCCTCGACCGCAACGTGCGCATGGCCACCGTGGTGGGGCTGGTGGGCGCGGGCGGCATCGGCCAGGAGCTGAAGGGCCGCTACGACATGTACAACTACGCGCATGTCGGAACGATCCTGATCGCGATCTTCCTCACGGTGCTCGTGCTCGACAGGGTCGCAGCCCGGTTGCGCAGCCGCTATGCCTGAGCGCTGACGTTCATCGATTCGCCCATTCCGGGCACTGAGTTCATTCCGTTTTTCCCCGTTCCGGTGCAAGCCCTTCGAGGCCTGCACGGCCCGGCTTCGCCCTGCGTTTCTTCCCACGCCCCTTCGATCCAGAAAAGGACACCTCCATGACCACACGTTCTTCCCGGTATGGCCTCGCTGCGGCGGGCTTTCTCCTGTGCCTGAGCCTCGCCGCGTGCGGCGGCGG
>NZ_QXMN01000111.1:0-3234 GCF_003581445.1 Acidovorax cavernicola | reverse complement strand
GACTGGTGTACCCCACGATCCAGCTGCAGCGCCTGGCGTGGCTGATCGGCGCGTCGAACGCGCGGCGCTGGGTGTACGAGGCGGCGCTATATGACGCCGCCGAATCGCACCGCGTAGGCTATCTTGATGCGCTCTCGGAAGGGGACGCGGTGGAAGCCGCGTTCGCCTTCGGCGCGGGCATGGCCCAGGCCGCTCCGCTGTCCATCGCGGGCTCCAAGGCGCAACTCAACGCCGTGCTGGCCGGTCGCGTGGAGCACGAGCGTGAGCACCTCGACGCGATGGTGCAGCGCGCCGACGGCAGCGAGGATTTCCGCGAGGCCGCGCGCGCTTTCGCGCAGAAGCGGCCGCCGGTCTTCAGCGGGCGATAAAAGGGGCTCCACGCCGCCGGACCAGCCGTCCCGCGGCGATGGCGCGCGTGCAGCCCCTAGAGCACCGTGGCGGGATGCATGGCCTGCTCGGCGTGCGCGCGCGCCGTGGCCATCAACTCCTTGCGCGTGTGGTCGATATGCGCTTCCAGCAACATCACCACCTTCTGGACATCGCGCTCCCGGCAAGCGGCCAGCAGCGCGTAGTGGTCCTCCATGGGCTTTTCCCGGCCCGTGGCCTCCGACATCGCAACGTGGGTGTAGCGGTCGGTGTTGAGGCAGTACTCCTCGATCAACTGCCGCAGCCGGGCATTGTTGGCCGGCGCCGACAGCGCCAGGTGGAACTGGCGGTTGTACTCGGCCCAGTCGCTCACCACATCCGAGACCGCATAGGCCGCCAGGATGCGGTCCATGGCTTCGAAATCTCTCTCGACCATGTTCGGTACCGCAAGGCGGGCCGCATGACATTCCAGCGCCACGCGGATGTCCAGCAACTCGCAGATCTGCTGTGCGTTCATGCCCGCCACCACGGCACCGCGGTTCAGGTGGTGCACCACCAGGCCTTCCGACTCCAGCTGCCGCAGTGCCTCGCGCACTGGTATGCGGCTGGCACTGAAACGCGTGGCCAGCGCGTCCTGGCGCAACTGGTGGCCGGCCTGCAATTTGCCGCTCAGGATTTCATTGCGCAGCACTTCGCGGATGGTCTGGTGCAGGGCACGGGGTGGGGTGCTGGTACGGGATCTCATGGTCGTATTGGAGCAGATTGCGAACACAAGGGTTCCCGGCATTGCCAAATTGAATCCAATTACATATATTTGGATCCAATCTGTTGTGGATTGGATATTCTGAAGCTGGCAGGGCTGCAAGACGCGCTGCCGGCAAGGTCGAGAACACCCATTGGGGGCGCCTTCACCGCAGAAGCTTCGTCCAGTTCATATCCCGGCCGTGCCACCGCGCGGACCGGACCCAGCACTCCGTGCAGCCCGCCCGCGCCTCTGGTGCGGTTTTTCTTGACCTTGATGGAGCTACCATGCCCCTGATTTCGCGTTTCCCCAGTCCTGCCGCAGCGCTCGCGCTGTGCCTGTCCGCCCCATTCGCCGTGCTGGCGCAGGACACCATCTCCATGGGCGCCGTGCTTTCGCTCACCGGCGCCAACGCCACCGTGGGTGAGGATGTGCGCCGCGCCGTCGCATTGGCCGTGGAAAAGGTCAACGCCGATGGCGGCGTGCTGGGCAAGAAGTTCAACGTGATCGTGGAAGACTCGGGCGGCAACGCCACCACCGCGCTCAACGCCGCGCGCAAGCTCGTCAGCGTCGACAAGGTGCCGGTCGTCATCGGCGAATACTCGTCGGGCATCACGCTGCCCATGGCGCAGTACGTGGTGAAGGAAGGCGTGGCGCACATCAACATCGCCAGCACCAGCGTGAAGATCCGTGACCTGGGCGCGACGTCGTTCAACCTGATCGGACTGGAAGACAAGGGAAATCAGTTCTCGTCCAAGGATGCGTGGGATCTGGGCTACCGCAACGTGGCCATGATCGCCCCCAACAATGCCTATGGCCAGGGCGTGGTGCATGGCTTCAAGCAGGAGTTCGAGAAGCTCGGCGGCAAGGTCGTCACCGAGGTGCTCTACACCGCCGGCCAGTCCACCTACCGCCGCGAGCTGCAGCAGATGTCGCGCAGCAATCCCGATGCCTATGTGTACAGCGCCTACGGCCAGGAATCGGCGGTGATCAACCGTGAAGCGATGGAGCTTGGCCTGCGCTCCAAGCCCTTCTATGCGATCCTGATCTCCATGAGCCTGTCGGACACCGCTCCCGAGATTGCCAAGGGCCAGCTCGGCATGGAAGTGGGAAGCGTCTACGGTGCCGCCGGCAAGAGCTACGCCGACGCCTTCGCCGCGAAGTACAAGGAAGGCATGAAGACCTCGTACACCGGCTACGCCTACGACGCCGTGCTGATGACGGCCGCGGCCATGAACAAGGCCAAGTCCACCGACACCGTGGCCGTGCAGGCCGCGCTGAAGGAAATCGGCAAGGGCGGCTATGTCGGAGTCACCGGCCCCATCGCCCTGGATGCCAACCGCCAGCGCATCGACCCGCCCTACGCGAAGCTGAAGTACGACGGCAAGGTGGTGGTGCGTTAAGAGCCGTCATGCGCGGCTGCGCCGTTTCCTTCTTCTGCGGGTCCGCTGCGCGATCTGGCAAGGGAAACGGCGCCAGTGGCCAGGCGAAGCCCGTGCCACAGCGCGTACCGGCCTTCAAAAACGACCCTCTGGCGCTTGCCTGCAAGCGTCAAAAGCTCTTCATTTCATAGCAAGACATCCCTGACATGCTGCAACTTATCTTTGACACGCTGCTGCGTGCATCGGACCTGGCGCTCATTGCGCTGGGACTGAGCACCGTGTACGGCCTGGTCAAGTTTCCCAATATCGCGCATGTGCAGTACGCCATGCTGGGCGCCTACGCCACCTACGCATTTTTTGCGCTGGGCGTGCCGCTCCCCCTGGCCATCGCCATCGCCTGCGTGCTCACCGGCCTGCTCACACTGGTGCTGCACCTGCTGGTGTTCCGCCGTCTGCTGCGGTCCGGGCCCGCGATCACCATGATCGGTTCGCTGGCCGTAGCCATGCTCGTCGTGGCGGCGGCGCAGGGCTTTGCCGGCTCGTTTCCGCGCATGTTCAACTTGCCGATCACCCCTCCGGTGCTGATCGGCGACGTGCGCCTGTCGCACACCCAGGTCTACGCCATGACCACCACGGCCGTGCTGCTGGTGCTGTTCGCGCTGCTGCTGTTTTGCACCCGCACCGGGCGCGCCATGCGGGCGCTGTCCACCAACCCGGCACTGGCCGCGGCCTCGGGCCTGAACG
>NZ_QXMN01000110.1:0-3236 GCF_003581445.1 Acidovorax cavernicola | reverse complement strand
GCTGCCGCCCGCAGTGAACGGCACGATGATGCGCACCTGGCGTGCGGGGTTGGGGAAGGCAGCGTCGCTGGACCAGGCGCTGGCCGAGCAGGCCATGAGGGTGGCGGCCAGGGCCGTGAGCCCCAGGCTGCGGCGCGTGAATTGCTTGTTCATGTCTCTATGCCTCTTGGAAAATGCTGCCGCAACGGAAAGCGGCCGGTGTGAATCCAGTGTAGGCAGCACAGGCCATGACTACAAAATGCATTTTTCCGTGTCACCTATACAGGATTGGTATACCCTCACCCCATGCCCCGCCCTCTGAGTTTTCGCGAAATCGAAGCCTTCCGTGCCGTGATGCAGGCCGGCACGACCACGGCCGCGGCCCAGTTGCTGCACACCACCCAGCCGTCGGTCAGCCGCCTGCTCGCGCAGATGCAGGCCGGCGCCGGCCTCAAGCTGTTCGACATGCACAAGGGCCGGCTGCGGCCCACACCCGAAGCGCTCGAACTGTTCGCCACGGTGCAGCAGCATTTCGTCGGCCTGGAACGCATAGAGCGCGACCTGCAGGGCCTGCGGCTGTCGGGTGCGGGCACGCTGCGCATAGGCTGCACGCCGGCGCTGGGCCTGTCGGTGCTGCCGGCCGTGGTGCATTCGTTCGTGCTGCAGCATCCGAGCACGCCGATCAGCCTGCAGACGCTGGGCACCTCGCATCTGCGCGAAGGCCTGCAGCTGGGCCAGTTCGATCTCGTGGTCAGCACCATGGCGATCGATGCGCCCGACCTGAGCGCCAGCGTGCTGCACCGCAGCCAGGCGGTCTGCGTGATGCACCCGGACCACGCGCTGGCGCAGCGCGAGCAACTGCATGTGAGCGACCTCGCCGACCAGTTGCTGCTCACGCTCAACGCCGACGACAACATCTTCCTGCAGCTGCAGCAGACCATGCAGCGCCATGGCGTGCAGGCGCGCTCGACCATAGAGACCACTTATTCATCGACCATCTGCTGCCTCGCGGCCGAAGGCACGGGCATAGGCGTGGTCAACCCCTATGTCGCGAGCAAGTTCGCGGCGGAACTGGCCATTCGGCCGCTGCTGCCGCAATGCGCGGTCGACATTGCGCTGGCCCTGCCGCTGCACCGCGCGCCTTCGGCGCGCGCCGATGTCTTCGTGCAGCTGCTGCAGCAGCACCTGCAGACCTTCTAGGTTTTTCCCACCTGCAGATCGGCATCGCAGCCCACGCCGGCCGCAATCCAGCGCCGGGCGAGCCGCAGCCACAGCCGGCCGCGCCAGCGCCGCCAGCGGCCGGGCAAGGCCGCGAGCGCCTTCGCGTCTTCGAGCACGCCGCAGCGGTAATGCGCGCCTGCCTCGTCCCAGCGCAGCGCGCTGCAGGCGCCCTGCCGGCGGCGCGAGACCAGCATGCCCATGGGACAGGGCTCGGCCAGGCAGCACAGGCCGCAGCCGTTGCAGGGTGCGCCCAGCGCGGGCTTGGCCGGCGCCTGCGCATGCCACAGCACCGCGTACTCGCGCATCAGGCCAGCGCCGCTGCGCCGGGCGCCGCTGCGCCGGGCGCCGTCTCGCGCGCCGCCACGCCGCGCGCCAGCACCGATGCCAGCGCCTGGCCGGTATGCGTGCCCTGCGCCACCAGGTGTTCCGGCGTGCCCGCGGCGACGATGCGCCCGCCGCCGTTGCCGCCTTCGGGGCCCAGGTCGATGACCCAGTCGGCTTCGGCGATCACATCGAGGTCGTGCTCGATGACGATCACCGAATGCCCGCCGTCGACCAGCCGGTGCAGCACTTCGATGAGCTTCTCCACGTCGGCCATGTGCAGGCCGACCGTGGGCTCGTCGAGCACGTACAGCGTATGCGGCGCCTTGTTGCCGCGGCGCGCGATGTCGTCGCGCACCTTGGTCAGCTCGGTCACGAGCTTGATGCGCTGGGCTTCGCCACCGCTGAGCGTGGGCGAAGGCTGGCCCAGCGTCAGGTAGCCCAGGCCCACATCCTTGAGCAACTGCAGCGGGTGGCCGATGGCCGGCATGCTGGCGAAGAAATCGACGGCTTCGTCGACTTCCATCTGCAGCACGTCGCCTATGCTCTTGCCGCGCCAGGTCACGGCCAGCGTTTCGGGGTTGAAGCGCGCGCCGTGGCAGGTGTCGCAAGGCACCTTGACGTCGGGCAGGAAGCTCATTTCGATGGTCCGCAGGCCCTGGCCTTCACAGGCCGGGCAGCGGCCTTCGCCGGTGTTGAACGAGAAGCGGCCCGGGCCGTAGCCGCGCGCGCGCGCTTCGAGCGTGTCGGCGAACAGCTTGCGTATCGTGTCCCAGAAACCGATATAGGTCGCGGGGCAGGAGCGCGGCGTCTTGCCGATGGGCGTCTGGTCGACTTCGAGCACGCGGTCTATGGTCTCGAAGCCGCGCAGGCCCGCGCAGCCGATCAGCGCGGGCGCCTGGCCCGCGTCCATGGCTTCGCGCCCCGCATGGGTGCTGCGCTGGCCGACCCAGGCCGCGACATTGGTCCAGAGCACGTCGCGCGCCAGCGTCGATTTGCCCGAGCCGCTGACGCCCGTGACCGCCACCAGGCGCTTGAGCGGCACATGGGCGTCGACGCGCTGCAGGTTGTGCAGATCGGCGCCGAGCACCGTGAGCCAGCGCTGCGGGCCGCTGCCCAGCGACCCGCGCGGCAGCGGCTGGGCCAGCGCCGCGTTCGCGGCCGCGCTGTCGGCCTGCAAGGCCGCGACGGCATCGGCGGCGATCTGCTTTTTCGTGCGCTTCTTCGGCGCCTCGGCCGCCTCAGGCTCGGCCACAGGCGCGACCGGCGGCCAGACCACGGGCCGGCGCGGCTGGAACGGATGGCGCATCGCGTGCAGCAGGTAGCGGCCCGTGACCGAATCCTCGGCCTGCATCACATCGGCGGGGCTGCCTTCGGCGACCAGACGGCCGCCGCGCTTGCCTGCGCTCGGGCCGATGTCGATCACATGGTCGGCGCGGCGAATGGTGTCTTCGTCATGCTCGACCACGACCAGCGTATTGCCCTTGTCGCCGAGCTTGTGCAGCGCGTTGAGCAGGATGTGGTTGTCGCGCGCATGCAGGCCTATGGTCGGCTCGTCGAGCACGTAGCACACGCCTTGCAGGTTGCTGCCCAGCTGCGCCGCGAGCCGGATGCGCTGCGCTTCGCCGCCGCTGAGCGTGGGCGCGCCGCGGTCCAGCGTCAGATAGCCCAGGCCCACCTCTTCGAGGAACTCGAGCCGGCCCAGGATTTCGGGC
>NZ_QXMN01000109.1:0-3240 GCF_003581445.1 Acidovorax cavernicola | reverse complement strand
GTACTGCGTCGCGCTCGGCCACGCGGTGTTCGGCGAGTCGATGTTCGCGCATGCGACCGATGCCTCCAAAATCGCGCTCGCCGCACTGGTCGCGCTATGCCGCCGGCACGGGGCCACGCAGATCGACTGCCAGCAGGCCACGCCCCACTTGGCCTCGCTGGGAGCGCGAACCATGCCGCGGCGCGAATTTCTGGCCGAGGTCGAGCGCCAGCGCCAACGGCCGCGTATGGATTGGCGCTTCGACGCCGTATACTGGGACTGGCTGAGCCCCGCATGACGCAACTCAACGACCTCCCTCTTCAGGCCCTGCAGTTCTACGCAACTGCGGCCTATCCCTGCAGCTACGTTGCCGGGCGGATGGCGCGCTCGCAGGTGGCCACGCCCAGCCATCTGATCCAGAACGCGACCTACTCCGAACTGGTCACAATGGGTTTCAGACGTAGCGGAATGTTCACCTACCGGCCCTACTGCGACGGCTGCCGCGCCTGCATTCCACTGCGCGTGCTGACCAGCGCGTTCCGCCCCGATCGCAGCCAGCGCCGCGCCCTGGTCCGGCACCAGGACCTGCAGGTCTCGATCTGCCGCCTGAGCTTCAGCGACGAACACTACCAACTCTACCTGCGCTACCAGCGCCAGCGCCACAGCGGCGGCGGCATGGACGAAGACCGCATCGACCAGTACACCCAGTTCCTGCTGCAAAGCCGCGTCAACTCGCGGCTGGTGGAATTCCGCGCGCCCGCGACCGGCGATGCGCCGGGTGCTCTGAAAATGGTCTCCATCCTCGACGTGCTCGAAGACGGCCTGTCGGCGGTCTACACCTTCTACGAACCCGAGCCCCATGTGAGCTACGGCACGTTCAATGTGCTGTGGCAGATCGAGCAGGCGCGCACCATGGGCCTGCCTTACGTCTACCTCGGCTACTGGATAGAAGGCAGCACGAAGATGGACTACAAGTCGCGCTTTCTGCCGCATGAAGTGCGCACCCAGGACGTCTGGGAGCGCATAGACCGCGCGCCGCGCCCGGCGCGCAGCGAACCGCTTTCGTAGGCGCGCGGCGCCACTCCTGCAGCTGCCCGCGGGCAGGCGCTAGAATCGCGCATTGCCGTCCCGCTTCCGCATTATGAAAATATCCGATCCCGGCACCCCCTCCGCACCCAGCGTCCAAGTTCTCGAACGCATGTTCACCCTCATCGACGTGCTGGCCTCGCGCGAGGAAGCGGTGTCGCTCAAGGAAATCAGCGAAAAAACCGGCCTGCATCCGTCCACGGCCCACCGCATCCTCAACGACCTGACCATAGGCCGCTACGTCGACCGCCCCGAGTCGGGCAGCTACCGCCTGGGCATGCGCCTGCTCGAGCTCGGCAACCTGGTCAAGGCGCGCCTCAATGTGCGCGAAGCCGCGATGGTGCCCATGCGCCTGCTGCACAAGCAGATCCAGCAGCCCGTGAACCTGAGCGTGCGCCAGGGCGATGAAATCGTCTATGTGGAGCGCACCTACAGCGAGCGCTCGGGAATGCAGGTGGTGCGCGCCATCGGCGGCCATGCGCCGCTGCACCTGACGTCCACGGGCAAGCTGTTCCTCGCCGCCGACGACCCGCAGCGCGTGCGCGCCTACGCCACGCGCACCGGCCTCGCGGGCAATACGCACAACTCCATCACCCAGCTCAGCGTGCTCGAGCACGAACTCGCCAAGGCGCGCCAATACGGCATTGCGCGCGACAACGAAGAACTGGAACTGGGCGTGCGCTGCATTGCCGCAGGCATTTATGACGACCAGGGCAAGCTGGTCGCGGGACTGTCGATTTCGGCACCCGCCGATCGCATCGACGACGGCTGGCTGCCCCGGCTGCAGTCCACGGCCGCGGAAATTTCCATGTCGCTGGGCTTCGCCGGCTGGCGCTCGGTGGATGGCATGCCCGCCACCAGTACAGCCGGATAAATCAAAGCCCCCGAGCGGCTTGCGCCGCTTGGAGGCTCCTGGCTTGCGGTCCCTGCGCCGGGACACGCCAGTTTAAAAGGCCGGAGGCTTTCAGCCCTTTATCTTGTGGCTGGCCAGGACTGCGGCCGCGCCGGCCTGGTTTTCGACCCAGTGGCGCACGCGCTCGGCGTCGGCCAGGCGGCTGAACTTGCCGGCGGAATCGAGGAACACCATGATCAGCTTGCGGCCCGCGACTTCGGCCTGCATCACCAGGCATTGGCCGGCTTCGGAGATATAGCCGGTCTTCTGCAGACCGATTTCCCAGGCCGGACTCTTCACCAGGCGGTTGGTGTTGTTGTATTGCAGCGTGCGCGGGCCCTGGGCCACTTCGTAGCCCGGCGAGGTGCTGAGTTCGCGCACCAGCGGATCGCCATGGGCGACATTGACCAGCACCGCGAGGTCACGCGCGCTCGACTGGTTGCGGCTCGACAGGCCCGTGGGCTCGACATACTTGGTATCGGTCATGCCCAGCAGCTTGGCCTTGACGTTCATCTGCGTCACGAACGCCGCCAGGCCGCCGGGATAGGTACGGCCCAGCGCATGGGCGGCGCGGTTCTCGCTCGACATCAGCGCCAGATGCAGCATTTCGCCACGCGTGAGCGTCGCGCCCACGCGCAGGCGCGAACTGCTGCCCTTCTCGGTGTCCACGTCGTCCTGGGTGATGGTCAGGACTTCGTCCATCGGCAGCCGGGCCTGGGAGATGATCAGCCCGGTCATGAGCTTGGTCAGCGAAGCAATGGGCAGCACCGCATGGTCGTTCTTGCTCAGCAGGACTTCGTGCGTATCCTGGTCCACCACCAGGGCCACGCTCGATTTCAGATCGAGCGGGTCGGTGACGTCATGCAGGCCGGCGAGCTGGCCGAACGACTGGCGCGCGGGCGCGTAAGCGACCGCTCGCACCGGGCTGCGGGCGCTGGCCGCGACGGCCCGGCCGGACTTGCCCGCTGCGGCCTGCTTGCGCGGCGCGGCCTTGGCCTTGGAAGTGTTGACGGCCTTGCTGGCACGCGCGGGCTTGCTTGCGCTGCTGGCTTGCTGCTTTTTCGCCACTTTCTTCTGCGCCGCGTAAGCCCCTGGAAGGGCCAGCATCCCGCTCAAGGCAAGCACGGCCGAAGCCTGAAAGAGACGGGCAATCACGGTGCGGTGACGGTGGTGCATCCAAATGCTCCAAGCAGCAAAAGTAGAAAAACAGTGTAGCAGAATCAAAAAAGTCGCACAAAACAACGAGTTGCACGACTTTTTTGAGAATGTGAGCGAGATTATAG